>NZ_LMRC01000001.1:0-472239 GCF_001425565.1 Methylobacterium sp. Leaf466 | reverse complement strand
GACGCGATAGCGTCGCGCCATGCTTGCCGAACGCTTTGTCCTGTGCCGGTCTGGTGGTTTGAGCGGTGTGCCCAGAACCCGATCCCTTCTCGAACTCGGCCGTTAAACGCACCAGCGCCCATGGTACTGTGTCTCAAGACACGGGAGAGTCGGTCGCCGCCAGACCTGCACAGAACAAAACACGCCCTCATAAAAAAACGATCACGCCTTTGGCGCGGGGTGGAGCAGCCCGGTAGCTCGTCAGGCTCATAACCTGAAGGTCACAGGTTCAAATCCTGTCCCCGCAACCAAAATCAATACCCCATACACACCAAACAACGCGAAAGCCGGCCCGCCAAAAACGGGCCGGCTTTCGTGTGTCAAAAACGAAATGCCGGAAACAGCGGTCATTCCGTGACGCCGTCGTCCCTTAGATGACGAACGATGCAGATCGGAAGAGCGNTCCCCGCAACCAAAATCAATACCCCATACACACCAAACAACGCGAAAGCCGGCCCGCCAAAAACGGGCCGGCTTTCGTGTGTCAAAAACGAAATGCCGCGATGACGTCGTTGCGTCGATCCATTCGCTCGGCGCCCTGTCGGTTGACCGACACGACAGGAGGTGGGGCAAGGTCCTCCCTCACGATCCCTTTTCCCGATCTCCACAAGCCAATTCCTCGATCCATCGCTTGAGGCGCCGAGCGGGCATTGTCAGCTTGAGTATGTTCTTGTTTTGTTCCATCCCTGGAGCATGAGCAGAGCACAGCGGCCCCTCGGGAATGGCACGGACGAGCCGGCTACCGACCGGACGACCGCGATTTCGACTTTACGCGATCTCCTCCAGGCGCGGGCGAAGCCTGAGGGCGGACGCACGACTCTACCCGTGGGCATCGATGCGATCGATGCTCGCATGCCGCTCGAAGGTCTTGCCCTTGGCGCGCTCCACGAGATCGCTCCGGAGTCCACGACCGATGGCCCAGCCGCGCTCGGCTTCGCCCTGGCGCTCGTCGCCCGTCATCTCGCGCGAGGGGCGGGCGAGGCGATGCTCGTCCTCGGGCGCGGATATCCGGCCCCCTACGGCGATGGCCTTTCCGATCTCGGGCTCGATCCGGGGCGGCTGCTGCTGATCGAGGTCGAGAACGACACCGACGCCTATCGCGCCATGGAGGAGAGCCTGAGCGCCCGCGGACTGCGCGCCGTGGCCGGCCTCATCGAAACCGGTCTGCCGGTGATCCAGAGCCGGCGCCTGCACCTGGCTGCGGGCCGGTCGGATAGGCTGCTCCTGGTCCTGCGCCCGGCCGGGGCCGAATCCGCCAATGTCGCGGTCACGCGCTGGCGGATCGGGGCGGCGCCGGCCTTGCGCGACCGCTTCGGCGGCCTCGTGCGCCCCCGCTGGCGCGCCTCTCTCGACCGCTGCCGCAACGGACGGACGGGTTTCTGGCTCCTGGAGTGGGATCATGCCGCGCATCGTTTCGATCTGGCTGGAGCACTGGCCGATCACGCGGCTGAGACGCGCGGCACGCGGCTCACGTGACGACTTGGAGGACGGAGCGCCGGTCGTCGTCGCGGCCGCCGGTCCCGGCGGCCTGCGCCTGACCGCCGTCGATGCCCTCGCGGCCTCCCTCGATCTCTGGCCGGGCGAGCCCCTGGCGCGTGCCCGTGCCCGCATCGGCCCGCGCATCGTCGTCCATCCGTCCGATCCAGAGGCCGACGCCGCGGCCCTGGCGCGTCTATGCTTATGGGCGAAGCGATACACCCCCACCGTCTCGCCCTTCCGCGCTTCCGAGGGCGGTGATGGCCTGTTCCTCGACATCGCGGGCGCGAGCCATCTCATGGGCGGCGAAACCCGCCTGATGGCCGATCTCGCACGGCGTCTGGCGGCCAATGCCCTGCCGGCCCGACTGGCATTGGCCGACACCCCGGGCGCCGCCTTCGCCCTGGCACGCCACGGCGGCGGATTCTCGCCTTGCATCGTCACCCCGGGAGTGACCCAGGCGGCGATCGGCCATCTGCCGGTGCGGGCGCTTCGCGTCGATCCGGCCATGGCCGAGAGCCTGCACCGCCTGGGGCTGCGCCGAATCGGGCAGCTCATGGAAGCGCCGCGTGCTCCCCTCGCCAAGCGATTCGGCAAAACGCTGCTGATGCGTCTCGATCAGGCGCTCGGCCTGCGGCCGGAGCCCCTGATCGCGCTCGGCGACGTTTCGACCTTCTCGGCCTCACGCGGTTTCCTCGATCCGATCGGGCGCCAGAGCGACATCGTCGTCACCGCTTCGCAGCTGATCGAAGACCTGGCGCCCCGGCTCGCGGCGGCCGACCTCGGCGCGCGGGCCCTGCGGCTGATCCTGACCCGCGTCGACGGTCTCGACCGCAGTCTCGACCTCGCCCTGTCCGAGCCCACGCGTTGCCCCGCTGCGGTCGCCCGCCTCCTCGACCTCCGGCTCGACCGGCTCGGGGCGGGCCTCGACGCCGGCTTCGGCTTCGAGACCGTGCGGCTCGAGGTGACCGAAACCGGAACGATGAGGCCGGTCCAGGCCGCGTTGCGGGACGCGGACCGCGCCGCCGTCCCACGCGTCGGCGGCCACCTCGCCGATGCCCTGCACCAGCGCCTCGGGCGCCGGCCGCTGCGACTCGAGCCGCGCCGCAGCCACATCCCCGAGCGTGCCCAGCGCACCGTCCCCTGGCAAGCGGAGAAGGCCGTGCTGACATGGGCCGACGAGGCCAAGGCTCTCGACGAGACGATCGCGATGCGGCCGCGCCGCCCCCTGGTGCTCCTGCGCCGAAGCGAGCCGGTCCAGGACGTACTCGCCTCGGAGCGCGACGGAGCCCCCTGTCGCTTCCACTGGCGCGCGCGCCTTCACGTCGTCACGCATGCGGAAGGGCCGGAGCGCATCGCCGCGGAATGGTGGAGCGAGGCCGCGGTGGCACGCGACTACTACCTCGTCGAGGACGAGGCCGGCCGCAGGCTGTGGCTCTACCGTGAAGGCGCGCACGAGCCGCCGGCACCCGCGCGCTGGTTCGTCCACGGGCTGTTCGCGTGAGGGGTTCCACGGACGGCGGTGCTCGGGTCCACCGGAGCATGGCAGGCGAGCAGGCGTCCGGTCGTGACGAGGGAGCCCTGGGTCGCCTGCCGGCGTCCTATGCCGAACTGGCGGCGGCCACCAACTTCTCGTTCCTCCACGGCGCGTCGCATCCTCAGGAGATGGTCGCCCGGGCGGCACAACTCGGGATCGCCGCCATCGGCATCGCCGACCGCAACACGCTGGCGGGTGTGGTCCGCGCCCATGCCGAGGCGCTGCGGCTGGCGCGCGAAGGCAGCCCGATCCGCTTCATCCCCGGCGTCCGTCTCGTGACGGAATGCGGTTTTGCGGTCGTCGCCTATCCGATGGACCGCGCCGCCTATGGTCGGCTCTGCCGCCTGCTCACCGACGGCAACCGCCGCTGCGTGAAGGGAGACTGCCGCTTCGGGCTCGACGGACTGCTGGCGGCGGCCGAGGGCCAGATCCTCATCGCGATGCCGGCGGCGGCGGCGGGGCCTTCGGACGGGTTCGTCGCAAACCTGCGCGAACTGGCGGCCGCCGCCCCGGGGCGCACCTACCTCGCCGGCAGTCACCGACTCCGCGGCGACGAGCGGCGCCGGCTCGGGCTGCTGGCGGAGCTCGGCCAGCGGCTCGGCGCGCCCCTCGTGGCGGTCTCAGACGCGCTCTACCACGTGCCCGAGCGAAGGCCCCTGCAGGACGTCGTCACCTGCATCCGCGAGGGCGTGACCCTGGCGGAGGCGGGCTTCCGGCTGGAGGTCAACGGCGAGCGCCATCTCAAGGGCCCGCAGGAGATGGCGCGCCTGTTCGCGGATCACCCGGAGGCCATCGCCCGGACCGTGGAGATCGCCCAAGCGTGCGATTTCTCGCTGGCGGAGCTGCGTTACGAATATCCCGACGAACCGGTGCCGCCGGGCAAGACCGCGCAGCGCCACCTCGCCGACCGGGTCTGGGAGCGTGCGAGGGGGTGGCGCTACCCCGATGGGGTGCCCGATACGGTGGCGGAAACCATCGCCGACGAGCTCGCGCTGATCGAGAAGATGGATTACGCGCGCTACTTCCTCACCCTCGACGATGTCGTGCGTTTCGCCGAGAGCCGCGGCATCCTCTGCCAGGGCCGCGGCTCGGCGGCCAATTCCGCCGTCTGCTTCTGCCTCGGCATCACCGCTGTCGATCCCACCAAGATCCGGCTGCTGTTCGCCCGCTTCATCTCGGAGAACCGCGGCGAGCCGCCCGACATCGACGTGGATTTCGAGCATGAGCGCCGTGAGGAGGTGATCCAGTACCTCTACGGCCGCTATGGCCGCCACCGCGCCGCGATCTGCGCCACGGTGATCCACTACCGGCCGCGCAGCGCCATCCACGAGGTCGGCAAGGTCCTGGGCCTCACGCCCGACATCACCGGGCTGATGGCCGGCACGGTCTGGGGCTCGTGGGGCGACGGCTTGCCCGATCCGCATATCGCCCAGGCCGGGCTCGATCCGAACAACCCGGCGATCCGCCAGGCCGTGGACCTCGCCGTGGCGCTGATCGGGTTTCCGCGCCACCTGTCCCAGCATGTGGGCGGGTTCGTGCTCACCCGCGGACGCCTCGACGAGACCGTGCCGATCGGCAACGGCGCCATGCCGGATCGCACCTTCATCGAATGGGACAAGGACGACATCGACGTCCTCGGCCTCATGAAGGTCGACGTGCTGGCGCTCGGGATGCTGAGCTGCATCCGGCGCGGGCTCGATCTCCTGCGCGAGAACTACGGGCGCGATTATCCCACCATCGCCGACATCCCCCAGGATTCCCACGCGCCCGCCGACGGCAAGGGCGCCGCCCAGGTCTATGCGATGCTCGCGAAGGCCGATTCCGTCGGCGTGTTCCAGGTCGAGAGCCGGGCGCAGATGTCCATGCTGCCGCGTCTGAAGCCGAAGGAGTTCTACGACCTCGTCGTACAGGTGGCGATCGTGCGCCCCGGCCCGATCCAGGGCGACATGGTCCACCCCTACCTGCGGCGGCGCTCGGGGCAGGAGCCGGTGGTCTATCCCTCGCCGTCGCCCGAGCACGGGCCGGCGGACGAATTGAAGGAGGTGCTCAGCAAGACCTTCGGCGTGCCCCTGTTCCAGGAGCACGCCATGCAGATCGCCATCACGGCGGCCGGCTTCACGCCCGCCGAGGCCGACGGCCTGCGCAGGGCCATGGCCACGTTCAAGCATGTGGGCACCATCAAGGGGTTCCGCGACAAGTTCGTGGGCGGGATGACCCGGCGCGGCTATCCCCTCGATTTCGCCGAGCGCTGCTTCAACCAGATCCAGGGGTTCTCCACCTACGGCTTTCCCGAGAGCCACGCGGCCAGCTTCGCGCTCCTCGTCTACGCCTCGGCCTGGCTCAAATGCCATTATCCGGACGTCTTCCTGGCCGCGATCCTGAACGCGCAGCCGATGGGCTTCTACCGGCCGGCGCAGCTGGTGCGGGACGCGCGGGCGCACGGCGTCGAGGTGCGCGGGCCGGACGTGAACGCCAGCGACTGGGACTGCACCCTGGAGCCGTCCTCCGATACGAGGCCGGACGGCGAACGGCGCTTTGCCGTACGCATCGGCCTGCGCCAGGTGAGCGGAGTGCCCGAGGCCGCCATGCGCCGGCTGGTGGCCCTGCGCGGCAACGGCTACGCCAGTATCGAAGGACTCCAGGCGGCCCTGGCGCTGCCGCGCAACGCCCTGGAGCGCCTGGCCGAGGCCGACGCCTTCCGCTCCCTCGATCTCGATCGCCGCGCGGCCCTGTGGGCGGCCCGCGCCCTCGACGGGGCCTCGGGCCGACGGGCGGCCGCACAGGCGGCACCGCCCGACCGGCGGGCGCATCGGTTGGAGGCGCCGCTGCCGCTGTTCGCCTTCCATGCCGACGACGGCCTGTTCCGGGGCGAGCCGGCGACCGACCTGCCGGGCATGGCCCCCTCGGAGCATGTGGCCGAGGACTACGTCTCCACCGGGCTCTCGCTGAAGGGCCACCCGGTCGCGTTCTTCCGCGAACGCCTGGCCCGGATCGGCGCGATCCCGGCCTCGGCCCACCACGACCCGGCGCTGACGCAAGGTACCCGCGTCACCGTCGCCGGCCTCGTCCTCACCCGCCAGCGCCCCGGCACCGCCAGGGGCGTGGTGTTCCTGACCCTCGAGGACGAGACCGGCATCGCCAACGTCATCGTCTGGCGCGAGGTGTTCGAGGCGAACCGGCGCATCGCGATGAGCGCGCAGTTCCTGGCGGTGCGTGGCCGCATCCAGCGGGCCGGCGCCGTGGTCCATCTCCTCGCGGAGAAATTCCGCGATCTGACGCCCGAGCTGCGTTCGCTGCGCGAGGGCGGCCTCAAGCTCCCGCCGGAAACCACGGATGTCTCGGCACCGCCCGACCGGCGGATCTACCGCAGCCGGGATTTCCATTGAGGCGGCGCGCCTCCCCGCGCAGGAAAGCCGCTCGCTTGCTTCGCACTGAGGATGTCGACGTCGCTCGGAACTCGGCTCGCACGACTGACTGCGCGCCGCGCGGCAACGCCGACCTGCGCGAGAGGGCCCCAAGGCAATGCCGATCTCGCTCAGCGCATACTCCAACCTCGGGCACCTCCGGGTAAACCGTCCTGGTGACGATGCCGTCCTTCTCCAGCTCCTCGCGCTGCCGGATCGCCTTCTCCCGGTTCACGCCCTCGACGCGCCGCTCCGGTGCGGAAAACCGCAACCGCACATTTCGACATGTGAGGGGCGCCCCCATGGCAGGGGCGCCCCTTTTTATTCCAAGTTCATGAGGTGCGGAACTTTGGGGCCTGAAGGCGGGTCCTTGGTTCCGCTCTCGTCCTACAGGTGTGCCAGCACCGCCAGCAGCAGCAGGGCGATGATGTTGGTGATCTTGATCGCCGGGTTCACGGCGGGGCCCGCCGTGTCCTTGTAGGGGTCGCCGACGGTGTCGCCGGTCACGGCGGCCTTGTGGGCCTCCGAGCCCTTGCCGCCGTGGTGGCCGTCCTCGATGTACTTCTTGGCGTTGTCCCAGGCGCCGCCTCCCGACGTCATCGAGATGGCGACGTAGAGCCCGGTGATGATGACGCCCATCAGCATCGCGCCCACCGTGGCGAAGGCCTGGGACTTGCCCGCGATGGCCTGGATCACGAAGAACAGGACGATGGGCGACAGCACCGGCAGCAGGGACGGCAGGATCATCTCCTTGATCGCCGCCTTGGTGAGCATGTCCACGGCCCGGCCGTAGTCGGGCCGGTCGGTGCCCGCCATGATGCCGGGCTTTTCGCGGAACTGGCGACGGACCTCCTCCACCACCGCACCCGCGGCACGTCCCACCGCGGTCATCGCCATGCCGCCGAACAGGAACGGGATGAGTCCGCCGAGCAGCAGGCCGACCACCACGTAGGGGTTCATCAGGGTGAAATCGACGCTGACGCCCTGGAAGAACCGGTACTGCGTCGGGCTGGCGTTGGCGATGAAGTAGTTGAGGTCGCTGGTGTAGGCGGCGAACAGCACCAGGGCGCCGAGGCCCGCCGAGCCGATGGCGTAGCCCTTGGTCACCGCCTTGGTGGTGTTGCCGACGGCGTCCAGCGCATCGGTGGACTTGCGCACCTCCGGGGGCAGGCCGGCCATCTCGGCGATGCCGCCGGCGTTGTCGGTGACCGGACCGAAGGCGTCGAGCGCCACGATGAAGCCGGCCAGCGCCAGCATCGCGGTCACCGCGATGGCGATGCCGAACAGGCCCGCCAGGGAGTAGGTCGCGATGATGCCCGCCACGATGACGATGGCCGGCAACGCCGTCGATTCCAGCGAGATCGCCAGGCCCTGGATCACGTTGGTGCCGTGGCCGGTGACCGACGCGTCGGCGATGGACTTCACCGGCCGGAAGTTCGTGCCGGTGTAGTACTCGGTGATGACCACGATCAGCGCCGTGATCACCAGGCCGATGACGGCGCAGCCCAAGAGGCCGCCGGAGGTGAAGCTGACACCGGCGTTGGTGGTGAAGGTCGTCGAGAAGCTGCCGAACAGGGCGAGGTTGACGAGCGCGATCGCCACGATCGAGAGGGCGCCGGCGGTGACGAGGCCCTTGTAGAGGGCGCCCATGATCGATTGGTTGGCCCCGAGCCGGACGGCGTAGGTGCCGGCGATGGAGGTGAGGATGCAGGCCGAGCCGATGGCGAGCGGATAGAGCAGCATCGTCTCGAGGACGTTGCGGCCGGCGACATCGGTCTGGCCGGCGAAGAAGATCGCGGCCAGCACCATGGTGGCGACCACGGTCACCGCGTAGGTCTCGAACAGGTCGGCGGCCATGCCGGCACAATCGCCGACGTTGTCGCCGACGTTGTCGGCGATGGTGGCGGGGTTGCGCGGATCGTCCTCGGGAATCCCAGCCTCGACCTTGCCGACGAGGTCGCCGCCGACATCGGCACCCTTCGTGAAGATGCCGCCGCCGAGCCGCGCGAAGATCGAGATCAGCGAGGCGCCGAAGCCTAAGGCCACCAGGGCGTCGATGACCTCGCGGCTGCCCGGCGGCAGGCCGGCGATGCGGGTGAGATAGCCGTAGTAGAGCGCCACCCCGAGGAGCGCGAGGCCGGCCACGAACATGCCGGTGACGGCGCCGGACTTGAAGGCGACGTCGAGACCTGCGCCCAGCGAAGTCGATGCGGCCTGCGCGGTGCGGACGTTGGCGCGCACCGAGACGTTCATGCCGATGAAGCCGGCCGCCCCAGACAGCACCGCGCCGATCAGGAAGCCGATGGCGACCTTGATGCCGAGGAACCAGGCCAGCGCCACGAACAGCACGGCCCCGACGATGGCGATGGTGGCGTACTGGCGGCGCAGATAGGCCTGTGCCCCCTCGGCGATGGCGCCGGCGATCTCCTGCATGCGGTGGGTGCCGGCGTCGCGCTTCATCAGCGCGTTGATCGTGAGGATGCCGTAGGCGACGGCGCACAGCCCGCCTCCGATGATCAGCAGCAATGCGGTCATTCTACCGTCCTTGGTGGCTGTTCCGACGATCCCCGCGCGCGGCCCGGCGCGACGGGTGAGGACCGACGGCCAACGGTGCTTCGGCCCATCGCCCGCAACGGGATGGGTGGCGTCGCGAGACGAAGCAACAGTGTCCGTGGCCGTTCTAGCGCTCGGATTTCGCATTCCTCCCCGGAATTGCGCGTCTTGAGTGCCAAACTTCCGGCCTCAGCGCAAACGATGACTGCAATCGCCAACAACGGATATTTGTGCGCTGCCGTGGTTCATGCCGTGACGCACCATCGCCGCGCCGCCGAGGCGGGTCGGGACGGGCTCAGAACGACGCCCTGATGCCCCCGAAGACGCTGCGGCCGCTGCCGGGATAGAAGGCCGCCAGGCCGGCCGCGCCGCCCGGCGCCGACCGGGCGTTGGTCACCACCGAGACGTCGGAGACATAGCGCTCGTCCGTGAGGTTGCGCGCGTCGAGGAACAGCGAGACGCCGCTCTTGAAGTCGATTCCGGTCTGGACGTTGAACAGGGCATAGCCCGGCACCTGCAGGGTGTTGGCGTGGTCGGCGAACGCGCCTTGCGGCACCCAGTCGAGGGACGGCGAGAGATAGAACCCGCTCGGATGGGTGTAGGTGAGCACCGTGCGCAGGACGTCCCGAGAGATGCCGGCGATGCGGTTGTCGCCGAACAGCGGGTCGTTCACGAAGCGGAAGTCGTTGTGCGTCCAGACCTGCGACACGCTCAGGGTGTCGCAGATGCCGGTGAGGTCGCGCGCGAGGTCGAGGGAGACCGCCGCCTCCACGCCCTGGTGCAGGGTGCGGGGCGCGTTGAAGGTCGCCGCCGGGATATTGAGGCCCGGGTTGATCGAGAAGTTGATGAGTTCGTCGCGGATCTCCGACCGGTACAGCGTCACGTCCCAGGCGAGCCGGTCGATGCGCCCGCGGGTTCCGGCCTCGACGGTCCAGGCGCGCTGCGCCTCCAGCGGCACGAAGGTGGTGCGCAGGGTGTTCGTCTGGGCGAGATCCGAGAAGTCCGGCACGTCGCGCGACCGGGTGATGTCGCCGAACACCTGGATGTCGGGCAGGGGCTGCCAGAGGAGTCCGATCTTGGGGTTGATGCCCTCGTAGGTGCGGTTGCCGAACTGGACGTTCGGGTTGGCGGAAAAACCGCCCTTGTTGCTGTAGGTCCGGTTGGACGAGAACGCCTTGGCCCCGGTCATCAGCGCCACGTCGGGCAGGAACCAGAACCGGTTCTCGCCATAGGCCTCGTAGTTCGAGGCGCTCTGGAGGGCGCTCAGGGTCTGGCCGTTGCGCTGGCCGGCCCTGTTGGCGAATTGCAGCGCCGAGTTGATGCCGGCCGAGGCGCGAAGCCCGAGGATGGTGTCGTTGCGGTAGCCGCCCACGTCGAAGGTCCCGGCCCAGCGCGGTGCGACGCCGTAGGTCCAGCCGTCCTGGTCGATCACCTGGAAGATGGGGTGATAGAGCGACTTGTGGATCGCCCAGGTGTCGATATCGAGCTTGCCCACGTCGAGAACGAACGAGGTCCGGTTGGCGATCCGCTCGGTCTCGACTTTTCGCGATTGGTTGCCGGTGATCGCGTTGGGGTTGGCCAGTGTCGGGTTGTTCAGGGCGTTGAACAGGGACAGCGTGCCGGGCAGCTTCTGGTCGGTGAGATAGACGCCGACGTAGAACCGCGTCTCGACGCCGGGGGCCAGGCGGTAGCCGAGGTTGGCGTTGAAGTTCTGCGTGCGCTGGGTCTCGTGGTCGCGGTAGCCGTCGGAATTGGTGAGCGTGCCGTTGATCAGGAAATCCGCAGGCCCGGAAATGCGCGAAAACTGAGAATTCTCGCGGATGGTGCCGAAGCTGCCGCCGTCGATCCGCAGGATGTTGGGGCTGAGCGCCGTGTAGGCGGTGGGGGTGACGAAATTGATGGCGCCGCCGAGCGTCGTGGCACCGAAGGTCAGGGCATTGCCGCCCTTGTAGACCTCCACCGAGCGCAGGGCGAGCGGATCGATCTGGTAGAAGTCGCCGCTGCCGTCTGCGAGGTTGAGCGGGATGCCGTCCTGCAGCAGTTCGAGCCCGCGCAGGTGGAAGCCGCGCGCGATGCCGGAGCCGCGCACCGACAGGCGCATCTCCTGGCCGTAGCGCTCCTGCACGAACACGCCGGGGGTATCCTTGAGGACGTCGCGCAGGGTGTTGGCGTAGCGGTTCTGGAAATCCGCCGCATCGACGAAGGCGACGGAGCCGACGGTGGCGTTCACCGCCGCCCGTTGCTCGGCGACGCTCGGGACCGTGACGGAGCCGGCCGTCACCGCCCCTTGCACCGTGAGTTCGGACAGGGTGGCATCCGCCTGCTGGGCGAGAACGGCCGTGGTGGACAACAGGACGAGCGCCAGGGCGCCGCCGCGGGTGGTGGGCGAGGACATCGGACAGGGCTCCGGGCAGGCCACCTCGCGATTCGCGACGGACGTCGCGAAGGGGCTGGCCTCCCATCGAATGGAACGGGAAAAAGGGCCGGATGCCGCCGGATCGCCTGACGCGGAACCGGCGGTCAGGCGTCAGTGATCGTGATGGCCGGAGGGCTTGGACCCCGTCGCCTTGCCGTCCGGTCCCTTGCCGTCCGGCCCTTTGGCGCCGATCGGGGCCACCGCGAAGGTCACCGCCACCGTTCCGGCGCGGGCGAAGATCAGGCTGCCTGCGATCGCCTCGCCGGCCTTGGGCGTGCCCTTCAAGTCCTCGAACATGAGGTGGTAGCCGCCCGGCTTGAGCTCGACCGTGGCGCCGGGGGCGATCGTGAGGCCGCCCTCGACCACCGCCATCCGCATGACGCCGCCGTCCATCGACATGGAATGGACCGAGGCGCTGCCGGCCAGAGGGATCGCCGCCCCGGTCAGCCGATCCGACTCCTTGCCGGTGTTGGTGATGCGGACGTAGCCGCCGGCCACCTTCGCTCCGGCGGGGGTCGCCCGCATCCACGGCGTCTCGATGGCGAGGTCGCCGGCCTTGACGACGGCCGGCGTCGCCCCGGTGGTCGCGGGCTGGGGTCCCGCCGCCACGATCGTCACGCCGGGAGCCGGCGCCTTCAGCGACCGTGCCTCCTGGCCGGGAGCCGGGATCTCGCTCCAGCTGTGGCTGCCCTGCGTGCAATCCTGCTGCACCGGGAAATACACGGTGCTGCCGGGCGCGAAGGTGTCGGTCACCCGGGCGAGGAAGGTGAACTCGTCGACCTGGTCGTCGGGCAAGCTGCCGCCGCTCCAGGTGATGGTCTTCACGCCCTCGCCGACGTCGCCGTGGTAGTATGGGTATGCCCGGGCGTAGGGGCCCTTCTCGGTCGTCAGCTCCCAGCCGGGCTT
Source organism: Methylobacterium sp. Leaf466 (assembly GCF_001425565.1). Classification (NCBI taxonomy): domain Bacteria; kingdom Pseudomonadati; phylum Pseudomonadota; class Alphaproteobacteria; order Hyphomicrobiales; family Methylobacteriaceae; genus Methylobacterium; species Methylobacterium sp. Leaf466. The sequence goes on along the minus strand of NZ_LMRC01000001.1, from coordinate 459,908 downwards.
GGGCATCGGCCGGGCGCCGATGACGCCCTCGGGAACGGTGACGCTGACGCGATTGGTCGGCTTGCCGGAACAGCCGTGGTTGACCTGGACCACGGCGCGATAGCTCGCGTTCGGGGTCGCCTCGCGGCGCTCCAGGGTGACGTGGGCGAAGGCGGCGGTGGTCGAGGCGGTGACGAGGAGGGCGGCGTAGAGCTCGGCCCGGGGAATCCGGTGCATGGCGGCGGTCCTGCTATCTGAGGGGATCGAAGACGGACGATCGGCTCAGACGGTGGGAGGGCCTCGGGCGGAGACGGTCGATCCCGGCGGCGCGCGGGCTGCGGCGGGGGTCTCGGGGCGCGGGACGACCGGCGAGGCCGTACGCGGCGGCCAGGCCGGCATTGCCATGGCGGGGAGGGGGCCGCCGGCATCGGTGGCGGCGAAGGCGGCGATGCAGCAGGACGCCGCGTGGTGGGCCGGAACCTTGACCGGCCCCTCGTCATCGCCGGCCGCAGCCAAACCCTCGGCGCAGAGGACGCCGGCATGGTCGATCATGCTCAAGGGCAGCATGCCACCGAGCATGCCCTGCAGCACGAACGCGTAGAGCACGATCACCGCGGTGATCGGGCGCCAGACGCTCCGCTTGACGATCGAGGGGACCATGGAACGCCCCTTACGACACGTCGCGCCGCCTCGCCAGGGCCGCGCATCGACGAACTCCGGATGTTGCCGATGCGCCGCAGGTGCGCGGATGCACGCACGGGGCGTGGCCCGCGCCACATTGTGGCCCGGTCGCCATGGCTTCTTAACCGTGCCGGGACAGTGTCCCGGCACGACAGTTTCGCGGCACGACATCCGAAAGTCCCGATCGCGCTCGGCGCGGCGGCCTTCCGGTCGAACGCCCCACCACCGGATCCAAGAGCTGAGCCCGATGCGCAAACAGGCCCTTCCCCTCCGCTCCCTCGCCGTCGCGCTGCTCGGCACTGTCGCCCTTGGGCAGGCGGCCGTGGCGCGCGAACCGGCCGGCTTTTCCCAGGCCGAATGGGCCCAGGACTACGCCGCCCCGGCCGGGCTCCAGGTCCAGCGGTCGCTGACCCCGATCCTGTCGCCCCAGACCATCGCCTCCACCGAGCAGATGGTGGAGAAATACCGGGAGATCGTCGCCCGCGGCGGATGGCGGCCGGTGACCGGCGCCGACCGCCTGCGCATCGGATCGCGCGGTCCGGCCGTGGGCACGCTTCGCCAGCGCCTCGCGGTGAGCGGAGACCTCGACCAGGGCCAGGGCGGCTCGAACACCTACGATTCCTACGTCGCGGCCGGCGTGAAGCGGTTCCAGGCGCGCCACGGTCTCAGCCAGACCGGTGCCATGAGCATGGCGACCCAGCAGGCCATGAACGTCCCCGCGGACATCCGCCTGCGCCAGCTCGAGGTGAACGTGGTGCGGCTGCGCTCCTACTCGGGCAACCTCGGCAACCGCTTCGTCATCACCAACATCCCGGCCGCCCTGGTGCAGACGGTCGAGAACGGCCAGGTCGTGACGCTCCATGCCGCCGGTGTCGGCAAGATCGACCGGCAGTCGCCGATCATGAACGCCAAGGCGGTGGAGATCAATTTCAACCCGACCTGGACGGTCCCCGCTTCCATCGTGAAGAAGGACCTCATCCCCAAGATGCAGAAGGATCCGAACTACCTCACCGAGAACAAGATCCGCATCTTCACCGGAGAGACCGAGATCTCGCCGGCCTCGGTGAACTGGAACTCGGACGAGGGCACCCGCTACCGCTACCGCCAGGATTCGGGCGCCGACTTCAACTCGATGGGCATCGTGCGCATCAACATCCCGAACCCGCACGGGGTGTTCATGCACGACACCAACTCCAAGGGCGTGTACGGCGACGACTTCCGCTTCATCTCCTCGGGCTGTGTGCGCGTGCAGAACGTGCGCGAGTACATCACGTGGCTGCTCAAGGACACGCCCGGCTGGGGCCGCGACCAGGTCGAGCAGGCCATCGAGAGCGGCAAGCGCATCGACGCCCGGATGACGCAGCCGGTGCCGGTCTACTGGACCTACATCACCGCCTGGTCGACCCCGGACGGCCTCGTTCAGTTCCGCGACGACATCTACAAGCGCGACGGCGTCAACGTGCCCTCGACGCTGTCCGCCCCGACCCCGGTGGCGAGCGCCGAACAGGTTCAGACCTTCGAGCCGGGCGACGAAGAGAACTGAACGGCCGGCCCTGACGTCAGGACCGATGATCGACGGCGAGCGCACCAGCGCTCGCCGTTTTCGCGTCCGGCGGGTCTTCTTCGCGTGCGGCGATGCCTTGCGCAGCTTCCATCAAGCGGCTGCGCTCAAACCTGCCGCCCCTCGAGCATGTCACGGATGTCGGTCTCGGTCTTCCGAGCGTATGCAATGGCGCGTTCGGCATCGACCCGCTCGCCATCCTCACCGTTCCAGAAGACCCCGCCGGTCGCGTGAGCATAGACCGCGCCTGCGATCGCGACCCCGGCGATATTGGCGATCCCCACGTAATAGATTTCCAGGATCTGGGACCAAGGTCCGCGGGGCTGGGCTTCGTCGCAATCGTCCAGGAAGTTCTCGACCGCACCGGCGTCACCAAGCTCGCATTCGAAGCCCGCCTCATGCCCTTCCCAGACCGCTGGCAGATGGCCGGACAGGGCGTCGATCCGTTGGTCCGCCTCGACTGTGAGGGTAAGCTTGAAACCGAGCGCATCGATCGCGGCTTGCCACGCGCCGATCGTTTCGAGGGAACGCGCGCTGAGAACGAATGCTGACAGGGACATATGCTTTGCCTTCGTATGTGCTGCCTCGGCGACGAGAGCCGCGACAACGAACCTCTGCGACATCGAAGCGAGGCCAGACGCGAACTGGCCTTGCCCGGACGCACAACCAAGAGATGTGTTCGTGATTTGTTCGGGTCCTGTCAAGGAGACTTTGAGAGGCAGATCAGAGGAATGCGCGAGGCACACCCGCGTAGGAGGCCGGGGAACGAAGGCGGACATTCAAATTTTTTTGGAACGTCACGCCAAATTAGCTGAGCTTGGCCTCATCCCGCTGCCCGTGTAATAAAATGCCCATCGTGTGTCCGACCGCCCGAACGCCAGCGGAAGACGGACGCCTTCGCCCGTTCAAAAAATCGAGGCTATCCATGAGCGCCGGTACGATTTCCGACAAGCACTTCTCGAACTCGTTCTTCAGCGCGTCGCTCGCCGACGTCGATCCGGAGATCGCCAGCGCCGTCTCGCAGGAACTCGGACGGCAGCAGCACGAGATCGAGCTGATCGCCTCCGAGAACATCGTCTCGCGCGCCGTTCTCGAAGCGCAGGGTTCGGTCCTCACCAACAAGTACGCCGAGGGCTACCCGGGCCGTCGCTACTACGGCGGCTGTCAGTTCGTCGACATCGCCGAAGATCTGGCCATCGACCGCGCCAAGCGCCTGTTCGATTGCGGCTTCGCCAACGTCCAGCCGAACTCCGGTTCGCAGGCCAACCAGGGTGTGTTCCTGGCGCTGATGCAGCCGGGCGACACCTTCCTCGGCCTCGATCTCGCCGCCGGCGGTCACCTCACCCACGGCGCGGCCCCGAACGTGTCGGGCAAGTGGTTCAAGCCGGTGCATTACACCGTGCGCCGCGACGACCAGCGCATCGACATGGAGCAGGTCGAGGCGCTGGCTCACGAGCACAAGCCCAAGATCATCATTGCCGGCGGCTCGGGCTACCCCCGCCAGTGGGACTTCGCCAAGTTCCGTGAGATCGCCGATGCGGTCGGCGCCTACTTCATGGTGGACATGGCCCACTTCGCCGGCCTCGTCGCCGCCGGCGTGCACCCGTCGCCGTTCCCGCACGCGCATGTCGCCACCACCACCACCCACAAGACCCTGCGCGGCCCGCGCGGCGGCATGATCCTGACCAACGACGAGGCGCTCGCCAAGAAGTTCAACTCGGCGATCTTCCCCGGCCTGCAGGGCGGTCCGCTCATGCACGTCATCGCCGGCAAGGCCGTCGCCTTCGGCGAGGCCCTGAAGCCCGAGTTCAAGATCTACGCCCGTCAGGTCATCGAGAACGCCAAGGCGCTCGCCGACACCCTGATGACCGGCGGCTACGACATCACCTCGGGCGGTACCGACAACCACCTGATGCTGGTGGACCTGCAGAAGAAGGGCCTCACCGGCAAGGCGGCGGAAGCCGCGCTGAGCCGCGCCCACATCACCTGCAACAAGAACGGCGTTCCGTTCGATCCGGCCAAGCCCACGGTGACCTCGGGCATCCGCCTCGGCACCCCTGCCGGCACCTCGCGCGGCTTCGGCGTCGCCGAGTTCAAGCAGATCGGCAGCCTCATCATCGAGGTGCTCGACGGTCTCGTGGCCAAGGGCGAGGGCGGCGACGCCGAGGTCGAGGCGAGCGTGAAGGCCAAGGTCCACGCGCTCACCGACCGGTTCCCGATCTACGGCTGACCCGCCCTACCATCGGCGGAGGGTTGCCACGGGCGCAGGTGTGCCCGTGGAAGCCCTTAACCCGCGGGCCGCGACCCGCTATGCCATCGGCCACGGACCTCCTCGGGTCCGTGGCCGTTTCCCGTTCGACGGGACGGCCCGCCCCGCCGACCGCGATCCCTCCCGTCCGCCGGGTTCGGTCCGGCCAAGACAGGTCCAACCGCGCGATGCGATGCCCCTATTGCGGCGGTCCCGACACCCAGGTGAAGGATTCGCGGCCCAGCGACGACGCCGCCGCGATCCGGCGCCGGCGCGTCTGCCCTGATTGCGCCGGCCGCTTCACGACGTTCGAGCGGGTGCAGCTGCGCGAGCTGATGGTGCTCAAGCGCTCGGGCAAGCGGGTGCCGTTCGACCGCGACAAGCTGCAACGCTCCATCGGCGTCGCCCTGCGCAAGCGGGCGGTGGACCCTGAGCGGGTCGAGCGGCTGGTGAGCGGCATCACCCGCCAGCTCGAGAGCGGCGGGGAGGGCGAGATCGCCAGCGAGGCCATCGGCGAGCTGGTGATGGAGGGGCTGAAGGGCCTCGACGACGTCGCCTACGTGCGCTTCGCATCCGTCTACAAGAACTTTCGCGAAGCCAGCGACTTCAAGGCTTTGCTCGGCACCCTCGGCACCGGTGCCGCCGAGGCTTCGGACGAGGACGCCGCCCCGGCCACGACCGGGCGACCCGCGCGGGCGCGCCCATGACGGAGACCGCCGGCGACGCCGACCGCCGCTTCATGCGCCTCGCCCTGGCCCTGGGCGAGCGCAACCTCGGCCGGACATGGCCCAACCCCTCCGTCGGTGCGGTGGTGGTGGCTGGTCCCCCCGGGGCCGAGCGCATCGTCGGGCAGGGTGTCACCGCGCCCGGCGGGCGTCCGCACGGGGAACCGCTCGCCGTGGCCATGGCCGGCGAGGCCGCGCGCGGCGCCACCCTCTACGTGACGCTGGAGCCGTGCTCCCACCACGGCCGCACCCCGCCCTGCACCGATTCGATCCTGAGCGCCGGCATCGCCCGCGTCGTGACGGCGATGGAGGATCCCGACCCCCGGGTGGCCGGAAGCGGGCACGCCCGGCTGGCGGCCGCCGGCATCGCCCTGACCATGGGCGTCCTGCGCGAGGAGGCGATGCGCGCCCACCTGGGGCATGTCAGCCGCATCACCCTCGGGCGTCCCTGCGTCCACCTGAAGCTCGCCGCCACCAGCGACGGGTTCGCGGCGGGCGGTCCGGACGGTCGGCTGCGGATCACCGGCCCCGTCGCCAACGGCGCGGTCCACCTCTGGCGGGCCCATGCCGACGCGATCATGGTCGGCATCGGAACCGTGCGGGCCGACGATCCGTCCCTCACCGTGCGCCTGCCGGGCCTGTCGGGGCGCTCGCCAGTGCGGGTGGTGCTCGATTCGACCCTGCGCATCCTGCCCTCGACCCATCTGGTGCGCAGCGCCCGCGATATCCCGACCCTGGTCCTCACCACCCGCGGCGCCCCGGCGCACGCCCGCCGGATGCTGGCTGCCACGGGGGTCGAAATCCTGTCCGTGGATGCCGACGCCACCGGCCGGATCGATCTGCCGGCCGCGCTGGCGTGCCTTTCGGACTATGGATTGTCCCGCATCTGCAGCGAGGGCGGGCCGCACCTGGCCGATGCCCTGGCCGAGGCCGATCTCGTCGACGTCTGCACCCTCGTCACCGGCGAAGGCCGGCTCGGGGAGGGCGGCGGCCTCAAGGCGATCGGCCCCCATCTCGAAGGCCGCCTGTCGAGCGGCCAGTTGCGCCAGGTCGAGGCCCGCGATCTCGGGGCCGACAGGGCGGTCACCTATGAGCGGAGCGTGCCATGTTCACCGGTCTCGTGAGCGATGTCGGAACCGTCGTCGCCGTCTCCGGCGACGACCGGCTCAGGCGGCTGACGATCCAATCCGCCTACGATCCGGCCACCATCGCCCTCGGGGCTTCCATCGCCTGCTCCGGTCCCTGCCTCACGGCGGTGGCGGTCGAGCCGGTGGCGGGCGGCTGCCGCTTCAGCGTGGACGCGGCCGCCGAGACCCTGGCGCGTACCAGCGTCGGGGCCTGGCGGGTCGGAACGCGCATCAACCTCGAACGCTCGCTGAAGATCGGCGACGAGCTCGGCGGCCACCTCGTCACCGGCCATGTCGACGGCCTCGGGCTGATCGTGGCGCGCGAGGCGGTCACGGGCGGAAGCGGCGATCCGCAATGGGCACCCAGCGACCGTTTCAGGATCAAGGCGCCGGCCGCGCTGGCGCGGTTCATCGCCGAGAAGGGCTCGATCTGCCTCGACGGGACGTCGCTCACGGTGAACGCGGTCGAGGACGACGTCTTCTCGGTCCTCTTGATCCCGCACACCCTGGCGGTGACGACCTGGGGCGAGCGCCGGGCCGGCGACCACCTCAACCTCGAGGTCGACCTCATCGCCCGTTACGCCGCCCGCCTGAGCGAGAGCCGGGCATAGACCGGCGCATCGTGAGGGCAGGGCGCGCCGACGCGTCCCGCACAGTGCGAAGGCCGAGGATCGACCACACCCGCGCGTGGTGAGCGCCGCCTTGTCACTCGACCGCTCGGGGCAAGGCCGCGCCCTCGACACCTCGGCGCGACCGATGAGCTTTAACGCTCGCCGGCTTTTTCAGATTTTGCATTTTGTATATGATTGGTCTGTCGAGCGCTGGTCATGACTTTATCAATATATCTCTTCATCGATCCTTAATGCGACGCTATTAACCGTGTCGAGGCGCCGCTCGACTCACGAGACGGATGTGCAGCCAAGGCAACGGGCTGCGAACTCAGCCTCTCTCGTCGAGATACGCTTATGAAACTCGGTATCCGTTCGCGCCTCTATGGCGGTATTTCTGCGCTTGTCATTCTTGCAGGCGCGATGGGAGGCTTCGCCTATAGCCAGCTCGACGATCTCGACGCGACGTTCGCGACACGGGCCCGGATCGAGCGGGCCGCGCGCGAACTCTATACGGTCAACGGACTCACCGACCGGCTCATGGCCCAGAGCGCTCAGTTTCGCACGACACCGACCCCGGAACGGGCTGCAGGCATGACCGCCACCCTGGCTTCGATCAAGGAGACCGGGGACGGTCTGGCGGAGAGGGCTCTCAGTGAGGAACGTCGGGCTGCCTATGCCGCCATCCGCGACGAGACGGTGAGCCTCATCGGCAATCTGCCCAAGCTGATCGAGTTCGGGACCCAGATTCGTGAAAACAAGGCCAAGCTGTTCACGGCCGGCGACAACCTCACCAAGGCCACCAATGCCCTCGTGACCGAGTTCCGCGCGACCGGGGATGCCGATGGCGTCGCGGCGGCGGCGGAGGTGGAAAGCGCCGTACTCCTGGTCCGGGTCAGTGCCTGGCGGTTCCTGGCCACGAACGATGCCAAGGGCCCGGCGACCTTCGCGACGAATTTCGAAAAGGCGAAGCTGACGATCCAGAAGCTGCGTGCCCTCTACGCTGCGACGCCCCAGATCCGGGTGGTGAAGACGATCGAAGAGGCGCTGGCCGGCTATGGCGCGAACTTCGGCGCGACTTCGGCAGCGATCGTCTCGACCGAGGAGTTCTACGACAAGACGCTGACGCCGCAGGTGGACACGATCTATGCGACCGGGCTCGCGGTGCGCACCAAACTCGAAGCGACGCTCAAGGATCTCGTCGAGAAGAGCAACGCCACGATGTCGACGGCCAAGACCGTCCAGCTCGGCCTGATCGGCCTGATCCTGGCGCTGGGTGTCGGTCTGGCCTTCGCGATCGCGCGCAGCATCATCCTGCCGATCTCGGGGATGACGGCCGCGATGCGCCGGCTCGCCTCGGGCGAGACGGCGGTCGATGTTCCCTCGCAGGACGCCGTGGACGAGATGGGCGACATGGCCAAGGCCGTGGACGTGTTCCGTCGCAACGCCATTGCCCGGATCGAACTGGAGGCCGAGCAGGTCGCCCAGCAGTCGGCCCGCCAGCGCCGGGCCGACCGTGTCGACCAGCTCGTACGCAGCTTCGAGGGGCGGATCGCCGGCTCGCTGGAGATCGTGACGTCGGCCGCCACCGAACTCGACGCCACCGCCCGTTCGATGACGGGGGTCGCCGACAGCACCAACGGCCAGGCCATGGCCTCCAGTGCCGCCGCCGAGGAGACGTCGGCCAACGTGCAGACGGTGGCGTCGGCGGCCGAGGAGATGGTGGCCTCGCTCCAGGAGATCGAGCGTCAGGTGCAGCGCTCCAACGAGGTCGCCGGCCATGCCGCGCAGGAGGCCGAGGCGACCACGGGGGCGATGACCGACCTGGCCGCCGCAGCCGAGAAGATCGGCGAGGCCGTCACCATGATCTCCAGCATCGCCGGCCAGACCAACCTCCTGGCCCTCAACGCCACCATCGAGGCCGCGCGGGCCGGGGAGGCGGGCCGGGGCTTCGCCGTGGTCGCCTCCGAGGTCAAGGAGCTCGCCGGGCAGACGGCGCGGGCGACCCAGGAGATCTCGAGCCAGATCGCCGCGATCCAGGCCGCCTCGGGTCTGGCCCTCACGGCGATCCAGCAGATCGGCCGCACCATCGTCACCGTCAACACGATCACCGGTACGATCGCCTCCACGGTGGTGGAACAGACCGCGGCCACCAACGAGATCTCGCGCAACGCCTCCGAGGCGGCGCGCGGCACTCAGGACGTCTCCATGAACGTCGCCCGCGTCCTCGCCTCCTCGAGCGAGACCGGCAGTGCGGCCCAGCAGGTGCTCATGGCCGCGGCCGAACTCGCGACGCAGTCGCTCACCGTCAAGGAGGAGGTCGACGGCTTCCTCGCCGACATCCGCGCGGCCTGAGAGCGGCAGACGCAAAGAAGGTGGACGGCGGCCTCCCGGAAACGGGCGGTCGCCGCTCGCGTCCGGGCAGGCCGATCGCTCAGGGGACCCGGAATGACGCCGGCCGGCCGATTGCACCGGTCCCGCGCTTGTGAGCCGCCGGCCTTCGGTCTAGTGCTGCGGCGTCCCGATCCCTCGCAAGAAGGAGTCCGACGAGCCGTCGAGGCTCATCGGGCAGGCCGCGGACGAGACCTCGGGGGTCGTGTGCGCGACGGGCTCGTTCGCGCCGAACCCGGGGCGGTGGAACGCCCCCGGGACCAACATCAGCGACGAGGCCGGCATGGTATCTGCGACCCAGACATTCAAAAGCGACCCTGGCCTCGCGGAAGCTCTGAAAGGCGCGCGCGTCCTCGTGGTGGAAGCACGCTATTACGATGGGCTCGCCGACGAGCTCCTGGCGGGCGCGCAGGCGGCCATCGACCGGGTCGGGGCCGAGGCGGTGGTGGTGACGGTGCCTGGCGCCCTCGAGATCCCCGCCGCCATCGCCATCCTGATCGAAGCGGCGGCACGCGCCGGCCAGCCCTACGATGCGGCGGTGGCGCTCGGCTGCGTCATCCGCGGCGAGACCGGCCATTACGACATCGTGGCCGGAGAGAGCGCGCGCGCGCTCATGGACCTGTCGGTGACGCTGCGACTGCCGCTCGGCAACGGCATCCTCACCGTCGAGACGCAGGCCCAGGCCGAGGCCCGCGCCCGCGTCGCCGAGATGAACAAGGGTGGCGGCGCCGCCGAGGCCGCCCTCGCGGTGCTGGCGCTCAAGCGCGCCGCGGCCGCAGCCTCCGTCGGAGAGGACTAGCCCCATGGCCAAGCCCCAGAATACCCGGACCAACGAGCGCAGCGGCGCGCGTCTCTCCGTGGTCCAGGCGCTCTACGAGATGGAGATCTCCGACAAGGGCGTGATCGAGGCCCTGGCCGAGTTCGAAGCCTTCTGGATCGGCCGCGAGGTCGAAGGCATCGATCATCCGCCCGCCGAGATCGCGTTCTTCCGCGATCTCCTGCGCGGCGTCGTCGAGGAGCAGCGTGCCATCGATCCGCAGATCGACCGGGCTTTGGCCGCCGGCTGGTCGCTCAAGCGCATCGAGGCGGTGCTGCGGGCGATCCTGCGGGCGGGCACCTACGAGTTGATGTTCCGCCGCGACGTCCCCGCCCGCGCGGCGATCTCGGAATACGTCGACGTCGCCCATAGCTTCTTCGGCGGCGACGAACCCGGCCTCGTCAATGCGGTCCTCGACAAGGTCGCCCGCGACGTGCGCGGCATCGAGTTCGCGGGCCTGCCCGGAAGTGCCACCCTGCCCGGCACCGCCAAGGGCTGAGGGGACGGTGGCGGGGGAGCGGCCGAGCGAGGACGGGCTGATCGCGCGCTATTTCGCGCCTCTGGCCGGACCTGGCGCCGACGGCTTGCGCGACGACGCCGCCACGCTGACGCCCCGCGAGGGGTACGACCTCGTCGTGACCACCGACACGGTGGTGGCGGGCATCCATTACCTTCCCGACGACGCCGGCGCCTCGGTGGCCCGCAAGGCGATGGGCGTCAACCTGTCCGACCTCGCCGCCAAGGGCGCGACCCCGTGCGGGTTCGTCGTCAACCTCGGGCTGCCCGAGGCCTGGACCGAGGCCTGGCTCGCCGATTTCGCCGCCGGGTTGGGCCGGGCCATCGCGCAGTTCGGGTGTCCGCTGCTCGGAGGCGACACGGTGCGCACCACGGGGCCCGCCTTCGTCGGCGTAACGGCCCTGGGCGAGGTTCCGGCCGGGGCCATGGTCCGCCGGATGACGGCCCGGATCGGGGATCGCCTGTGCGTCACCGGCACCATCGGCGATGCGGCACTCGGACTGCCTCTGGCGCGCGGCGAGCGCCCGGCCTGGGCCGCGGGCCTCGACGACGCCTCGGTCGCCACCCTCGTCGACCGCTACCGGCATCCGCGACCCCGCCTCGCGCTGGCGCCGGCGTTGCGCCGCCATGCGCGGGCGGCCATGGACGTGTCGGACGGTCTGGCCGGCGACCTCGCCAAGATGCTTGCCGGCGAGGGACGCTGCGCGGTCGTCGCCATGGCCGACGTGCCGCTCTCGCCGGCCGCCCGCGCCGCCGTGGTCCGCGATCCCCGTCTGCACGACCTCGCCGTGACGGGGGGGGACGACTACGAGATCCTGTGCGCGGTGCCGCCGGACGCGCTGACGGCGTTTCTGGCCGACGCCAGGGCGGCGGATGTGGCGATGGCCGTCATCGGAACGGTGACGGCCGGGGCGGGGCGGCCGCTCTTCCTCTTTCCAGACGGTAGCCAACGGCGATTCGCGACCGGGTCCTTCAGCCACTTCTGACGACATCCGGCCGCCGCCGGCACAGGCCGATGTGCGCGGACGCACCGCTTGCCGACCCGCAGCGGCTGGTGCGGACGACGCGCGGCCCCATGTGATCCCGCATGGGACGACGCCCGCCCACGATCGCGCGCGTCCCCACCCTCGACACGCAAGAACGCGAGAATCCCTTTCATGCCGTCACTGTTCGATCCGATCCGCCTCGGCGCGATCGACGCTCCCAATCGCATCCTCATGGCTCCGCTGACCCGCGGCCGGGCCACCCGCGAGCACGTGCCGACGCCGATCATGGCGGAATACTACACCCAGCGCGCCGGCGCCGGCCTGATCATCAGCGAGGCCACCGGCATCAGCCGCGAAGGCACCGGCTGGCCGTTCTGCCCCGGCATCTGGACCGACGAGCAGGTCGCCGCCTGGAAGCCGGTCGTGGCCGCCGTGCATGGCGCCGGCGGCCGCATCATCTGCCAGCTCTGGCACATGGGCCGCATCGTGCACCCGGCCTTCCTCGACGGCGAGAAGCCGGTCTCGGCCTCCGCGACCGCCGCACCGGACCAGGCCCATACTTATGAGGGCAAGAAGCCTTACGAAGAAGCGCGTCCGCTCGGCCTCGACGAGATCCCGCGGCTCCTGGCGGATTACGACCGCGCCGCGCGCAACGCGATCGCGGCCGGCTTCGACGGCGTCCAGATCCACGCGGCGAACGGCTACCTCATCGACCAGTTCCTGCGCGACGGCACCAACCTGCGCGACGACCGCTACGGAGGGTCGGTCGAGAACCGGATCCGGCTGCTCGCCGAGGTCGCCAGGACTGTGGCCGACGCCATCGGCAAGGAGCGAGTTTCCGTGCGTCTGTCGCCCAACGGCGAGATCCAGGGCGTCGACGATTCCAACCCCGAGGCCCTGTTCACCGCCGCGGCCGCTGCCCTGGCGGAGGTCGGCATCGCCTTCCTCGAACTGCGCGAGCCCGGCCCGAACGGCACCTTCGGCACCGCCAACCGCCCGCCCGTGGCCCCGGCGATCAAGCGTGCCTTCGGCGGTCCGTTGGTGCTCAACTCCGACTACGACGGCCCCAGGGCGCAGGCCGCGCTGGATGCGGGCGAGGCCGATGCCATCGCCTTCGGTCGTACCTTCCTCGCAAACCCCGACCTGCCGAAGCGACTGGCGGAGGGCGCTGCCCTCAACAAGGACGATGCCAAGACCTGGTACAGCCAGGGACCCGAGGGCTACGTCGATTACCCGATCCTGGGACGGGCCGACGCGGCCTGAACCAACCGGTCCGGGCGTCGCCCTGACCACGTGATACGGTTCCCGCTTGATCCAAGCGGAAACCGTATCACCGAGCCCGCGCGGCGCCTGAGCGACGCCCATGTCCGCATCACGAAGTGATCACCCGGAAATGGTATGAGGTGATCGACCCGGCCGTTATTGTATCGTTTCGTACAATGACGGCCGGACTTTGGTGACCGTTTTGCTAACGATGGCGCCGGACCTACGCCATTTGGTCTAGCCCTCCATTCAGCGCGCGGCGACTCGTGTAAGCTCGACCGCAAGTGAAGCTATCGCAGGCCGCATTTCGGGCCTATGGACGGTTGTCCAGCGAGGGTTCAGAGGTTTGAGTTCGAACGACCCCTGTCTATCGGCTGTCTGTCATTGGGCGGAGAACGATCGGCTCGCGCATCTGCGCGACCTGAAGATTCTCGATACCGGTCCGGAATCGGTCTACGACGACATCGTCGCGATCGCGGTCCGCGTCACCGGTGCGCCGATTGCCCTCGTCAGCCTGGTCGACGAATTCCGCCAGTGGTTTAAGGCCCGCGTTGGCTTCCCGGAGGCGGAGACGTCACGACAGGTCTCGATCTGCGCCCATGCGATCGAGAGCGAGGCGCTGCTCGTCATCCCCGATCTGACCCTCGACCCCCGCACGCGCGACAACCCCTTCGTGACCGGCCCCCAGGCCCTGCGCTTCTACGCCGGCGCTGTCATCCGCACCTCCGGTGGCTTGCCGCTGGGAAGCCTGTGCATCCTCGACGCCGCGGCGCGCCCCGACGGGCTCACCGACATCCAGGCCGACGTACTGTGCGCCCTGGCGCGCCAGGTCGCCACCCTTATCGAGACCCGGCGCATCCGCGAGGAGGTGGCCGCGCAGGAAGCGGAACTGGCCGCGAGCGAGCGCCGGTTCCGCGTCATGACCGCGGCTATGCCGCAGATGGTCTGGACCACGCTGCCGGACGGCTTCCACGACTTCTACAACGACCGCTGGTACGAGTTCACCGGCGTGCCGGTCGGCTCCACCGACGGCGAGGGCTGGAACGGCGTGTTCCACCCCGACGACCAGGAGCGGGCGTGGTCGCGCTGGCGCCACAGCCTCGCCACCGGCGAGCCCTACGAGGTCGAATACCGCCTGCGCCACCGGTCCGGCGCCTACCGATGGACGCTCGGCCGGGCGATGCCCCTGAGAGACGCCGAAGGCCGCATCGAGCGGTGGTTCGGGACCTGCACCGATATCGAGGATCTCAAGCGGGCCGAGGGCGAGGCCCGCAAGCTCGCCGCGATCGTCGAGCAATCGAAGGATTTCATCGGCATCGCCGATACCTCCCTGGCGATGCTGCACGTCAATGCCGCGGGCCGACGCCTGGTCGGCCTGCCCGACCGTCAGGCCGTGACGGGCATGGAACTGCGGGATTACTTCACGCCATCGAGCCAGACAACGATCGAGGCGGTCGTCCTGCCCGCGGTCCGGCGCGAGGGCTGGTGGGAAGGCGAACTGACGTTCAGCCACGTCGTCACAGGCGAGGAGATCGCCGTCCTGTGCACCGTCTTCCCCGTCCACGACGACGACGGGGTGCCGATGGGCTACGCCACCGTGACTCGCGACCTGCGCGAGCGCAAACGCGCCGAGGAAGCCCGCGATCTCCTGATCAAGGAACTGTCCCACCGAATCAAGAACATCTTCGCCGTGGTCGGCGGCATCGCCGCCCTGTCCGGGCGGGGTGACCCCACCGCCAAGCCCTTCGTCGAGGCGTTCCGCCTGCGCCTGGGTGCCCTGGCGCAGGCGCACGAATACGTCCGCCCGCACTCGCCGGCCAGCGCGCCCTCGGTGGGCGATCAGACCGTTCTCGGCCTGATGCGCCTTATCATGGCCGCCTACAGCGACGAGGGCCGCGCCCGCGTCGTGATCGAGGGCGACGACGTCGCGATCGGCGACAGTTCGGCAACCGCGCTCGCCCTGATCATGCACGAGCAGGCCACGAACGCCATGAAGTACGGCGCCTTGTCCACGCCGGCGGGGCGCGTCACCCTCACGGGCCGCCTCGTCGACGGGACCTACGAACTGACCTGGGCCGAGACCGGCGGTCCGGTGGTGACCGGCCCGCCGTCGCGGCGGGGCTTCGGCACCCTGCTGGCCGAACGCAGCGTCGCCGGACAACTCGACGGCACCCTGCACCACGACTGGGCGCCGGGAGGCCTCGTCATGCACCTGGGCGTTCCCGCGGCCAACCTGCGGCATTGACCGAATTCGGGACGGGCATGAGCCCGATGGCGCGGTGCGGCGACGACGACCTCGCCCACGGACTACGCCCGGCTTCGGCGCGGCCCTACGGTCTCGTGGCGTTCGATTTCGACGGGACCCTGGCCGACAGTTTCCCTTGGTTCTGTGGCGTTCTCAACGACGTGGCCGCCCGCTATCGCTTCCGGGGCGTCGCGGAAGCCGACCTCCATACGATGCGCGGCATGGATGCGCGGGCCATCGTTCGCCACCTCGGCATCCCGGCCTGGAAGCTTCCCTTCGTCAGCCGGCACATGAAGGCGCTGGCGGTGCGCGATCGCGCCGACATCGGGCTGTTTCCCGGCATCGCGCCGATGCTGCGGACACTGGCCGGAGCCGGGATTCCACTGGCCGTCGTCAGCTCGAACGGCGAGGGCACGATCCGCACGGTGCTCGGGCCGGAACTCGCGGAAACGATCCGGTATTTTGCTTGCGGCGCCTCGCTGTTCGGCAAGGCCAAGCGTCTCGCCGAAACGGTCCGGCGGGCGGGCGAGCCCGGTACGGCGACACTCTATGTCGGCGACGAGATCCGCGATCACGAGGCGGCCACGGCGGCCGGCTGCGACTTCGCGGCGGTGAGCTGGGGTTATACGCGGGCCGATACCCTGGAGGCGCGACACCCGGCCTTCGTCTTCACGAAACCGACCGACATCCCGGCGGCCGTTATCCCGCAGTGACGCGCCAAACCGGCGACGACGACGGGAGGGCGTCGAACCCTCGCGTCGTCCCGTCGACGGGACGGATCAGAGGCCGCTTCTGGCGCCCGGGACGATGCTGGTGCCGCTGCCGCTGCCGAACGGCTCGTAGCGGGTGAGGCCGCGGAAGAGCTGGCTGAGGAAGGCGCGGTCGGCGCCGCTGGACGGGGTCGTCCGCTCGATGAAGTCGAACACCCGGCCGTCCTGGAGGCCGTACAGCGCCACGCGCTCGACCTTGAAGCCGGCGTTGAAATAGACTGCGGTGACCTTCTGGTCCTCGACCTGCTCACCGAGGAACAGCACCGTGCGGCGGGTGTTCTGGGTGATGTAGTACCAGGACTTGTTGCCAACGGTGGAAACGGTCGACGGCGTGCCGAGGATCTGTAGGACCTGCTCGGCGCTCATCCCGGGCTTCACGGTGGCGAGCGCGGCTTGATCGATCTGGTATCCGTGGCGGATATCCTCACCGATGCAGCCCGATACCCCGATACCGACGAGACCGACGATAGCGAAACGGGCGAGCGACGAAACGAGACGGCGCGACATCGACCACCCTTGATCTTGAACAACTGAACGCATCTTCGGTGCGGTGCAGGTAACCCGGTGACGACCGGGAGCCCTTGCACCTTGACCGTTCGTTGCCGTACCGCGGGGTTATGGTTTTGACAAGGCAAGCCCGGACACAGCCCTCCGCCCAAGCGCAGGCGCGATGGACCCACCATTGCGGGCAGGGGACCCGATCGTGATCTGGCGCTTGTTCAAGCGTGAGGCGCCGCGGGGGCTGGCCGTCGAGACGCTGCACCGGCGCATCAACGACGCCTCGCGCCAGCCCGGGCTCTATACCGGCCTCGGCGTGCCCGACACGGTCGAGGGCCGGTTCGAGTGCCTGTGCCTGCACGTCATCCTGGTGCTGCGGCGCCTTGAGACGCTGCCCGAGCCCGCCGCCGACGTGGCGCAGGATCTCGTCAATGCGGTCTTCCTGCAGCTCGATTCGTCGTTGCGCGAACTCGGCGTCGGCGACTTCGGCGTGCCCAAGCGCATGAAGAAGCTCGGTGCCGCCTTTTACGGACGGGCCGAGACCTACGGCGCCGCCCTGGCGACCAAGGACCTGGCGACCAAGGACGGTGAGGCGCTCGCTACGGCGCTGGCCCGCAACGTCATCGGCACTCCCGAACCCGGGGACGGGGCCGGCCTGGCACGCTATGTCCTGGCCGCGGCCGCCGCCCTGGAGGGGACGGACCTCGACGCCCTGCTGGCGTCGGGGCCTGGTTTCCCCTCGCCCGACGCCTTCACCGACCAGACGGGTGCGCCATGACACGTCACGACCACCCGCCACGCCACGACCGGAGCAGGGACCCCAAGCCCGGCCCGCTCTCGCGCCCGACCCGCGTCGATCGCCTGCGCAAGGAGGGCAGCGAGGTGATCGTGACGGCGACACCCGCCGAATGCCTGGCGCTGGCGGCCGACTTCAAGATCCCCGCGATCCGCGACCTGGTCGGGCGGTTTCGCGTCGCCGGCCCGTCCTCGCGCCTGATCGTCACCGGCACCGTGACGGCGCTCGTCACCCAGACCTGCACGGTGAGCCTCGATCCGTTCGAGGCGCCGGTGTCGGAGCCCGCGGAAGTGGTCTTCACCGACACCGACATTCTCGCGGGCACCGATGCGGAGGAGGTCGACGTGCCCGACCCCATCGTCGGCAACACCATCGATTTCGGAACCCTCACCGCCGAGTTCCTGGCGTTGGGCCTCGACCCCTATCCGCGCAAGCCCGGCATCGCCTTCACCCCCGTGATCGAGGACGCCGAGCCCGGACCGTTCGATCCCCTCGGGCAGCCTCCGGGGCGGCAGGACTGAGGGCCGGCGCGGGGCTTCGCGCGCCAGGCACCGCAGATTTCGTTTGCCCGGTGGGCCCGGATCGCTATTTTCCGCCCCGCCGAGCAGGGCCCCGCACGATGCGGCGCCTCCATCCCGCCCTTGACGACCGGGGCACCCCTTCGCACGAGGCCACCGGCCGGACCCGTCATGTCACAACGCGTGTGCATCTCCCTCGACGCCATGGGCGGCGACCACGGTCCCGCGACCGTCGTCCCCGGCGCGGGCCTCGCCCGCGAGCGACATCCGGAGATGACCTTCCTGATGTTCGGCGACGAGGCCGTGCTGGCGCCGCTGGTGGCGGCCGAGCCCCGCCTGAAGGGCGCCGTCGAGATCCGCCACACCACCGTCTCCATCGCCATGGACGAGAAGCCGAGCCAGGCGGTGCGCTCGGGGCGCGGCAAGTCGTCGATGTGGCGGGCGATCCAGGCGGTCAAGGACGGCGAGGCGGATGCCGCGGTCTCGGCCGGAAACACCGGCGCGCTCATGGCGATGTCGAAGATCTGCCTGAAGACCCTGTCGGGCATCGAGCGCCCCGCCATCGCCTGCCTGTGGCCGACGGTGCGCGGCGAGAGCGTCGTGCTCGATGTCGGCGCCACCATCGGCACCGACGCCGAGCACCTCGTCGAGATGGCGCTGATGGGCGCGGCCATGGCCCGGATCGTGTTCGACCTCGACACGCCGACCGTCGGCCTGCTCAACGTCGGCACCGAGGAGAAGAAGGGCAACGAGGCGGTCAAGGAAGCCGCCCGCATCCTGCGCGAGTCGCCGCTGCCGGGGCTGACCTACCATGGCTTCGTGGAGGGCAACGATCTCGGCCTCGGCACCGTCGACGTCGTGGTGACGGAGGGCTTCACCGGCAATATCGCCCTGAAGACCGCGGAGGGCACGGCCAAGCAGATCGGCACCTACCTGCGGGCCGCCATGAGCCGCACGCTCTCGGCCAGGATCGGCTACTTCTTCGCCCGCCAGGCATTCAAGGCCCTGCGGGAAAAGATGAACCCGAGCCGCGCCAACGGCGGCGTCTTCCTCGGGCTGGAGGGCATCGTCATCAAGAGCCACGGCTCGGAGAACGCGCAGGGCTTTGCGGCCGCCGTGGACCTGGCCCACGACATGGCCCGTCACGACCTCATGCGCACGATCCGCGACATGCTCGACCTGACGCCGACGGCGGCCTCGGCGTGAGGGCGCCCCCGATGCAGGAGCGGATGCGATGACGATCCTGCGTTCCGTGGTCGTGGGCGGCGGCTCGGCGCTGCCGTCGCGCTGCGTCAGCAACGCCACGCTGGCCGAGACCGTGGACACCTCCGACGACTGGATCGTCCAGCGTACCGGTATCCGGCAACGCTACCTCTGCGGCCCCGGCGAGACCACCTCGGTCCTGGGCGCAAGGGCGGCGCGGGCCGCCCTCGACGATGCGGGTCTGACCCCCAACGACATCGATCTCGTGATCTGCGCCACCTCGACGCCGGACCATACCTTTCCCTCGACGGCGACGCAGATCCAGGCGGCGCTCGGCATCCACCAGGGCTTCGCCTTCGACCTTCAGGCCGTCTGCGCCGGCTTCGTCTATGCGGTGGCCACCGCCGACAAGTTCCTGACCTCGGGCTCGGCCAGGCGCGCGCTGGTCGTCGGCGCCGAGACCTTCTCGCGCATCCTCGACTGGGAGGACCGGACCACCTGCGTCCTGTTCGGCGACGGCGCCGGCGCCATCGTGCTCGAAGCTCAGGACGGGCAGGGGACGATCGCGGACCGCGGCGTGCTCGCCTCCAGCCTGCGGTCCGATGGCCGCCATCGCGACAAACTCTACGTCGACGGCGGTCCCGGCTCGACCGGTACCACCGGGCACCTGCGGATGTCGGGCAAGGAGGTGTTCCGATTCGCCGTCGGCTCGGTCACCGACGTGATCCTCGACGCCTTCAATGCCACCGGGACGACCGCGGACGACCTCGACTGGTTCGTACCGCACCAGGCCAACCGCCGCATCATCGAAGCCTCGGCCGACAAGCTCGGGATCGCCCGCGACAAGGTGGTGCTGACCGTGGACCGGCACGGCAACACCTCGGCGGCCTCGATTCCGCTGGCGCTCGACGTCGCCCGCAAGGACGGGCGGATCAAACACGGCGACCTCGTGATGATCGAGGCTATCGGCGGCGGGTTCACCTGGGGCGCCGCGCTGATCCGCTGGTAAGGCCAAGGCTTTCTGTTGACCCGGGCCGGGCGGGCGATTAGCGTGTCCGATCATAGAGATACGTGTCAAACGTAGAAACGGCCCGGGGACGGATTCATGAGTGGGAAGACGGTCACACGCGCCGATCTGAGCGAGGCCGTCTATCAGCAAGTCGGCCTGTCCCGCACCGAATCCTCGGCCCTCGTGGAGACGGTGCTCGCCGAAATCTGCGCTTGCCTCGCGCAGGGAGAAACGGTCAAGCTGTCCTCGTTCGGATCGTTCGTGGTGCGCAGCAAGGGCCGGCGCATCGGCCGCAATCCGAAGACCGGCGTCGAAGTCGAGATCGAGCCGCGCCAGGTGATGGTGTTCAAGCCCTCCAACGTGCTCAAGGCCCGGATCAACGGCATGAACGGCGCGGCGGATCACGACGAGGAGTGAGCGACCATGGCGCTGGCGGCAACCCGGGATGGCGTTGACGGATCGGAGAAGAGCGCCGGGGCCTTCCGCACGATCAGCGAGGTCGCCGACGACCTCGACGTGCCGCAGCACGTCCTGCGCTTCTGGGAGACGCGTTTCACCCAGATCAAGCCGGTCAAGCGCGCAGGCGGGCGCCGCTACTACCGGCCGGAGGACGTCGATCTCATCAAGGGCGTGAAGCGCCTGCTGCACGGGCAGGGCTACACCATCCGCGGCGCTCAGCGCATCCTGAAGGAAGGCGGCGTGCGCTTCGTCCAGTCGATCGGACGCGGCGAGGCCGAAGCGGCGGCGCCGGCGGTGCGCGACGCGGACACCGGCGAGGATGGGCCGGACGCCCCCACGTCCATGACCGCCACGGACCGCGCCCTCCTGGAAGACGTGCTCGCCGATCTTCAGGTCTGCCGCGACAGGCTCGTCGCCCTGCGGCTCCCGCCGGAGATGGATCTGCCGGACCTGATGCTGCCGGACGTTACCGCGGAATCGTGATTCCCGCCCGGTTCCGAGGCAATCTGCCTCGAGTCTTCCGTCGACCTCGGGCATCCGTGCCTCGGCGGAGGGCAGCCTGCCCAACCGATCATCGTCCGCCGCAGAGCGGACGGCCCTCGACGCTCCCCCTCGCGCTCCCCACATCACGGGTGTTGGGGCGCGACCTGGCCGGGACACTCCGGATCTCATCGGCGCGCCCGCACCGGAGTGTCATCCCGATGTTGATCCGTTCGTCCGCCATCCTCCTCGCAGGCCTCGCCCTGTCGGGCCCCGCCTTCGCCCAGACCACGGTCACCCGCAGCGAGAGCGTGGCCAGCGGCAAGTCGGTCAGGCTCGCCATCGTCCCGAACCTGAAGAAGGATTGCTCGGCCGGCCCGATGCCCGAGATCCGGGTGAGCGGGGCCCCCAAGAACGGGTCGCTCGTCACCAAGGTTGGCAAGATCAAGACGCCCGCCAGCTATCGCTGCCCGGGCAAGGACGCCGCCGTCCAGGCCGTCTTCTACGAGGCCAAGGCGAATTACACCGGCGCCGACGAGGTGGTGGTCGACATCAAGGATTCGGACGGCCAGGTGCAGACCCAGACCATCAAGATCACGGTGGGACCGGCCGCCGCCAAGACGGGCGGCGACGCCAAGAAGGAGGGGACCGACCTCTGAGGACGACGGACGGAGGGGGTGAGGCCGGGAACCGTACCGGCCTCGCTCCCATTCGATCGCGGGCAGGGCGTCAGGCGTGCACCTCCGCGATAGGCCGGCGAGCGATGGGCCGGCGATCCGACACGGCCGCCCTCGAGAGGTCGTGCGAGAGGAAGCCAGGCACCGGCGGCCGGGCCCGGTGGTTCGGGCGCTCGGCCCAAATTCGGCCCCGTGTGGCCGTCATCACACGGGGTGTCCCGGCCTCCATCGCACTGCGACAAATCTGGGCCTGTCAGTTGCATCAGAGGCCAGACAGGATGAAGCTGCGAATGTCGTGAGGGGATCGGAGAGCCCATGCCGTCGACGAACGACCTTTTCCAGAGCTTTGCACGGGGCTACGAGGCCCGCCGCGATACGGAGATGAGCCTCTCCGACTATCTCGAGGCCTGCCGCGACGAACCCCTGATGTACGCCTCCGCCGCCGAGCGCATCCTCGACGCGATCGGCAAGCCGGAGTTCGTCGACACCGCCAAGGACGCCCGCCTCGGCCGCGTCTTCATGAACCGCACCATCCGGGTCTACCCGGCCTTCTCGGAATTCTACGGCATGGAAGAGACGATCGAGCGGATCGTCTCGTTCTTCCGCCACGCCGCGCAAGGGTTGGAGGAGCGCAAGCAGATCCTCTACCTGCTCGGCCCCGTCGGCGGCGGCAAGTCTTCGCTGGCCGAGCGCCTCAAGGCCCTGATGGAGGTCCATCCGGTCTACGTGCTCAAGGCCGGCAACGAGGTCTCGCCGGTGTTCGAGAGCCCGCTCGGCCTGTTCGACCCCGAGGTGATGGGGGCCGAGATCCAGGAGCTCTACGGCATCCCGCGCCGGCGCCTCACCGGCCTGATGAGCCCCTGGGCCCTCAAGCGCCTCGACGAGTTCAACGGCGACATCTCGCAGTTCAAGGTGATCAAGGTCCGGCCGTCGCGCCTGCGCCAGATCGCCATCGCCAAGACCGAGCCGGGCGACGAGAACAACCAGGATATCTCCTCGCTGGTGGGCAAGGTCGATATCCGGCGGTTGGAGACCCTGAGCCAGGCCGACCCCGATGCCTATTCGTATTCGGGCGGCCTGAACCGCGCCAACCAGGGCGTCCTCGAATTCGTCGAGATGTTCAAGGCGCCGATCAAGATGCTCCACCCCCTGCTGACGGCGACGCAGGAGGGCAACTACGTCGGCACCGAGAACATCGGCGCGATTCCCTTCACGGGCATCATCCTCGCCCACTCGAACGAGTCCGAGTGGCAGACCTTCAAGACCAACAAGAACAACGAAGCCTTCATCGACCGCATCTACGTCATCAAGGTGCCCTACTGCCTGCGGGTGACGGAGGAGCAGCGCATCTACGAAAAGCTTGTCTCCGGCTCGGAATTGTCGGCGGCTTCCTGCGCACCGGGCACACTGGAAATGCTGGCTCGGTTCTCGGTGCTCTCGCGCCTTCGCGAGCATGCCAATTCCAATGCTTTCTCGAAGATGCGGGTCTACGACGGCGAGAGCTTGCGCGAGGTCGATCCCCGTGCCCGCTCGATGCAGGAGTACAAGGATTCCGCCGGCGTCGACGAGGGCATGGACGGGATCTCGACCCGTTTCGCCTTCAAGGTGATGGCGGCGACCTTCAACCACGACACGACCGAGGTCTCCGCCGACCCCGTCCACCTCATGTACGTGCTCGAACAGGCCCTTCGCCGCGAGCAGCTGCCGCCCGAGACCGAGAAGCGCTACCTCGAATTCATCAAGACCGAACTGGCGCCGCGCTACGCCGAGTTCATCGGGCACGAGATCCAGAAGGCCTATCTCGAGTCCTACCACGACTACGGCCAGAACCTGTTCGACCGCTACATCGACTACGCGGACGCCTGGATCGAGGACCAGGACTTCAAGGACGCCGAGACCGGCCAGCTCCTCAACCGCGAACTCCTCAACCAGGAGCTCACCAAGATCGAAAAGCCGGCCGGCATCGCCAACCCGAAGGATTTTCGCAACGAGGTCGTCAAGTTCGCCCTGCGTTCACGGGCGCAGCACGGCGGCCGAAATCCGTCGTGGACGAGTTACGAAAAGCTGCGCGAGGTGATCGAGCGGCGCATGTTCAGCCAGGTCGAGGAACTGCTGCCCGTCATCTCGTTCGGCTCCAAGAAGGACGGCGACACCGAGAAGAAGCACGGCGAGTTCGTGGAGCGCATGGTGGCGCGCGGCTACACCGAGCGGCAGGTTCGCCGCCTCGTCGAATGGTACATGCGCGTGAAGCAGGCCGGATGAGGACGGCCTCCGGACGGCTCCCTGCAGGGGACCGTCCGGACAACCGGGACCCGCGGCACTCCTGGGGCGAGGGCGAAGAGACCGTATGCACATCGTCGACCGTCGACTCAATCCGGGAGGCAAGAGCCTCCCCAACCGTCAGCGCTTCCTGCGCCGCATCAAGGACATGGCGCAGCGTTCAGTGCGAGAATCGGCGCGCGAGAAGGACATCAAGGATCTCGGTAAGGACGGCCGCGTCACCGTGCCGGTGGACGGGGTGCGCGAACCGCGCTTCAGCCGCCAGTCCGGCAGCGGGTTGCAGGACCATATCCTGCCGGGCAACAAGACCTACGTGGAGGGCGACCGTATCGAGCGCCCACCCGGCGGATCGGGTGGCGGCGGCTCGGGGGAGGGCGGCGACGGCAACGAGAACAACGAGGACGCGTTCCGCTTCGTCCTCACCCGCGACGAGTTCCTGGAACTCTTCCTCGAAGACCTCGAGCTGCCCGACCTCGCCAAGCGGCGCCTCTCCGTGGTGGAGACCGAGGGCCTGCGCCGGGCCGGCTACACGGTCTCCGGCTCGCCCGCCAACCTCGCCCTGACCCGCACCCTGCGGAACTCGATGTCGCGGCGCATCGCCCTCAAGCGCCCGAAGCCCGACGAGATCGCGGCCCTGGAAGCGCAGATCGCCGAGGCCTTCGAGACCGACCCCGGCCTGCCCGATCTCAGGCTCGCCCTGGAGGCCCTGCGCGAGCGCGCCAAGCGCATCCCCTACGTCGACCCCCTCGACCTGCGCTACCGCCGTTTCGAGACCTACCCGCGCCCGGTGGCCCAGGCGGTGATGTTCTGCCTCATGGACGTTTCCGGCTCGATGACCGAGCACATGAAGGACCTGGCCAAGCGGTTCTACATCCTGCTGCACATCTTCCTGACGCGCCGCTACCGCCACGTCGAGATCGTCTTCATCCGCCATACCGACAAGGCGACGGAGGTGGACGAGGAGACGTTCTTCGGCTCGCGCGAGACCGGCGGCACGCTGGTGTCCTCGGCGCTCGTGGAGATGAAGCGGGTCATCACCGAACGCTACGACCCCAACGACTGGAACATCTACGCGGCGCAGGCCTCGGACGGCGACAACGTCTCGAGCGACGCGCCCACCGCCACCGACCTCCTGCGCGCCCACATCCTGCCGGCCTGCCAGCACTTCGCCTACCTCGAGGTCGGCGACGAGAACGGCCCGCGGGCCGGCTTCGTCGAGCACCGCACCACCCTGTGGCGCACCTACGAGGCCCTGGCGAAATCCGGTGGCGCCATCGCGATGCGCAAGGTCAACCACCGGCGCGAGATCTATCCGGTGTTCCGCGAACTGTTCGGGCGCAAGGATGCACGTACGGAGGCGGGGGCATGACGGGGACGGCACCAAGACACGTCTCGGGTGGAAACATCTCAGGTGCGCAGCAACCCCTGTTCACCGGCAACGACTGGGATTTCGACACCATCCGGCGCATCCACGACGCCTGCGAGGCCGAGGCGGCTGCGCTCGGGCTGTCGTGGTACCCCAACCAGATCGAGATCATCACCGCCGAGCAGATGCTCGACGCCTATGCCTCGATCGGCATGCCGCTGTTCTACAAGCACTGGTCGTTCGGCAAGCACTTCGCCCAGCACGAAGCCGGCTACCGCCGCGGCCTGATGGGGCTGGCCTACGAGATCGTCATCAACTCCGATCCGTGCATCTCCTACGTCATGGAGGAGAACACGGCGACGATGCAGACGCTCGTCATCGCGCACGCCGCCTTCGGCCACAACCACTTCTTCAAGAACAACTACCTGTTCAAGCAGTGGACCGACGCGGAAGGCATTCTCGACTACCTCGACTTCGCCAAGGGCTTCATCACCCGCTGCGAGGAGCGCTACGGCCACCAGGCGGTGGAGCAGGTGCTCGATGCCGCCCATGCCCTGATGAGCCAGGGCGTGCACCGCTATCCCCGCAAGAAGCGCCCCGACCTCGCCTCGGAACAGCGGCGCGAGCGCGAGCGGCTGGAGCACGGCGAGCAGATCTACAACGACCTGTGGCGGACCCTGCCGCAGAAGGTCGCCGGCGTCCGGCCCGACGTGGCGATGGAGCGGCGCAAGGCACTGCTCGAACTGCCCCAGGAGAACATCCTCTACTTCCTGGAGAAGGCGGCTCCCCGCCTGCGACCCTGGCAGCGCGAGATCCTGCGGATCGTGCGCCTGGTGGCGCAGTACTTCTATCCCCAGCGCCAAACCAAGGTAATGAACGAGGGCTGCGCGACCTATTGCCACTACCGGATCATGAATAGCCTCTCCGAGAAGGGGCTGATCACCGAAGCGGCCTATCTCGAATTCCTGCAGTCGCACACCAACGTCATCCGCCAGCCGAACTACAACGAACGCGGCTACGGCGGGCACAACCCCTACGCCATCGGGTTCGCCATGATGCAGGACATCGCCCGCATCGTGGAGCAGCCCACCGACGAGGACCGGCAGTGGTTCCCCGAGATCGCCGGCACCGGTGACGCCATGGCGACGTTGCGCGATATCTGGGCGAACTACCGCGACGAAAGCTTCATCGCGCAGTTTCTCAGCCCCAAGCTCATGCGCGACATGCGCCTGTTCCACGTGGTCGACGACCCCGACGAATCCGAGCTGCGGGTGGCGGCGATCCACGACGAGCGCGGCTACCGCAAGCTGCGCCGCTCGTTCGCCCGGCAGTACGACGTCGCCTGGCTCGACCCCGACATCGAGGTGATCGACGTCGACCTCGAAGGGGACCGCCGCCTCATCCTCCACCACAAGGCCCTGAACCGCATCACCCTGCAGAAGGACGACGCCAAGCGCGTGCTCCAGCATCTCGCCGATCTGTGGGGTTACGACGCCGTGCTCAGGGAGATCGATCCGGCCACCGATGCAGTCCTGGCCGAACACAACGCCAGCGCGCGGCCGATCTTCTTCTGAGGGCCGCGCCCGTCAGCGGGCATCGAGCAGGGTGTCCGGCCGGGCCGGCGTCAAAGGCCCCTGCGAGCCGGGCAGGAGCCCGCTGTCGATGAGCCAGAGCAGGGCCATCACCCCTGCGATCAGCGTCGCCAGCGAGGTCAGGCGGCCGATGTCGCGCCGCCGCACCAGCATGAGCACGAGGACGGCGAGCAGCGCGAGGCCGAGGAGCACCGTCAACATGGGCGAGCAACGCCGGTCACGCGACACCCCGGCGCAGCCCGAGTCGGTGTCGCCGGCGGTCGCTCGGTGATCGTCATGCCCGCGCCATCCTGATCCCTCGCAACGACTACGGTTCCGTGATGCCGCACGGCTCGCCTCCCGGCAACCGCCCCGAATTGGCGCGGCCGGCGACGACCTGCAGCGAAGCGGCCTTCGGTTGACTCCGCCCTCGGCCTCGTGCGCCTCTGGCCGAGGCGGGCGAGGGGCTCCGCATGAGCGGTACCGGCCACATGCTCGATCTCGCGACGCGGGTGCACAACCACAACTTTTCCATCGACCCGGTGGTGCGGTCGCTGCTCGACACCGATTTCTACAAGCTCCTGATGGCACAGACGATCTTTCGGCGACACCGCGACGCCGACGTGACCTTCGGGATCCAGAACCGCAGCCGCAGCGTCCGGCTCGCCGATTTCGTCGATGCCGGCGCCTTGCGCGAGCAGCTCGACCACGCCCGCTCGCTGCGCCTCAGCCGCGGCGAGTCGACCTGGCTGCGGGGCAACACCTTCTACGGTCGCCGGCAGATGTTCTCGTCCGACTTCATGGAGTGGTTCGAGGGCTTCTCCCTGCCCGAGTACGAGCTCGAGGCCCGCGACGGGCAATACGTCCTCACCTTCCACGGCCCGTGGATCGAGACGACGATGTGGGAGGTGCCGGCGCTGGCCATCCTCAACGAGCTGCGCTCGCGCGGCGTGTTGCGCAGCCTCGGCAAATTCGACCTGCAGATCCTCTATGCGCGGGCCATGACCCGGGTCTGGGAGAAGATCGAGCGCCTCAAGCGCCTGCCCGGTCTGTCGATCGCGGATTTCGGGACCCGGCGACGGCACGGATTCCTGTGGCAGGACTGGTGCGTCGAAGCGATGCGCGAGGGTCTGGGAGAGGCCTTCCTCGGCACCTCGAACTGCCTCATCGCCCTGCGCCGGGAGGTCGAGGCGGTGGGCACCAACGCCCACGAGCTGCCGATGGTCTATGCGGCCCTCGCGGACGGTGACGCGGCGCTCGCCCGCGCGCCCTACGACGTGCTCGCCGACTGGCAGCAGGATTATGCCGGCAATCTCCTCGTCATGCTGCCCGACACCTACGGCACCACCGGCTTCCTGGCCGAGGCCCCGGACTGGATCGATGCCTGGACCGGCATCCGCATCGACTCGAAGGAGCCCATCGCCGGCGGCGAGGAGGCGATCGCCTGGTGGCGGTCGCGGGGCTGCGACCCGCGCGAAAAACTGGCGATCTTCTCCGACGGCCTCGACATCTCCACCATCGAGGCGATCCACGCCCATTTCCACGGGCGCATGCGGATCGGCTACGGCTGGGGCACCCTTCTGACCAACGATTTCCGCGGGCTGGCGCCGCAGGGCGGCCTCGACCCGATCTCCATCGTCTGCAAGGTCATCGCCGCCAACGGCCGGCCGACGGTGAAGATCTCGGACAATGCCTCGAAGGCGATCGGGCCCGAGGCCGAGATCGCGCGCTACCGGCGGGTGTTCGGTGTCGGCGAACTGGCGGCGATGCCGGTCGTGGTCTGAACCTTCCTCACGCGGGCGGCGTCTGCACGATGACGCCGTACCAGCCGAGCCCCGCATAGGTCTCGTAGCCGGGCGTGCGGTGGAAGGCAGTGACCGCGCCGGAGGTCGGGCTGCGCGCGGCGCCGCTCGCCTGCGTTCCGGGGGCGAAGGCCAGGGTCTCGGTGAGGGCGCCCTTGCCGTCGGAGGCGGCCAGGACGCGCCTGTCGGCATCCACGAGGAGGATGCGGGTGCGCGCCCTGTCCTCGGGGCTCACGCGCACGCCCTCGACGATGGCCTTGGCCTGCGGCTCCCAGTCGAAATGGACGGCGAGGATGCCCAGCGGCCGACCTGTGGCGCTTCCGCCGGCGCGGATGCCGGCGCAATAGGTGGCGACCTGGGCGCCGCCGAGCAGGCCCTGCCGGGCGACGTCGCCGGCGACGTAGGCATCGCCGGCGGGCAGGGCCATCGCCTCGCGAAACCAGGTCTCGCCCGCCACGCTTCGCCCGGTCAGGCCGGGATAGCGGTCGGGGCGGCCATGGGCGACGACCCGGCCGTCGAGGTCGCACAACCACAGGTCGAGGTAGACCGTGTAGGCCCCGAGGATGACCGCGAGCCGCTCCATGGCGTAGGCGATACGTTCCGGCGAGGGCGCGGCGGCGCATTCGACGATGGCGGTGTCGGTGGCCCACCAGCGGACGTCGCAGGTGCGCTCGTACAGATTGCGGTCGATCAACTCGACCGCATTGAGGGCGAGGTCGGTGAGGCGGGCGTCCTCGGACGCCTGCGACAGGCTCTCGAACCGGCCCTGGAGCCCCGCGATCCTGTCCGAGAGCTCATCCTCGAGGGCCTTGGCGATGACCTCGATCTCGGCTCCGATCGCCCGCACCTCCTGGGCGACCACGGAGAAGCCGCGCCCCATCTCGCCGGCGCGCGCCGCCTCGATCAGGGCGTTGAGCGCCAGCATCTTGACCTGGCCGGTGATGCCCTGGATGCGGCGGCTCTTGTCGAACGAGATCCGTTTGATCTCGCCGATCTCCTCGGCGATGCCGCGGATGCTCACCCCGGCGGGAGCCGCCCCGGCCGAACGCGCCGCCCTGTCCTCCCTCGAGATCGTCAGTCCAGCCACGGGGTCGCGTCCCTCTTGTGTTTCGTTGCGCGGATTATCCGTGGCGGCGCATTACAGTTTCATAAAGACGGGGGGATTTCGGCCGGTCGGTAGCGCTATCAATCCGGCTTCATCCCGTCGGGCGGGGTCGTCGTCCGTTCGAGAACAGATCACGCCAGGACATCACCCGGCGCCAAGACTGTGTTCACGCCGACCGTCGAAGGCCTCGGCGACGCGTCGATGCGGGAGCGCGCAATGAACCGGCACCCTCGGGGTCATGCCATCCTCAAACGCCGTATCGGGCACGGCTTGGAAAAATCAGGCCGTTCGGGCATGTCCCCACCCATGAACACATGCCCCCACCTATGAACACTTGTTCTCACCCATGAACACCTGCCCTGGGATCCGGGCCGTGCGCGGTCGGCCAATACGGCCGGGCGTTCCCGTCGCCCGCGCGGTGGCGCGGTCATGACGGGGGCTGCCGGTGACGGAAAGGTCATCGACCTCAATGCCGACCTCGGCGAGGGCTTCGGGCCCTACCGGATCGGCGACGATGCGGCGCTTCTGGACATCGTCACCTCGGCCAACGTCGCCTGCGGTTTCCATGGCGGCGATCCCGTCATCATGGTCGCCACCGCCGCCGCTGCGAAGGGGAGGGGGGTGGCGATCGGCGCCCATCCGGGCTTCGAGGACCGCCGTGGCTTCGGCCGGCGCCCGATCCGCCTGAGCGAGGCGGAGATCGAGGCCGAGGTCGCCTATCAGATCGGGGCGCTGCAGGCCTGCGCCGCCCTGGCCGGGCATGTCGTGACTTACGTCAAGGCCCACGGTGCCCTGGCGAACCTGTCGAACCGGGAGGACGGCGTCGCCGGGGCCATAGCCAGGGCGGTGCGCGCGGTCGACCGCGCCCTTCCCGTGACGGTGATGCCCGGACTGGCGGCCGAACGCGCGGCGGAGCGGGCGGGCCTCAGGACGATCCGGGAAATCTACGCCGACCGCACCTACGACGAGGACGGCCAGCTCGCCGACCGCAGCCTCCCCGTGGCGGTGATCCACGATCCCCCGGCGGTGGCGGCCCGCGTCGTGCGGATGGCGGCGGCGGGCGTGATCGAGACCCTGTCGGGACGGGCGATCCCGGTGTCCATCGACACGGTCTGCGTCCACGGTGACGCGCCCGGCGCCGTGGCGACGGCACGGGCGGTCCGGGCGGCGCTGGAAGACGGCGGCTACCGGCTGGCGCCGTTCGCGACGGCGTGAATCCCCGGCACCCGGACCCGTCCACCGGGACATCCCGCCGGCGCCAGGGATCGATTGGTGCCGGACCGTCGTTTTGAATACGGATGCCGCGCCCGTCGGGCGTCGTCGAGAGCGGGCTTGATCATCGGAATGAATGCGAAGGCGTCCCTCCCGCGCTTGCGGGGCACCCGCGTACCGCCCGCCGAGACACCGCCGCCCGTGCTCGTCTCACCGGTCATCGTCACCGCGGTCTTGATCGCAGGGCTCTACGTGGCGCGGGACGTCCTGATCCCCATCGCCATCGCGATCCTGCTCTCGTTCGTCCTCGGCCCCCTCGTGAACCTCCTGCGCAGGCTGCGCCTGGGCCGTCTCTTCGCGGTGGCGTCCGCCGTCCTGCTGACGCTCGGGATCGCGGCGGCGCTCGCCACCCTGATCGGCGTCCAGCTCGCCGATCTCGCCGGCGACGTGCCACGCTATCGGGACACCATCGAGCGCAAGGTCGAGGGCCTGCGCGACAGTCCGGCCGGCCGGTTGACGGGTTATGTCGCCAGCATCGGCCGCTCCATGCGCGAGGGCGAGCGGACGGACGAGAAACCGAAGGACGAGGCTCCCAAGACCGAGGCTTCCAAGACCGAGGCTTCCAAGACCGAGGCTCCCAAGACCGAGGCGGCGCCCCAGCCCCCGCCGGTGAAGCCGATCCTGGTGGAGGTGCGCGAGCGCCCGCCGAGCCCCGTCGAACTCGCCACCACGGTGCTCTCGCCGGTGCTGCACCCCCTGGCGACCACCGGCATCGTGTTCATCGTGCTGCTGTTCCTGCTGATGCAGCGCGAGGACCTGCGCGACCGCATGATCCGGCTCGTGGGCTCGAACGACCTCCACCGCACCACCGTGGCGATGGACGACGCCGCCCGCCGCCTGAGCCGCTACTTCCTGGTCCAGCTCGGCCTCAACGTCGCCTTCGGCGTGGTGATCGGGGTCGGGCTCTATTTCATCGGTGTGCCGAATCCGGTGCTCTGGGGCATCTTCTCGGCGTTGATGCGGTTCGTGCCCTACATCGGCGCCGTCGTCTCGGCCGTCTTCCCGCTGGCGCTGGCCGCCGCGGTCGACCCAGGCTGGTCGATGGTCATCGCGACGCTGATCCTGTTCCTCATCCTCGAACCGCTGGTCGGCCACTTCATCGAGCCGATGCTGTACGGCCACTCCACCGGCATGTCGCCGTTCGCCGTCCTCGTCTCGGCGCTGTTCTGGACCTGGCTGTGGGGGCCGGTCGGGCTGCTGCTGTCGACGCCGTTGACGGTGTGCCTGGTGGTGCTCGGCCGGCACGTCGACAAGCTCGAATTCCTGGAGGTCCTGTTCGGCGACAAGCCGGCCCTGACCCCGGTGGAGAATTTCTACCAGCGCATCCTCGCCGACGACCCGGAGGAAGCGCAGGAGCACGCCGAACTGCTGCTGCAGTCCTGCTCGATGCTCAGCTATTACGACGACGTCGTCCTGAAGGGGCTCGAGCTCGCCGCGCGGGACGCCGGGCGCGGTGTCCTCACCGCCGAGCAGAAGACCGACATCCGCGCCAGCATCGCCGGGCTCGTCGAGGACATGGCCGGCCGCGAGGTGGCGGGGGACGCCACGGAGCGCGTGGCGGAGGTGCCGCCGGCCTGGCGCCGGCCCGGCGCGGTGCTGTGCGTGGCCGGCCGCAGCTTCGTCGACGATGCCGCCTGCGCGATCCTCGCCCAACTCCTGGCCAAGCGCGGCTTCGGCATCCGCGTGGTCCCGTTCTCCGAGGTGTCCAAGGCCAAGATCGACGATTTCCGCGACGACGACGGCGAGACGGGGCCGGCCCGGATGATGTGCGTGGTGTCTCTGGCCATCAACGGGGAGCCGACACACCTGCGCCGCCTCGTGACGCGGTTGCGCCGGCGCATGCCCGACATCCCGGTGGCGGTCGGCGTCTGGCAGGCGGACGATACCCTCCCCGACGAGGCCGCGAAGCGCGACATCGGCGCGGATGCCAACCTCGTTTCGTTCCGTACCTCCCTGGAGGCCGTCGCGGCCATGGCCGCCGCCGACCCCGGCCCCGCCATGCCGCCCGAGCCGGCCGCGGTCGAGCCGGCGCCCGTCGTCGCCCCCGCCGACCTCGACCTCGGCCGCATCCTGGCCGGACCGCCCACCGCCCAGGCGTGATGACCCTCGAAAAGCCCTTGACGCTGGCTGGCCGAGACGGCTTGCCTCATCGACGCTGAAGGGCCGAACGGGGGGTCATGCGATGGCGGTGGTCGATCTCGCGCGGTTCATGGACGATCTCGCCGCCCAGTCGGGCCAGGCGATCCTGCCGTTCTTCCGGGCCGCCTTCGGCATGGACGACAAGACCCGCGGTGCCGGGGCGTTCGATCCGGTGACGGAAGCCGACCGCGCCGCCGAACTCGTCCTGCGCAAGCTGATCGGAAAGACCTTCCCGACCCATGGCATCCTCGGAGAGGAGTTCGGCGACGAGCGGCTCGAATCCGAATACGTCTGGGTGCTCGACCCCATCGACGGCACGCGGGCCTTCGTGGCTGGACTGCCGACCTGGGGCACCCTGATCGGCCTCACGCGCAACGGCGTGCCGGTGCGTGGACTGATGCACCAGCCCTTCCTCGGCGAGAGCTTCTCGGGAGACGGCGGCGGGGCGCGGCTGCGCGGGCCGCGTGGCGAGCGCATCCTCTGCACCCGGCGCATCGCCGATCTCTCGGAAGCCCTGCTGGCGACCACCGACCCGCGCCTGTTCGCTCCCGGCGAGGAGCGCGAGCGGTTCGCGACCCTGGAAGGCCGCACGCGCCTGTTGCGCTACGGCACCGACTGCTACGCCTATTGCATGCTCGCCGCCGGCCAGATCGACCTCGTCGTCGAGGCGGGCCTCAAGCCCTACGACATCGTCGCCCTCATCCCGATCGTCGAGGGGGCAGGGGGCGTGATCACCACCTGGGACGGCGGTTCGGCCGCGGGCGGCGGCCGCATCGTGGCCGCCGGGGACCGACGCCTCCACGAGGCCGCCCTGGCGATCCTCAACCCCTGAGCTGCACCCTCATCCCACCGCCAGCGCGGCCGGATCGGCCTCGGCGACGGCGGTGCCGGGCACGAATGCGTCGAACGCGGCCCAGAACTGGTCGCGGATGACGTCGGTCTCGGACAGGATCTCGTGGCGGGCGCCGGGCAGGACGATGACGTCGCCCACTCGCATCCGCGCGCCGAACCGCTCGGTCGTGGCCGTGCAGCAGACCGGATCGGCGCCGGCGGCGACGATCAGCGTCGGGATCGTGATGGTGCCGGCCAGACGCAGGTCGCGCAGGCGTGCCATGGCCCGGAAGGCCTCGGCCGCCCAGGCGATGCTCGGATCGCCGACGGCTCCCGCCCCCACCGCCTGCGCCGCCCTGGCGTTGCGGGCATAGCGGACGCGGTCGCCGCTGAGGCGGTTGCCTTCGAAGGGCTTGGTGGCGATCGACACGGCGTTGCCGCCGGCGATGTAGCGCTGTCCGAGGCCGATGCGCTGCAACAGACGGGCGGCGACCGAATTGATCCGCGGCCAGCGCACCATCGTCAGCCCCAGCATCGGCGCCACCGTGACGATCCGTTGGAACGGCAACCAGCCCTCCACCGCCCCGGTGAGCACGACCGCACCCCCCATCGAATGGGCGAGGCAGACGTGAGGATGCGGCATGAACGGCCGCAGCACCGCGTCCTCGATGGCCTTGAGGTCGCGGCGATACTCCTCGAACCGGCCGATGTGGCCGCGATGGGGATCGTCGAGCACCCGCGCGGATTCACCGTGGCCGCGCCAATCGAAGGCCACCACGGCGAATCCCCGGGCCCTGAGGTCGCCGATGGTCTCGTAGTACTTCTCGATGAACTCGGCTCGACCCTGGACCAGGCAGACGGTGCCCTTCTGCGTCCGCCCGGTGGACGGCCAATGGGCGGCCCGCAGGGTGATCCCGTCGGACGTGACCACCGGCACGAGGGTGCCGCCGGGGGGGACGGGATTGTCGGGGGTGTCACGCAGGGTCAGCATCGGCCGGTCCTGAAATCGCAAAAGGAGCGCGAAAAAAATCGGCCGCACCGATGGGCGGACCTCTTGAAGGGTCGGAAAAGCATACCGATCTCAGTCCTGTGCCGGCCAATACGGCGGCACGACAGTCTGGCCTTCGGGCGGACCTTGACGTTACATGTTGCTTCACTTGGAGGATATGTCATGCGCCAGTTCGATCTTGCTCCCCTCTACCGTTCGACCGTCGGCTTCGATCGCCTGTTCTCGGCCCTCGACCAGTTCGTCGCCAGCGACGCCGTCCCCAGCTATCCGCCCTACAACATCGAGCGCACCGGCGAGAACGCCTACAGGATCACCGTGGCCGTCGCCGGCTTCACGGAGGCGGATCTCTCCATCGAGGTCAAGGAGAATGCGCTGACCCTGAAGGGCGAGCGCAAGGGCGAGGCCTCTCGCACGACCGAGGTGCTGCACCAGGGTATAGCCGCACGCGGTTTCGAGCGTCGCTTCCAGCTCGCCGACTACGTTCAGGTGACGGGTGCGTCACTCGATCACGGCCTGCTCCATATCGATCTCGTCCGCGAGATTCCGGAGGCGAAGAAGCCGCGCCACATCCAGATCGCGTCGGGATCGACCCGGACGACACCGGTGATCGAGGGTACCGCCCAGGAGAGCCGCACCCGGGAAGCCGCTTGACCGGTTTCGAGCGGCCGGCTCCGAATGAGCCATTCATCGCATGCTGACCGAAGCGCCCCGACCGAGGTCGGGGCGCCTTTTGTGCGGATCTATACCAGGGGCCGGTGCTAGAAGGCGCCGTCGAAACGGTCGCCGCGACCGGGCTCCTTGCAGCGGTAGCCGATGAAGCATTGCGGCGTGTCGCGGGTCGGTGCGAGGGCGCGGGTGGCGATCTCGGTCACCTCGCAGAAGCCACGGTCGCGCACGAAGCGATCGTAGGTCGGACCGCCGGTGCCGAGCACGATGCCGCCGGCCTGAGCGACGGTGGCCTGGGCCTGCCGGCAGGTTATGTCGACCGTGGACGGACGCTGCGCCTGCGCCGAGGTCGACAGAACGACGAGCCCGAGGACGAGGACGAGGCCGGTGCGGAGGGTGGCGGGTCGGGTCATGAGGCTTGTCCCATCTGCGATGATCCGGATGGAGAACACGCCGGCCTGTCGCCCGGGTCCGCGAACCTTGTGCGATGAACTTCGTGTGCTCGCGTCGACCGGGCGCGGGCAGATCGGAGGCGTCGGCCACGCCTGAACATCTCCGAAGCCTGGAGATCTCCGACCTCTAGAGATCGCCGAAGACCAGCTGTCCTTGATGCCCGGCGGGTTTTGCGGGCCGCGCCGGCCGCGGCGGCTTCGCGCGCGTCGGGCGCGAGGCCTGGGGTCTGGCCGGCGCGGCCGGGCGCTTGGCCGGCGCATCGCCGCGCATCTTGGCCTTGGCCTTGTCGCGGGCCACCGCTTCGGGCGATTGCGGGTCGTCGTTGAGCCACTTGCCGCGCTTGATCACCTCGTTGACCCGGCCCTGGTTGACGCCGACTTTGAAGGCGATCTCCTGCTGCGTCATGCCGGTGGAGGCGTGCAGGTCGAGGATCGCGCGGCCGAGTTCGGGGGTCATCTTCTGGCCGGTCAGGCGACGGGCGGGCTTGATCGTGCGGGTCGCACGGTCACGCTCGCGCAGACGCTCGAGCAGCGCCAGCGCCATGAGCATGCCGTGCTCGCGCAGGGACTCCTCGAATTCCTTCAACGTGGCCATCGGCGCATCATCCCCGTCGGCTCTCGAACCGAATCACGCGATTCCCGACGCGACGAGGTCGGGAAACAGTATTCGTTCGAAGGTGGGCTCGGCATGTACGCCTGGCAACCGGACGACACCGTCATCCACTGCGAAGTGACGTCACGGCCGACTTCGGAATCCAGCCGGACCGCTCCTCGGCGCGTCCCGCGACCCGCCCCTTGGCCTGCGCCCTCGCCATCGGCTACACCCGCGACCCTGTCGCCCACCGGAGGTCCACCGCCGATGATCAGTCCGATCGTGTCCGTGCCGACCGGGGCGCCCCCGAGCGGCGCGACCAGCCTCGTGGATGCGCTCGAGGGCGGCGCGGTGCTGATGTTCCCGGACCTCGACTTCCCCTTGAGCCCGTTCGAGGAGCGGTTCGTCGAGCGCCCCTTCGCCGACGGCAAGGCTAAGAACGTCAACATCCGCGGCGAGGCCGCGACCCTCAAGGGGGCCGCCGGCACGCCCGAGGAGCAGGCGGCGCTGCGCGCCCTTCTGTTGCGATACCGGGGCTTTGCCGATGACCTGATCCGGACCCACCTGCCGGCCTACCTCGGCAGGGTGACCCTGGCCGGCACCTCCTATCGCCCGTTCGAGGTGGACCAGCGCAAGCTGAGCTGGCGGCGCGACGATACCCGCCTGCACGTGGACGCCTTCCCCTCCAATCCCATCGGCGAGAAGCGCATCCTGCGGATCTTTCGCAACATCAACCGCGACGGGCAGCCGCGGCGGTGGCGGGTGGGCGAGGATTTCGGCAGCATGGCCGAGAAATTCCTGCCGCGCCTGCCCGGCTACTCGCCGCTCTCGGCACGGCTGCTGGCGGCCCTGCGCATCACCAAGGCGCGGCGTTCGGAATACGACCACCTCATGCTGCATCTCCACGATGCCCTGAAGCAGGACCTCGACTACCAGGCCAAGGCCCCCCAGCAGGACGTGCTGTTCACGCCCGGCCAGACCTGGGTGACCTTCTCGGACCTCGTCATGCACGGCGCCATGGGCGGCCGCTACATGCTGGAGCAGACCGCCTACCTGCCCGTCGCCGCCCAGGCCGATCCCGAGCGTAGCCCGCAGCGGATCCTGGCGCGAAAGCTCGGCCGTCCCCTGCAGTGACCGCCCTGTCCAGGCGCGTACAACCCAAGAACCAGGAATGTCGCATGATCCTCGAAATCGCTCAGATCGACGTGAAAGCCGGGACGGAAACCGATTTCGAAGCCGGCATCGCCAAGGCGGCCGCCTACTTCAGAACGGCCAAGGGCTGCCGTAGCTTCGCCCTCCGCCGCTCGATTGAGAAGCCCCAGCGCTACCGCCTACTGATCGAGTGGGACACCCTTGAGGACCACACCGTCGGATTCGTGAATTCCCAGGATTGGAAGGACTACCGGGCGCTGGTCTCGCCGTATTTCGAGTCGCCCCCCAGCGTCGAGCATACCGAACTGTCCCTCCGGTCGTTCTGACGCAAATGGCGGCCGCCCGTTTCGTCAGCCGGAGCCGCGCACGAACATCTTGAGCCGGCTGTCGAGGGCGTTCCACCGTTCGGCGATGCCGTGCCGCGCGCATCGCTCGAAGGTTTCGCCGACGAACAGAGCGTTTTCGTCGTGCTTCTGCCGGCAATCGAGCAGGGGCGGGACCGCGACGACGAGAGGCACGATCAGCAACAGCAGCAGGATGTCGAACACCACCCAGAGCGGCCAGGTCCGCGATGCCCGCTCCTTGGCGGCGGCATCGCCGTCACGCATTTTGACCTGACGCAGGCCGGGGTCTCCGGCCCGAAGGCGCTCGCGCGCCTCGCTGCGCAGGGCGACCGCGTCCGCATCCGGAGCCGTGAAGGCCTGGGTGCCCACCGCGTTCGAAGCGATGGCGCCGAGGCGTCGTTGCAGCGGGTCTGGCCCGGTCGCGTTCGATCTCATGGTCAACCCCGATCGAGGCGCCATCGCCCCATCGTCACAAAAGCGTGAATGCAAGATCCTAAGATATCGTTGGTTGTGGCCGCTCGTTTGAAGCGATCGTGGTCACCGGAATACCTCCGTCGCGGTGCGCGTCGTCTTTTCCATCGCGGCGAGGCGCCGGATGATCTCTCCGCGAGCGCAGGCGTTCGACCCGGCGACGCCCGAGCGGGCGGCCGTGCCGGAGCGGTGGCGACCGTCCACGATCCTCGCCCGGTGCGGGCGGGAGGACGGCATGGCAGGACATGGTGAAGACACGGTCGCGACGGGCCTGCGCCTGCGGAGAGCCGGTGACAGGCGCGCGTGGCTTGCGTACCAAGACGGCAGGCCCGTCGTCGCAGCCGCGACCCGTCGAGAGCGTTTTTGTCCATGATCCAGCGTCCCCTGCGCATCGGTACCCGCGGCAGCCCGATGGCCCTGGCCCAGACCGGCATGGTCCGTGACAAGATCGTGGCCGCGAATCCGGGGCTGGAGACCGAGATCGTGGTGGTCAACACGGTCGCCGACCGTATCCTCGACCGGCCGCTTTCCGAGATCGGCGGCAAGGGCCTGTTCACGAAGGAACTGGAGCAGGCGCTGTTCGCCGACGTGGTCGACGTGGCCGTTCATTCCATGAAGGACGTGGAGACCTGGCTGCCCGACGGTCTCGTGATCGCCTGCGTCCTGGAGCGCGACGATCCGCGCGACGCCTTCCTGGCGCGCGACGTCGATCGCCTGTCGGACCTCGCCCCGGGCGCCAGTGTCGGAACCTCGTCGCTGCGCAGGGCGGCCCAGGTGCTGATGCGGCGGCCCGACCTGCGCATCGTGCCGATGCGGGGCAACGCCAACACCCGCATGCGCAAGCTCCAGGAGGGCACCTGCGACGCCACCCTGCTGGCCCTGTGCGGGTTGGAGCGCCTCGGGATGGTCGATGTCGCCCGCAGCGTCCTCGCCGTCGAGGAGATGCTGCCGGCCGTGGCGCAAGGCGCGCTCGGGATCGAATGCCGCGAGGACGATGCCGACGTTCGCGCCCTGCTCGCCCCCCTGGTCTCGGCCACGGCGACGGCGGAACTGGCGGCCGAGCGCGGCCTGCTGGCGGAACTCGACGGGTCCTGCCGCACGCCGATCGCGGCGCTGGCACGGATCACCGGCGACCACCTCGCCCTCGACGGACTGCTGTTCCTGCCCGACGGGTCGGCTCATTGGGCGGTCTCGCGCTCCGGGCCGGTGGCCGACGCCGCGCGCATCGGCCGGGAGGCCGGCGCCGACCTGAAGCGCCAGGCCGGGGACACCTACGCCCGGCATCTGCAGTAGCGCGCCCGCCGCCGGTCCTTTTTCGGCCCCGGTCAGGCGACGCTGCGCTCGATCTCCTCCTCGTCGCAGATCACCCCCGTGGTGCTCTGGTACTCGGCCGACAGGCTGGACATCGCCAGCGGCGGCCCGGCGCGGTCGGGCGCGAAGGTGGCCAGGAACGAGCGCATCACGTGGCGCACGCCGGCCTCCGAGATCGTGCGCTGGTCGTCGTTGTAGTAGCGCCCCGCGTTCACGTTGCTGGTCACGAGGTCGTAGGCCGGAAAGTACACGAGGCGGGGATCGCCCGAGGCGCAGACCTCGCCGGCCGCCACCCGTAGGACGGATTTCGAGTAGCTGTTGGACACCATGACGTGGCGGTCCATGTAGGTGGCGATCATCGGCACGGGGGAGACCGTGACGATCACCCGGGCGGCCGGATTCACGCTCCACAGCCGGTCGAGAAAGCCCTGGAGGTCGCCCAGCACTTCCGCCGCGCCGGCGTTGACGCACTCGTAGAGCGCCGGATCGTAGCTGCCTCCGGCGACGCCCGGGGCGAGGGGCAGGGCGGCGCCGTCGGCCCGCCAGCGCCATCCCTCGGTGAGGCCCAGGGTCAGGACGAAGACGTCGAGGGTCTCGAACAGCTCGCGGACACGGGCGAAATGATCGACCCTGGCGGCCTCGACCTGCGCCGGTGTCGCGAAGCCCGCAGGCTCCACGGTCGGCCGGAACGGATCGACGTAACGCCCGTCCTCGCGCTCCCAGACCGACAGCTCGGGCGTGAAGAGGCCGTAGGCCCGGTCGAACAGCTGGGTGAACTGGCGCGTGTAGTAGAGGTTGCCGTAGCGGGCCGAGAAGGTGCCGAACTGGCGCTCGCGAACCTCGTCGGTGGGCATGTCCGCGCCGGCACCTTCGGTGACGTGGTAGTTGAAGCCGGCCTCGCGCAGGGCCTCGGCCACGCGCTGGGCGAAGCAGGAACCGCCGGTGGCGACCTTGTCGGTGAGGCCGATGGCGAAGGGGCTGCGCGGGCGCGGGTCCACCGCGAACGGCGGCAGGTTGGTGACGACCTTGCGCCAGAACCGCTCGGCCGGTAGATCGCTGTAGGGGTTCGTCGCCATCGAGACACCTTTTTCGCGGGTATTGTCCGGCCGGGAGAGATCCGGCGCCGTCGCGTCATCCGGCGGTCGAGTGCCCGAAAACCCGGCGCGTATCGTGGTCCTGCCTCGTGATCCTGCCTACGGTGTCCTTGCACAATCTGCCGCACCGCGCGATCAGGTCCCTGGCCTTGTCGGCATCATCCTGGGCGAGACCGTGGCGGACCGGCCGGTCGGGTCGAACGGATGGCCACGGCCCGTCCTTCGCGGTGATCGGCAACTGCCAGGCGCGCGGCATCGCTCAGGCGATCCGCCTGCTCCGTCCGGGCAGCCCGGTCACCTACATTCCGATGGGCACGCTGCGCCGCCGCTACGGCACCGTCGAAGCACTCGCGGAACAGATCGCCGGCCACGCCCATGTCTACAGCCAGTTCGTCCCGCCGGACCTGATCCCCGGCGGGACTGACGCCCTGCGGGTGCTCGACCCGCGCATCGTCCGCTTCCCGACGCTGGTGTTCCAGGCCTATCACCCCGACATGGTCTACGCCGGGCCGATGACCACGCTGGCGGGCATGAAGCTCGCCCCGTCGCCGCTCGGCTTCTACCACTCGGCGATTGCCCTCTTCGCCTATCGCCTCGGGCTCGATGCCGGGCAGACGGTGCGGCTCTACCGCGAGGACGTCTTCAGGCGCCTGGGCTACCTCGCCGGCTGGGACGATGCGGTCCGCGACCTCCTGGCCAATGCCGACGGGGTCGGCTTCCCCCTGGGAGCCGACCTGGTGCGCTGGGCCCGGCGGGGAGCGTTCATGCACCTCCTGAACCACCCCAAGGCCTTCGTCCTCGGCGACATCGCCAGGCGCCTCGTGATGGAAAGCGGCCTGACGCCAGAGCCGGTGGCGGTGGAGGACTACCTCGGCGACGACCTCGCCCGCGACGTGGTCTGGCCGATCTACCCGCCCATCGCGGAGGCCTACGGGCTGACCGGCTCCTACCTGTTCAAGGCGCGCCCGCGTGGAGAGGCGTTCCCGACGCTCTACGACCTGCGCGGCTTCATCGACGCGAGCTTTGCCCTCTACGCGCGACAGGCCCCCGCCGACATCGCTTGCCACCGCGTGGAGACCTGGCTGGGCATGCCCGAGATCGTGGAGACGTTTCTGCGCGAGACGACGGCCTGACGCTGCGCCCGACCCCGCCCCATCAGCCTGCGGCTCGCAGGGCCCGGCGAGGAGGGGCGGCCATCATCCGCACGAGCTCGACGAGATCGTTCACCCGGAACGGCTTGCGCAGGAACGCGCTTCCGGCAACCGCCGACCGTTCGGGGAGGCGCGACGCCGAAGTGTAGATGACCGGCCGCCCCGGATTGAGCGCCCGGTAGGCCTCGGCCACCACCCAGCCGTCGATCAGGCCGGGCAGGTTGATGTCCGTGAACAGCCAGTCGACCTCGCCGGGGTTGCCGCGCAGGAAGGCCATGGCGTCCTCGCCGCTCGACACCGCCGTCGCGGTGATGCCCTGTCGCTCGCACAGGGTGGAGAGGAGATCGAGGAGGATGTAGTTGTCCTCGACGACCAGAACGACGGGCTTGCGGTCCATGGCGGCCATCCGCTTCAGATCGGCGACGATAGGAGCGGAATGGTTAACGCGCGACCAAGGTGGTCGCGGCGTCGCAACGATTGCGAGACGTCGCCGGCCGAGACCGAGCGCCCGGAGTCTGCGCGGCCAGGGTGCGTTGGCCGTTCCGAGCGGCGGCCCGGTACGGTGCGTCGCCGCACATGGGCGACCCGGTCAAGGCTCCATCAAGGTTGACGGAACCGTCGCTTAACCGGAACGACCCTAAAGACGCCATCGTGATGATCGCAAGGATGCGTCGCGAGACGCGTTGACGGCTTGCGGGCGACTGTCGCCCGAGCCCGAGGAGAAGAGACCATGGTGATGACCGCCCGCTTCCGCGTGCTTCCGCTGGTGGCGGCCCTGTGCGCCGCGCTCAGCGTGGCCGCCTGCACCAACGACAAGGATCTGGCCGACGCCTCGGGCTTCGGCGGCGGGGCCGGGACGCCCGGCAGCGCCCAGGACTTCGTGGTCAACATCGGCGACCGGGTGTTCTTCGAATCCGATTCCACCGACCTGACCCCCACCGCGACGGCGACCCTCGACAAGCAGGCGCAGTGGCTGCAGCGCTATCCCCGCTACACCTTCCTGATCGAAGGCCATGCCGACGAGCGCGGCACCCGCGAGTACAACTTCTCCCTCGGCGCCCGCCGTGCACAATCGGTGAACGACTACCTCGCCTCGCGCGGAATCGCGGCCGGGCGGATCCGCACCGTGTCGTACGGCAAGGAGCGGCCGGTGGCGGTGTGCAACGACATCTCCTGCTGGTCCCAGAACCGCCGTGCCGTCACCGTGCTCGACCGCGGCGCGGGTTCCTGAGGGGCGGCGGATCCGCATAGGGTCGGCGCCGCAATTTTGCCGCGGCGGCGGCCCTCTGATAGGGGCCTGATGC
This sequence comes from Methylobacterium sp. Leaf466, assembly GCF_001425565.1. NCBI lineage: Bacteria > Pseudomonadati > Pseudomonadota > Alphaproteobacteria > Hyphomicrobiales > Methylobacteriaceae > Methylobacterium > Methylobacterium sp. Leaf466. The sequence continues at coordinate 416,439 of NZ_LMRC01000001.1, read as the reverse complement.
GCACCGCGCTCTCCCGGCCCGCGTCCTTCCAAGCTTCGATCATCGGTCAGACCGCCATGTTCCGTCGCCTCCTGCTCGCAACCGGCCTCGGCCTCGCCATGCTTGCGCCCGCCGCGGCGCAGGACGGTGCGGACTTCGTGGTGCGCCTCAACCGCATCGAGAACCAGTCGCGCCAGATGGCCGGGCAGATCGAGACGCTCCAGTACGAGAACCGGCAGTTGAAGGAACAGCTGCGCAAGTTCCAGGAGGACGTCGAATACCGCCTGAACGAGGGCAAGGGCGGAAAGCCCGCCGCGCCCTCCGGGACCAATCCCGGACAGGCCAAGCCCCAGAAGCGCAGCGACGCCTTCGATCCGGAGCAGAATCCCGGCCGTCCCGGCGCCCCCCAGCCCCTGGGTGCGACCGCTCACCCGGCGGATGCATCGAACGGGATCGCGACGCTCCAGGCGGTCACGCCACCGCCCCAGCGCGGTCGCAGCGTCCCGCCCACGGTGGTCGAGGCCGACGACGACGAGCCCGGCCTGCCGCCGCCCGGCCTGGGCGGCCCCGTCGACCTCACCCCTCCGGGACGGGTCGCTTCGACCGGCGGCCTGCCGGCCGGCACGCGTTCTTCGGGCAGCGTCGCGGCCACCGGCAGCGGCGACGCGCAGGAGGACTTCGAGCTGGCCTACGGTCTGGTGCAGCAGCGCCAGTACGAGCAGGCGGAGATGAGCCTGCGCCAGTTCATCCAGTCCCATCCCCGCGACGCCCAGGTGCCGGCGGCGACCTACTGGCTCGGAGAGACCTACCTGCAGCGCAACCGCAACCGCGAGGCCGCGGAGCAGTTCCTGAAGGTCTCCACCGACTATGCCCGCTCACCCCAGGCCCCCGAGGCGATGCTGAAGCTCGGCGCCTCGCTGGCGGCCCTCGGCGCCCGCGAGCAGGCCTGCGCCACCCTGGCCGAGTTGGAGCGCAAGTTCCCCTCCGTCGGCGCCAGCGTGCGGCAGAACGTGGCCCGCGAGCAGAAGCGCGCCCGCTGCGCCGCATGAACCCGGACGGGAGCGGCGACGCCCTCGCTCAGGGCCTCGCCCCGTTCCTGACCGCTGCCTCGCCGGGCATCGTCCTGGCGGTCTCCGGCGGCCCAGATTCCACCGCCCTGATGCATGCCGCGGCGGCGTTCGGTCGGGGCCGACTCCACGTCGCCACGGTCGACCACGACCTGCGGCCCGGTTCGGCGGACGAGGCGGCGCGGGTCGCCACCGCTGCCGGCGCCCTCCGCCTCTCCCATGCGACGCTGCTCTGGGAGGGAGCGAAGCCCGCCACCGGTATCGCGGCGGCCGCCCGCGCCGCCCGGTATCGCCTGCTTGCCGACCACGCCCGCGCCGTCGGCGCCGATCTCGTCCTCACCGGCCACACCGCCGACGACCAAGCCGAGACCGTGCTGCTCCGCCTCCTCGCCGGCAGCGGTGCCGCAGGGCTCGCCGGTATGAGTCCGGTGCGGGATCTGGCGCCGGGCCTTCGCCTCGGCCGACCCTTCCTGAGCCTGCCGAAGTCGGCCCTCGTCGCCTATTGCGAGGACCGGGGCATCGCCTACGAGAGCGATCCGTCGAATGCCGACGACCGCTTCGCGCGGGCGCGCCTGCGCCGGGCGATGCCCGTCCTGGTCCAGGAAGGGTTGACGCCGGAGCGCCTGTGCCGGCTCGCCGCACGCAGCCGCCGCGACGAGATCGCGCTCGCGGGCCTGGCGCACGACGCACTGACGCGGGCCTCGCGCCCGGACCGGAGCGGGATCGTCCTCGACGGCGGCGTCATCGCCGCGCTCCCCGAGGCGGTGGCCTTGCGGGTGATCGGGCGGGCCCTGGCGGGGAGGGGGGGGAGCGTGCGCCTGGACCGCCTCGAGCGGCTGGTGTTCGAGGCGCTGCTGCCGGCCCTGCGGAAGGGCGCACCGATGCGCCGCACCCTGGCCGGTCATCTCGTGGCCGTGACGGAGCGCGGCGACGTCGCCGTGACCCTCGCGCCGCCGCGCCGGCCGGCCGGACGGCCCTGTCCCGTCGGCCTTGCCGCAGCCCCGCCTGATTTACTTGGCAAGGGGGAAGCCGCTGCCTACATTGTTCCTGCGTGCCAGGATTGACCTGCGAGTACGCGCAGCGCGCCGCACGCCCCCAGGGATCGATCGATGAACCCCAATTTCCGCAACTTCGCCTTGTGGGTGGTGATATTCCTTCTCGTTCTCGCGCTGGTGACCCTGTTCCAGAACCCGGGTCATCGCGGCGGCGGAAGTGAGATCGCCTACAGCCAGCTTCTCAACGACGCCGACGCCGGCAAGATCCAGACCGTCGTGATCTCGGGCCAGGACGTCAGCGGCACCTATGTCGGTGGCGGCACCTTCAGCTCCTACGCGCCCAACGACCCGAGCCTCGTCAACAAGCTCCAGAGCAAGGGCGTCCAGATCACCGCCCGGCCGCCGTCCGACAACACCCCCTGGTTCATCCAGCTCCTCGTGAGCTGGCTGCCGATCCTCGTCTTCATCGGTGCCTGGATCTTCCTGTCGCGCCAGATGCAGTCGGGTGCCGGCCGCGCCATGGGCTTCGGCAAGTCGAAGGCCAAGCTCCTCACCGAGGCTTCGGGCCGCGTCTCCTTTGAGGATGTCGCCGGCGTCGAGGAAGCCAAGGAGGACCTGCAGGAGATCGTCGAGTTCCTGCGCGACCCCCAGAAGTTCCAGCGCCTCGGCGGCCGCATCCCGCGCGGCGTGCTCCTCGTCGGCCCCCCCGGCACGGGTAAGACCCTGATCGCCCGCGCGGTGGCGGGTGAGGCCAACGTGCCGTTCTTCACGATCTCCGGTTCCGACTTCGTCGAGATGTTCGTCGGCGTCGGCGCCAGCCGTGTGCGCGACATGTTCGAGCAGGCCAAGAAGAACGCGCCCTGCATCATCTTCATCGACGAGATCGACGCGGTCGGCCGCCATCGCGGCGCCGGCCTCGGCGGCGGCAACGACGAGCGCGAGCAGACCCTCAACCAGCTGCTCGTGGAGATGGACGGGTTCGAGGCCAACGAGGGCGTGATCATCATCGCGGCCACCAACCGGCCCGACGTGCTCGACCCCGCCCTGCTGCGTCCGGGCCGCTTCGACCGCCAGATCATGGTGCCCAACCCCGACGTCGTCGGCCGCGAGCGCATCCTGCGCGTCCACGTCCGCAAGGTGCCCCTGGCGCCGGACGTCGATCTCAAGGTCATCGCGCGCGGCACCCCGGGCTTCTCGGGCGCCGACCTGATGAACCTCGTCAACGAGTCGGCCCTGCTCGCGGCGCGCCGTGGCAAGCGGATCGTCACGATGCACGAGTTCGAGGACGCCAAGGACAAGGTGATGATGGGCGCCGAGCGGCGCACCCTGGTCATGACCGAGGACGAGAAGCGCCTGACCGCCTACCACGAGGGCGGCCACGCCATCGTCGCCTTCAACGTGCCGGCCACCGACCCCGTCCATAAGGCGACGATCATCCCGCGCGGTCGTGCCCTTGGCATGGTCATGCAGCTGCCGGAGCGCGACAAGCTGTCGATGAGCTACGAGCAGATGACCTCGCGTCTCGCCATCATGATGGGCGGCCGCATCGCCGAGGAGATGACCTTCGGCGCCGACAAGGTGACCTCGGGCGCCCAGTCCGACATCGAGCAGGCCACGCGTCTGGCCCGCATGATGGTGACCCGCTGGGGCTTCTCGCCCGAACTCGGCACCGTGGCCTACGGCGAGAACAACGACGAGGTGTTCTTAGGGATGTCGATGGGTCGTCAGCAGACGATCTCGGAGGCCACCGCCCAGAAGATCGACGGGGAGGTTCGCCGCCTCGTCGAGACCGGCCTCGAAGAGGCTCGCCGCATCCTGGCCGAGCGCAAGGACGACCTCGAGGCCCTGGCCCAGGGGCTGCTCGAGTACGAGACCCTGTCGGGCGACGAGATCAAGGGCCTGCTGGCCGGCAAGCCGCCGATCCGCGACTCCGGCGACGGCCCGACCCCGATCCGCGGCTCGTCGGTTCCCTCCGCCGGACGTGGCCGGCCGCGCGAGAGCGACGGCGGGCTGGAGCCCCAGCCGCAGGGCTGACGCCGGCGGCGGACGAGAGACCGAGGGCGGCGGGTGAAGACCCGCCGCCCTTTTTCGTATCGCGGTGAAGGCCGTCGGTGGGTCGATTCACCATCGATTCGCCATGCTTGGATACCAGCCGTCCAGACGGATGAAGTACGAGGACCGGGCAACCGGGGATGGGCGACGTGCGCAAATATTTCGGAACCGACGGCATCCGGGGACTGGCCAACGGCGTGATCACGCCGGAACTGGCGCTCAAGGTGGGGCAGGCCGCCGGCCTGGTGTTCCAGCGCGGCGACCACCGCCATCGCGTCGTCATCGGTAAGGACACCCGTCTGTCGGGCTACATGATCGAGACCGCGCTCATGGCCGGCTTCACCTCCGTGGGGATGGACGTGCTCCAGCTCGGTCCGATGCCGACGCCGGCCGTGGCCATGCTGACCCGCTCGATGCGCGCCGACATCGGCGTGATGATCTCGGCCTCGCACAACGCCTATGAGGACAACGGCATCAAGCTGTTCGGCCCGGACGGGTTCAAGCTCTCCGACGAGGTCGAACGCGAGATCGAGGCCTTGATCGACGGCGCCCTGCACAAGCGGCTGGCCGGCTCCCTCGACATCGGCCGGGCCAAGCGGATCGAGAGCGTGCACGCCCGCTACATCGAGTTCGCCAAGCGCACCCTGCCGCGCCAGGTCACCCTCGACGGCCTGCGCGTGGTGGTCGATTGCGCCAACGGCGCCGGCTACCGGGTCGCGCCCGAGACCCTGTGGGAGCTCGGTGCCGAGGTCATCGCCATCGGCGTCGAGCCGGACGGCTTCAACATCAACCGTGGGGTCGGCTCGACGGCGCCGGCGGCGCTGGCCGCCAAGGTCCGCGAATTGCGCGCCGACATCGGCATCGCGCTCGACGGCGACGCCGACCGCGTGCTGATCGTCGACGAGAAGGGCCAGACGGTCGACGGCGACCAGCTTATGGCGGTGATCGCCCGCTCGTGGAAGGAAGACGACCGTCTGACCAAGCCCGGCATCGTCGCCACGATCATGTCGAACCTCGGCCTCGAACGCTATCTGGCCGGCATCGACCTCACCCTGGCGCGCACGGCGGTGGGCGACCGCTACGTCCTCGAGCATATGCGTGAGCACGGCTACAACCTCGGCGGCGAGCAGTCCGGCCACATCATCATGTCCGACTACGCCACCACCGGCGACGGCCTCGTGGCGGCCCTGCAGGTGCTCAGCGTCGTCAAGCGCCTGGAACGGCCGGTGAGCGAGGTCTGCCACTGCTTCGATCCGTTGCCGCAGATCCTGCGCAACGTCCGCTACGGCGCCGGCGAGCCTTTGAAGCAGGACACCGTGGTGACCGCGATCGAGCACGCGCGCTCGCGCCTGGGCAATGCCGGACGCCTGGTCATCAGGCCCTCGGGCACCGAGCCGGTGATCCGGGTGATGGCGGAGGGCGACGACCGTGGCCTCGTCTCCGCGGTGGTGGACGACGTCGTCGATGCGGTCGCCCGGGTGGCGGCCAAAGCCGCCGCCTGAGGGCCGGCGCCTCAGGGCGATTCGTCGTCCAGGAGAGTGGGCGCGAGGCGGCGCCAGGCCGCCAGCAGGACCCGGCCGACGAACGCCTCGTCCGCGTCCCACAGATCGAGGTTGGTCCAGCCCCGGCGACCCCAGGCTCCCTCGATGGGCGTGAGCAGGCCGGGTGCCTCCTCGTCGAGGGTGGCGATGTCCGCTGGCGTGAGCCGGACCACCAGACGCTCCTCCTCCAGCCACAGGGTCGCGAAGATGCGCCCGGCGAGGCGGAAGTCGGGGTTGCCGTTGTGGGCGCCCTCGACCACCTCGGGCAGCCTCGATGCCAGCCGGGTCACGTCCGTGGCGAGCATGATCTGACTCTTTCCTTGAGGTGTCGGCGGACGGGAGCTGCCGTCCGCACGGGCGAGAGGGATTCCATCGCCGGGATTCTACGTCCGGTAGAAATGTCCCGCGAGGTGTTTCGGCCAGGGTGTTGATGGCAGCCCTGATCTTCGTGCCGACATGAACAGAGGGTTAAATTCAGTAACGCGGCACTAGGGATAACTTTTAACGTTAAGCCTGATTTAACCTCTTGGGGACATCCTCCAACTCGTCATCCAAGCCGGCGCCCGAGCTTCCGGCACGCGATCGAGTAAAGGACACCCCATGCGCCGCTCCAAGCTCTCCGCTTTGGCGCGCTCGATCACGCTCCTTGTGAGCGTGGGAGCGCCATGCCTCGCCCAGGCCGCCGACCTCCTGCCCCCGCTGCCCCCCGAGCCGCTGCCCCCGCCGATCGAGATCGGCGGCGGCTGGTACCTGCGCGGCGACGTCGGTGTCGGTGCGGTCGAAGTCTCCAAGATCAAGACCATCATCCCGGGCGGCGGCGCGCTGCCGCCAGCCTACGGCATCGACCAGAAGGCGGTCTCCGAGCAGTACTTCGCCGGCGGCGGTGTCGGCTACCAGTTCAACGCGTTCCTGCGCGGCGACATCACGGGTGAGTACCGTGGCGGCAGCCGGATCAGCTTCAGCGACAGCTTCAATGCCTTCGACGGCAACGGCCGCCAGATCTTCGACGGCCAGGGCCGGCCCTACAAGTCGATCAACTTCTACAACGGCAACATCTCGTCGGTGGTCGTCATGGCCAACGGCTACATCGATCTCGGCACCTGGTACGGCGTGACGCCGTTCGTCGGCGGCGGCGCAGGCTACGCCTTCCACAAGATGTCGGGCTTCCACGATGTCGGCGCTGGCGGCGCCACCGGCGGCTTCGGATACGCCCCGGACAAGAAGTCGTCCAGCTTCGCCTGGGCGGCGCAGGCCGGCCTCGCCTATGCCGTGACGCCCAACGTCAGCCTCGAACTGGCTTATCGTTACATGAACCTCGGGACCGTGAAGTCCGGCAACGTCGCCTGCTTCAACGATCCGGGCTGCGGATACGTCAGCTACCAGGCCAAGGAGATCACCTCCCACGACGTGAAGCTCGGCATGCGCTGGCTGCTCGGCGGCGTCGGTGTCGCCGCCCTGCCGCCGCTGGCCCCGAGCTACGAGCCCGGCCCGCTGGTGCGAAAGTACTGATCGCAGACCCGTTCCGCCGCGAACGGCGACTGGGAACTCGAGACGAGGGCGACGCGGACATCGGGTCCGCGCCGCCCTTTTTGCTGTCGGAGCGATCCCGATCGCCGCCCGAGAAATGCGATCCCGGCAACCGGTTATTAAGGTTACCCAAGTAGAACGGGACAACAGGCTCAGCACGCCTCCCTAGAGGCCACGCCTTGAGGACGATCCCCATGCGTACCCTGATTGGTTTCCTTGTCGCGGGACTGGCCGCTTTCGGAACTCCGGCAGCCCAGGCGGCCGATCTCGACTACGGCGTCCTGCGCGGCGCGGAATACGACACTCCGGTGCAGACCGTCGATTGGACCGGCGTCTATGTCGGCGGGCACGGCGGCTACACCGGAACCAGTGTGGGCTTCGGCAACGCCGGCCGGTCCGAGATCGCCCAGATCGTGAGGGGATTGCGGGTCGAGGCGGAGTACGGCGTGTCCGGAAGCAACCGCCTGCGGTCGAAGAACGGACGCGGCGGCTCCTTCGGTGGATTCGCGGGCTACAACATGCAGTTCGACGATACCGTCGTCGGCATCGAGGTCGATTACACCAGCCTGAACCAGTCCGTCGCCTCGTCCGACAGCCTCGGCCGCAACGTGACGCTGAGCAACGGCCTCTACGACAGTTTCGCGATCGCCACTCGTTCGAGCGCGAAGATGATCGACTACGGCACGATCCGGGCCCGCGGCGGCTTCGCCTTCGGTCCGTTCATGCCCTTCGCCACGGCGGGTATTGCCTTCGGCCGGGCCGAAGTCCGCAACCAGGTCCAGGTGAGCCTGCGGGAGTACACCGACAACACCCGGACCACGCTCGTGGGCGCGCTCGACCAGTCGGGCGGCGGCGGCGCGAAGGAGAAATATGCCCTCGGCTTCGCGGCGGGCGGAGGCATCGACTACGCCATCACCTCCAACGTCTTCCTGCGTGCGGAATACCAGTACATCCAGTTCGCCGACTTCGGGGACCAGAAGGTCCACCTCAACACCGTCCGCGGCGCGCTCGGCGTGAAGTTCTGATCCACCGACCGTTCAGCGAGACGTCTCCATGATCCGCACCTTCATCCTCGGCACCGCCCTGGCGCTCGGCCTAGTGTCGCTGGCCCAGGCCGACGGTTTCGAGCCGGGCCGCGAGCCGGGCTACGACCGGCCGCGTGTGCAACGGGTCGTCCATCACCGCCGTCTCATTACGGTGCGGCGGCGCTACGTGACGCGGCACGTGTATCACGAGCGGCACGTCCGCCCGATCGCACCGGGCGGCCTCACCCACTCGCTCAACGTGCCGATCTACAACGTGCCGCCGCGCCGGTTTCCCTGAGACCGGCTCAGCTCTCGAGCTCGCTGTCCCAGTACAGGTAGTCGAGCCAGGTGTGGTGGTAGTCGCGGTGGTCGAACTCCGGCTGGCGGTGGTGCAGTTCGTACCGGGTCGGCCGGCGCGGCTCGTTCAGGAGCGGCATCTCGGCTTCCGCGGGCGTGCGGTTCGACTTTCGCAGGTTGCACGGGGAACATGCGGCGACCACGTTCTCCCAGCTCGACAGGCCGCCGCGTGAGCGCGGCACCACATGGTCGAAGGTCAGGCCGCCCGAGGGCAGGCGCAGGCCGCAGTACTGGCACGAGAACGTATCGCGCAGGTAGATGTTGTAGCGGGTGAAGGCCGGGCTGCGCGCCAGCGTGACGTAGTTCTTCAGCGCCACCACGCTCGGCACCCGCAGCGACCGGCTCGGCGAGCGCGCCTCGGTATCGTAGGTCGCCACCAGGGTGACGCGGTCGAGGAACAGCGCGGTGAAGGCGTCCTTCCAGGACCACAGCGAGAGCGGATTGTAGGAGAGCGGCCGGTAATCCGCGTTCAGCACGAGCGTCTGGAGGTCGAGCATCGGCGCTACTCTCTGTACGGTTCGCTGATGGGACAACGCGTCGAACGCGTCGAAGGCGCCGTCCCATCGCCATCGCAGAGCGTGACCCGCTCGCTCGGGCGCGAGTCCCATGACCCACCCGGCAAGCGGGGAGGGCGGCGCCATGGCCGGGACGGGGGAGGGGACGGAACGGATGGCACCGGCCAAAAGCGGTCGCATCGGGCGAAAACGCCCGGCGCGTGGCGGGGATCATCGGCACGGACGATCGGCGCCACCTCCTCGCACAGATACGAAAAGGCACGGTCCATTGCGCGGTAGTCTAATATCAGCGTGACAGGCTTGTGAAGGTTGCCCGTGTCGACTGCGACGTCACACACACAGTTCGTCCGCTGCGGCTCTCCCAGGAATGCCGGGCCCGGGAATGCCGGGCCTCGGAATGATGGGCTTCGGAAGGCTAGGCTCCGTAATGCCGGGCCTAGCCGCGCCCCCGGCGATCCCGCCCTGTCTCCACCGCATCGCCGGGAGCACCGTTTCGCCCCATTGCTTGGCGAGAGACGGCGCGTGTCACGGTGCTGCCCTCGCGGCACGGGGTCTGCGTTCCGCCGGGTCCCGGATCGGTGACGAACGAATCCGACGAGAGTCGGCGCCGGGAGCCGGCGCCCCGAAAGGAACGAGATGGGTCAGGCCATATCGCGCATCCACGCCATCGTCCGGGATCGATCCGGTGAGAGGTCGTCGTGCTTGCGCCGGTCCTGGCGCGACGCGGTGGTCGCGATCTCCGCCGTCCTGCTGTTCGGCATGACGCCCGGGGCGCTCCGGGCCCAAGAATCGGCGGCTCCGGCCGAGAAGGCCAGGCCCGCGACGGCGGGCAAGCCGAGCGAAGCCAAGCCGACAGAGACCAAGCCGACTGGCGCCGGCACGACGGCCGGAAAGCCCGCCGACAAGGCGGTCGAGGAGGAGGAGGTCGAGGAAAAGCCCGTCGTCTCCGAGATGATCCAGGGGATCCGCGACCGGCTCGACAAGGCCAAGCAGGATCTCGACGCCCGCGAGAAGATCGTCTCCAGCCGGACCGCGGCCGCCGGCGACCTCCTGCGCGCCCGCGACGGCCTCGATACGGTGGCCGACGGGATCCGGCGCATCATCGACCTGACGCAGCCGCGCCTCGATGCGGCCCGCGAACGCCTGAACCAGCTCGGCCCCAAACCCAAGGATGGCGAGGAGGGCGACGACGTCGCCAAGGAACGCTCCGAGCGCGAGCACGCCGTCGCCGAGATCGACGAGACGCAGCGCCTGGCGAAATCGCTGCTGGTGCAGAGCGAGCAGATCCTCGACCAGGTCTCGAACCGGCGCCGGGCCGCCTTCACGCGTGGCCTGTTCGAACGGTCCTCGCCCCTCGTCAGTCCCGACCTGTGGATGCGGGTGACCGCCGACATTCCCCGCGACCTGCGGGCCCTGCAGAGCGCGGTCACCGACCTGCCGGACCTTTTCACCCGCAACGGCACGCTCGGTAACCTGCTGCTGCTGGGCGTCGCCTTCGGCATCTCGGGCGCCCTGTACTTCGGGCGCCGCAACATCGCGCCGCGCTTCGGACGCCGGGGCAAGGCGGTGGTCGATCCGCCCCGGCGCCAGCGGCTGATGGCGGCCTGGCGGGTGTTCCTTGTTGGCACCGTGCCGGCGCTGGCGGGAAGCTATGCGGTCTACTACGCCCTGGACGCCACCGACCTGATGCCGCCGCGCCTGATGCCGATGGCCGGCGCCATTCTGATCGGGCTGGCCTTCGTCGCCTTCGTGCAATCCCTGTGCGACGCGTTGCTCTCGCCGGACAAGCCGTCTTGGCGCCTGGCGCCGGTGAGCGACGCGGCCGCCTCGCGCCTCACGCTCCTGGCGGTGAGCATCGCCGTCGTGATCTCGGTGGTGAAGACGATCGAGGCCTTGAATTCCGGCATCTCGGCCGCGCTGCCGGTCTCCATCGCCACCCGGGGTATCGGGGCGCTGGCGACCGTGCTGATCCTCGCCATCGGCCTGCATCGCTTCGCCGACACGCAGGACGAGGAGGAGGCCTGCCTCGGCCCCTACGTGCCGCCGGACAACGCCACCACCATCGGGGGGCCGGCCCGGCTGCTCGGCTGGGCGGTGGTGGCGGGCGTCGGCGCGGCGACGACGGTGGGCTACGTCGCCTTCTCGTCCTTCCTCATCGACCAGATCGTGTGGACGGCGAGCCTGTTCGCGCTGCTCTATCTGCTGACGGCCAGCGCCGACACCTTCATCGGCGGCTCGCTCACCGAGCAGACGCGGGTCGCCACGGCCCTCCAGGCCAACACCGGCCTGCGCAAGCGCTCGATCAACCAGATCGCCGTGCTGGCCACGGGCTTCGCCAGGGTCGCGCTGGTACTGGTCGCGATCCTGCTGGCATTGGCGCCGTGGGGACTCGATTCGACGGACGTGCTCACCTCGGTGCGCACGGCCTTCTTCGGCTTCAAGGTCGGCGACGTCACGATCTCGCTCTCCACCATCGCGCTCGCCATCGGCATCCTGGTGCTCGGCGTGGTGGTCACCAAGGCGATCACGCGCTGGCTGGAAAAGACCTACCTGCCCGCCACCGACCTCGACGCGGGCCTGCGCAACTCGATCGCCACGGTCACCGGCTATTGCGGCTTCCTGCTCGCCCTCGCCCTGGCCTTTTCGTACCTCGGCCTCAGCCTGGAGAAGCTCACCATCGTGGCCGGCGCCCTGTCGGTCGGCATCGGCTTCGGTCTCCAGTCCATCGTCAACAACTTCGTCTCGGGCCTGCTCCTCCTGTGGGAGCGGCCGATCCGGGTCGGCGACCAGGTCGTCATCGGCGACAGCGAGGGCATCGTGAAGCGCATCTCGGTGCGCTCCACCGAGATCCAGACCTTCGACCGCTCGGCGGTGATCGTGCCGAATTCCAACCTGATCTCCGGCATCGTCAAGAACCGGGTCCGCGGCGACCGGACCGGGCGCGTCAGCATCTTGGTCAGCGTGATGCGCAACCAGGACCCGGTCCGGGCGGCCGAAATGATCACCGCCTGCGCCACCGCCCATGCCGACGTGCTCAAGTCGCCGGCCCCGCGTGTCGTCTTCCGCAAGATCGGAGACCCGTTCCTCGACTTCGAGCTGCTCGCCTGGATCACCGACGTCGATTTTGGCACGCGCGTGCAGAGCGACCTCAACTTTTCCGTGTTCAAGGCGTTGTCCGCAGCGCAGATGATCCCGGACCTCGGACCGGGATCGAGCGTCGTCACCGTCCAGGGATTGGAACCCGTGCAGAACGCCCTCGGCCAGATCGCCACCGCCTTCGCGACGAGTTCGGCGGCACCCGCCGCGACGGGCGCGCCCGGAGCGACGACCCCCGAGGACGGGGACGACGCAGCACCGGCCTCGCGGCGGCGGCCCGCGCGGGCCTCGTCGTGACGCGCGCGCGGCGCTTCACCGCCGCCATCCTCGCGGGTGCCCCGTTCCTGTCGGGCTGCATGGCCGACCGGTCCGAACCGGCGCCGACCCTGTACCTGGCGCTGGCGACGCCCGCGGCGCAGATCGATGCCGCCACCGCCCGCGACATGATCTCGGCCTATCGCGCCAGGACCGGCCTCGCGCCGCTGGCCCTCGACCCGGACCTCCAGCGCCTGGCCCAGGCCGAGGCCGCCGCCATGGCGGTGGCGGACAAGCCGAGCCGGGCCGAGACGGTGAAGAACGCGGTGGGGCGCCTGGGCTACGTCGGCGCCGAGGCCAACCTCTCGGCCGGCTACCATACCCTGGCCGAAGCCTTCTCGGGCTGGCGCGAGAGCACGGGGCACGACGCCGTCATGCGCGCGCCCAGGGCGCGGCGGATGGGCATCGCCACCGCCTATGCGCCGAACTCGAAGTACAAGGTCTACTGGGCGCTGCTGGTCGCCGAATAGGACGACCGGCCCGTCTCGCGATGGGCGTCGGCGGCGGCGGCCTCAAGGGATCCCCTTGGTCCACGGCGTCGGAGCCGATTCGCTGAGCAGGGTCACCGTCACCCTCCGGTTGGCGGAGAGGTAGGGGTTGTCGGGAAACAGCGGCTCGGTGTCGGCCTTGCCGCTGACGGAGGCGAAGCGATCGTCGGGCACGCCGGCATTGGCGAGGATCTCGCGCACGGTGATGGCGCGGTTGGCCGAGAGTTCCCAGGGCGGAACCGACGTGCGGGCGCCGGGGCGATCCGTGGCGGTGAAGCCGGTGATCGCGATACGGTTGGCCATCCGCCGCAGGGTCGGCGCCAGCTTTTCGAGGAGGCGGCGGGTGCGGTCGTTGGGCCGGCTCGACCCGTCCGGGAACATCGAGGCGCCGTCCTGGTCGACGAGCGTCAGGTCGAGGCCGCGCTGGGTCGGCGTGACGATGATGTTCTTCGACAGTTCGGCGACCTCCGGCATGTCCTGCAGCGCCTGGCGCAGGCTGGCGGCGGCCAGGCCCGCTCCGTCGCGATAGCCCGCATCCGGGATGCCCTCTTCCTGGATGGCGTCGGTTCCGGGCGGTGTCGGGCGGTCGGTGGCGTTCTCGGGGGCGATGTCACGCAGGTTCTTGACGCGCTGCGCGCTCGGCAGCCCGTCCTTCTCGATGATGCCGGCGAAGCGCGATTCCTTGGTCGTGCCGAAGGCGTCGCGCATCGAGCCGGCCACCATCTGCAGCTTCTTCTGGTCCTGCGTCGAATAGGCGGCGATCATGACGAAGAAGCTCATGAGCAGCGCCATCAGGTCGGCGAAGGTCACGAACCAGCCGTGGCCGCCGTGCGCGCCGCCGCGCTTCTTCTTGGCCACCGCCGCCTCCCGTGGTCGTCAGGCCGCTTCGGCCGAAAGGTCTTCGCGGTGGTTGTGCGGCAGGTAGGCGATCAGCATCTCGCGCACGAGCGAGGAGCTCTTGGCGTCGCGGATGAGCAGGATCCCGTCGATGATGAGGGAGCGCGAGACGTCCTCCTCCTCGAGCTTCATGTGGAGCTTGTCGGCCAGCGGCAGCGTGATCGCGTTGGCGAGCAGCGCCCCGTAGAGGGTGGCGAGCAGCGCGGTCGCCATGGCGGGGCCGAGCTTCGAGGGATCGGACATGTTGGCGAACATCGTCACCATGCCGAGGATGGTCCCGATCATGCCCCAGGCCGGGGCGCAGTCGCCGAACGCCCGGTAGATCTTCGAGCCCTCGTCGAGGTGCATGAGAAAGTTGTCCCGGTCGCGCTCCATCGTGTCGCGGATGAACTCGCGGTCGTAGCCGTCGGCGATGTAGCGGGCGCCCTGGGCGAGGAACGGGTCGGAGATCTCCATGCTCTCGAGGGCCATCGGGCCGGACTTGCGCACCACGTCGGCGATCTTGGTGATCTCTTCGATGAGGTCGCGCGGCTTGATCGCCCGCATGGTGAAGGCGTAGCGCAGGCCCATCGGCAGGCCGTGGGCGATCGTCGAGAACGGGAAGCGCATCATCGTCGCGGCGGTGGCGCCGCCGAAGATCACGATCACCGCGTGCTTGTCGAAATAGGCGGCGAAATTGCCGCCGTCGATCATGATCAGGACGAAGACGGTCGCGATTCCGCCGAGCAGACCGACAGCGGTTGCGAGATCCATGGCGGGCAAACCTGAGCGACGGAGACGCGCCGGAAACGGACGCCGGGCGTAAGCCCCGTGCACAGACTTAGGTGGACGCGGTGAACGAACCGTAAAATCGGTGGCGCCGCGCCTGGGAATCGTGTCATTCGCCGTTCAGGGAGAGGCTGCGATAAGCCGATCAGCACCGAGGCTAAGCCGTTCCGCCGACAGCGGACCGCCGATCCGCAGGTGCCGCGTACAGGCACAAGGTCCCGCACGAACGGGGGCCGCCAAAATCGGCTTCGGAGCACACGTCATCATGTCGTTGGTTCGTCTCTACGCCCGGGTCATGGGCCTTTTGGGCGCCGACAAGCGGCTCGCCGTCTTCCTGGCCGCCGCCAACGTGGCGCTGGCCGTGGCCGCCTTCGTCGAGCCGTTGCTCATGGGCCGGATCATCGACAAGCTCACCCATCTGAACAAGGATTCCGACGCTTTTGCGACCCTGCTGCCCCTGGTGGCGGCCTGGGTCGGCTTCGGCCTGTTCACCATCGCGGCCGGTGTCGCCATCGCGCTCCACGCCGACCGGCTGGCCCACCGCAACCGCCTCTCGGCGATGGCCAACTACTTCGAGCACGTCCTCGAGCTGCCGCTCGCCTTCCACTCCTCGAACCACTCCGGGCGCGTCCTCAAGGCGATGCTGGAGGGCACGAACGGCATGTCATGGCTGTGGCTCGGCTTCTTCCGCGACCATTTCGTCGCCATCGTCTCCCTCGGCGTGCTGCTGCCGCTCACCCTGTTCGTCAACTGGCAGCTCGGCGGCATCCTCGTGGTGCTGGTCCTGGTCTTCACCGTGCTGACCACCCTCGTCATCCGCCGCACCGAAACCCTGCAGGGCAAGGTCGAGGCCTACCAGTCGGGCCTGGCCGAACACGCCTCCGATGCGCTGGGCAACGTCGCGGTCATCCAGTCCTTCACCCGCGCCAAGGCCGAGAAGGATGCGATGCACGGCATCATCCGCAACCTGCTCGCCGCGCAGATCCCGGTCCTGTCGTGGTGGGCTCTGGCCAACGTCGCCACCCGCGCCTCCGCCACGCTGACGATGACCGCGATCTTCATCACCGGCATCGTGCTGCACCAGCACGGGATGGCCAGCGTCGGCGAGGTCGTTGCCTTCATGAGCCTGGCCACCATGCTGGTGTCGCGCCTCGACCAGGTCGCCTGCTGCATCAACGGCCTGTTCCAGCAGATGCCCAAGATCGCCGAGTTCTTCGAGATCCTCGACACGGCGCCCGCCGTCCACGACCGGGCCAACGCCCGCCAGGTCGCCCGCTTCGAGGGCGAGGTCTCCTTCGACAACGTCGGCTTCTCCTACACCCCCCGCCGCAAGGCCGTGGAGGAGGTCTCCTTCACCGCCCGCGCCGGCGAGACCGTGGCCCTGGTCGGCACCACCGGCTCGGGCAAGTCGACGACGCTGGGCCTGCTCCACCGCGCCTTCGATCCCGACCACGGCGCCATCCGCATCGACGGCATCGACATCCGCGACATCGGCCTGTCGTCCCTGCGCCACAACATCGGCGTGGTGTTCCAGGAGCCGATGCTGTTCGCCCGCTCGATCCGCGAGAACCTACAGGTCGGCCGCCCCGACGCCACCGACGCCGAGATGCTCGACGCCCTCGACCGGGCTCAGGCCACCGAGTTCATGGACCGCCAGCTCGACGGCCTCGACACGGTGATCGGCGAGCGCGGACGCTCGCTCTCGGGCGGCGAACGCCAGCGCCTGTCGATCGCCCGCGCACTCTTGAAGAATCCGCCGGTGCTGATCCTCGACGAGGCCACCAGCGCGCTGGACGCCACCACCGAGCGCAAGCTCCAGGGTGCCCTGGAAGCCGTGATGGAGGGCCGCACGACCTTCGTCATCGCCCATCGCCTCGCCACGATCCGCAACGCCGACCGCATCCTCGTCTTCCACGAGGGCCGGATCGTCGAATCGGGGAGCTTCGACGCGCTGGTCGCGCAGAACGGGCGCTTCGCGGACCTCGCCAGGGCGCAGTTCATGGCTGGCGCCCACGAAGCCGACGACGCCCTGCCGCTGGCGGCCTGATCCGCGTCCCCGATCCCTTCCCCTCTGCGGGGGAGGGGTTTTTCGCGGTCACACCTCCTCCGCCCACACGCGGAACAGCGTCAGCCGGTTCGGCCCGAAGGTGTGGGTCAGCGGCACGTCGGCCGCGTCGCGTCCCCTGGCGACGAGGATGCGGCCCTGCCGGGCCGCGTTGTTGCGCGGATCGAAGGTGTGCCAGGCCCCGCCGAGATATACCTCGATCCAGGCGGCGAAATCCCCCGGCGGATGCGGCTCGGGCTCGCCGATGAAGCTGAGATAGCCGGTGCAGTAGCGCGTCGGGATGTTGAGGGCCCGGCAGAACGCGACGCTGAGATGCGCGTAGTCGCGGCAGACGCCGCGACCCACCGCCAGGGCATCGGTGGCTGTGCGGTCGACGCGGGAATAGTCGTAGCCGAAGGCGATGTGGTCGTGGACCCAGTCGCACACCGCCTGCACCCGTGCCCAGCCGGCGGGCGTATCCCCGAACAGCCGCCAGGCCTCGTCCGACAGGAGGTCGGACTCGCAGTAGCGGCTGGCCACCAGGAAGGGCAGGGTCTCGGGCGGAAGCTCCTCGACCGCATGCTGGTTCGCCTGCGCCACCACCGGATCGTGGGCGCCGTCGTCTTCCATCACGGATTCGACGGTCAGGGTCAGGAAGCCGGCCGGGGCCACGAGGCGGGCGCAGCGGTTGCCGAAGGGATCGAGGAAGGCCTGCAAGGGTACGTCCGCGTCGGTCCGCAGGTCGTCGGGGACGACGAGGGTGCCGCGGCAATCGGGATGCGAGGTCAGCCGCGCGATCAGCGGGGTCGGATAGGCGAATTCGTAGCCCATCTCGCAGCCGAACCGGATCCGCATGCCGTCACCCCTTGCCAGCCATCCGCGACGGCCCGCCCGTCTCATGCCCGCACCCCGGGCAGGAGGCTAGGACGCGCAGGTCACAGGCGAATGTCGGATGGTGGATCGCGCGTGACCGGACGCCGCGCATCAGGGCGGCGGCGCCTCCCGGGCCTGATCCTCCGGCTGATCCAGCGCCCTGTTCCGTCGTGCCTGCATCCGTGCCTGTAGCCTTCGCCGCCGCGCTGCAATGACGGTGCCATTGATCTCGCCGCCGAACAGGAACATTGCGGCCAGCCAGTACAGGAAGACGAGGAACACCATGGCCGTGGCCAGTCCCCCGTAGGTGGAGGCGTAGGCCGTCGAGAACCGGTCGAGGTAGAAGCCGAAGCCGAGGCCGGCGAGGAACCACAGCAGCAGCGTCACCGCCACGCCCGGCAGCACCGCCAGCACCGGCCGGCGCCCGGTGGCGACGAACTTGTGGGCGATGATGAGCACCGCGGCGATCAGGGTGGCGGTGATGCCGATGCGGCCGATGGCGACGGTGAGCCCGAGGGGCTCGAGGCCGGGGACGAACTTGATCAGGGTTCGCCACAGCAGCGGCCCGAGCACCACCAGCAGCGCGAAGGCGAGCATCGCGAAGGCGCCGCACACGACGTAGCCGATCGATTCGAGCCGGGTCAGCCACCACGGCCGCGATTCGCGCAGGCCATAGGCGCGGTTGAGCCCGACCCTCAGGCTCTCGACGCCGGAGGAGGAAAAGTAGAGCGCCAGCACCGCGCCCACCGTCAGCACGCCGCCGCGCTGCTCGGTGAGCACCCGGTGCATCTCTCCCACGATCGGCTTGGCGACCTCCCTCGGCCAAGCGTCGAAGATCAGCACGCCGGCCTCGTCGGCGAGCGATTTCGTGCCGAACAGGCCGGCGACAGCCGCCAGCAGGATCAGGAACGGGAACAGGGAGGTCAGGCTCGACAGCGCGATGTGACTGGCGATCGCCCAGCCGTCGTGGATCACGAAGCGCTGGGCGGCGATCGCCGCGATGCTGAGGCTGGTGCGCAGGCGGCTCACGGGCAGGCGACGTCTCCTGACGGGATGTCATGGCCCCCTCTAAACGCCAGGGCGGGCGACAGGGCAACGTCCACCGCGGAAAACGAGCGGGCGCATGGGCCGGCGGCGCCCGGCCGGGTTGTGTTCGGGCGCCCGCTATGGTGCCTGCCGGCATCATGTCAAACGCCTCGGCCGCCCGCGCCGCCATCCCCGGGCTCTTCGTCCTGATCTGGGCGACCGGCTTCATCGCCGCCCGCTTCGTGGCTCCCCATGCCGAGCCGCTGACCTTCGTCGCGGTGCGGGTGGTGGCGGTGTCGCTGGTGCTCGCCGGTATCGCCGCCACCCTCGGCGCGCGCTGGCCCAGAGGCCCGGCCGAATGGCGCGACGCCATGGTCGCGGGGCTTCTGATGCAGGGGCTCTACGTGATCGGGGTGTTCTGGTCGATCAAGAACGGCCTGCCGGCCGGCATCGCCGCTCTCGTCGGCAGCCTGCAGCCGCTGCTGACGGCGATGTTGGCGCGGCCGCTCCTGCGGGAACGGGTGAGTTCCCGCCGTTGGTCCGGCATCGGGCTCGGGTTTTCCGGGGCGATCCTGGTGTTGGCCCCCAAGATCGGCGTCGCCGGCGAGGCCGGCATCCCGGTCCTGCCCCTGGCGGCCTGCCTCGGGGCGATGGTGGCGATGACGCTGGGCACCCTCTGGCAGAAGAGCCATGCGGTCGATGTCGATCTCCTGAGCAACGCCACGGTCCAGTTCGTCGGCGCCTCCCTGCTGGCGGTGCCGGTCGCCCTCCTGTTCGGGGACGGGCGCTTCGACGCCTCGCTGCCGCTCTGGGCCGGGCTCGCATGGTCGGTGCTCGTCAATTCGGTGGCGGGCATCCTGCTGCTGCTGGTGCTGATCCGGCGCGGGGCTGTGGCCGGCGTCGCATCCCTGTTCTTCCTGGTGCCGCCGGTCTCCGCCGCCATGGCCTACGGCCTCTACGGCGAGGCCCTGAACGTCGTGCAGATGGCCGGAATGGCGGTGGCCGCGGCCGGTGTGGCCATCGCCAGTCGCGGATGAGCGCGACATCATGAAGTATACCACATCGAATTCCATCGACTGCGGCGAGACGCCTCTACAGAGGCGCCGATCGTGCCTATAATGACAGGCAGCATAAGACTTTTGCGAAGGAAGAATCCCCATGTCCGCATCGCCCGCCGTCACGATCGAACCTCAGGACTTCCTGACCCTCGCCCGGGAGGCCGGTGAGGCCGCCAAGGGGCTCGTCTCCGAGGCGACCCGCCGCGTCCGCACCCGGGTCCTGTCCGGCGAGGGCAAGATCTCGGCGGAGATGATGGAAGCCGAGCAGCACGCCACCCACGGCCTCGCCTGGATCGCCGTCTATGCCGAGGGCGTGCGCGAGCTCGCCGCCTACGCCGCCCGCCTCACCGAGACGGGCGAATTCGGCGAGACCGAATCCCTGCTCGTGAAGATCGGCATCGGCGAATACCTCGACCAGATGTTCTCCGGCATTCCGATGAGCCAGGGCGAAATGGTGCGTCCCACCGGCTCGCTCGGCCTGACCGCCCGTGAGGTCGCCAAGTTCCGCACCGGCGCCGTCGAGTCCCTGATCGCGGAAGGCAATACGGCCGAGAACCGGGCCGCCCTCGTCGCCCGCATCCGCGACAACGGCGGTTCGGCCACCATCGGCAAGTCCGGCCTCGACGAGGACATGGAAGCGATCCGCTCCGAGATGCGCCGCTTCGGGCTGGCCGAGGTCGTGCCCCACGCCCACGAGTGGCACAGCCAGAACGCCTACATCCCGATGGAGATCGTCACCAAGATGGCCGAGCTCGGCGTCTTCGGCCTGACGATTCCCGAGGAGTACGGCGGCATGGGCCTGCCCAAGATCTCCATGTGCGTGGTCTCCGAGGAATTGTCCCGCGCCTACATTGGTGTCGGCTCGCTCGGCACCCGCTCGGAGATCGCCGCCGAGCTGATCCTGTGCGGCGGCACCGAGGAGCAGAAGCACCGCTTCCTCCCGGGCATCGCGTCCGGCGACACGCTCCCCACCGCCGTGTTCACCGAGCCGAACACCGGCTCCGACCTCGCGTCCCTGCGCACCAAGGCCGTCAGGGACGGCGACGTCTGGAAGATCTCGGGCAACAAGACCTGGATCACCCACCCCGTGCGCGCCGACATCATGACCTGTCTGGTGCGCACCAAGCCCGAGGAGAAGGGCCACCGCGGCCTCTCGCTCCTCATCGCCGAGAAGCCGCGCGGCACCGACGAGGAGCCCTTCCCGGTCCAGGGCCTGTCGGGCGGCGAGATCCACGTGCTTGGCTACCGCGGCATGAAGGAATACGAGCTCGCCTTCGACAACTTCGAGGTGCCAGCGGCCAACCTGCTCGGCGAAGTCGAGGGCAAGGGCTTCGCCCAGCTCATGCAGACCTTCGAATCCGCCCGCATCCAGACCGCGGCCCGTGCCGTCGGCGTGGCGCAGAACGCCCTCGACCTCGGCCTGCGCTATGCCGAGGACCGGGTCCAGTTCGGCAAGGCGCTGATCAACTATCCGCGCGTGGCCGACAAGATCGCGATGATGGCGGTGGAGATCAACATCGCCCGCCAGCTCACCTACTTCTCGGCCCGCGAGAAGGACGAGGGCAAGCGCTGCGATCTCGAGGCCGGGATGGCCAAGCTGCTCGGCGCCCGCGTTGCCTGGGCGGCGGCCGACAACGCCCTGCAGATCCACGGCGGCAACGGCTTCGCCCTCGAGTATCAGATCAGCCGGGTGCTGTGCGACGCGCGCATCCTCTCGATCTTCGAGGGTGCCGCCGAGATCCAGGCCCAGGTCATCGCCCGCCGCCTGCTCGAAACCGCCTGAGGCGGGCTTCGGATCGTCGTAGACGGCTCTTCGACGGTCCTTCACCGACCATCCCGTCTCCCCTGGCAGTCGCCCTGGGAGGCGGGCACGAAACCTCCGGGCCCGCGACACCGGCCGGATCGCCTTCAGACGGCGGCCGGTCGGCGCCCTGCTGCGACGTCCCCGATCAGTTGCAGATGCCGGGGCAGGCAGACCGATGCGAGGTCGTAGCCCAGCGCGGTCCGGCGTGCGGCCGCACGAAGGCCCCGATGTCCCTGTGGATCGGCCAGCAGCGCCACCACCGCCTCCGCGATCGCGCCCGGCGAGAAGAAGTCCACCAGCAACCCGTTCTCCCCGTGCCGCACCAGTTCCTCCACCGGCGGCGTCGCCGAGCCGACGACGGCGCAGCCGACCGCCATCGCCTCGATCAGCGACCAGGACAGGACGAAGGGATAGGTCAGGTAGACATGCGCCGCCGAGACCTGGAGCAGGTTCAGGAACACCGCGTGCGGGATGCGCCCGACGAAATGCACCCGTGAGAGATCGAGGGCGTCCTTGACCTCGTCGAGATAGGCGTCGCGGTGGCTGCGCCCGTCGGCTCTCGGCCGTCCGTAGCTGGTGCCGTTGCCGCCCACGATGATGACGCGGGCCTTGGGGCGCCGCCGCAGGATCTCCGGCAGCGCCCGCATGAAGATGTGATAGCCGCGGTAGGGCTCGAGGTTGCGGCTGACGAAGGTGACGACCTCGTCGCCCGGCGAGAGCGTCGGGCCCTCGGTGTTGAGCCGGATCGTCGCCGAGGGGTTCGGCGACGCAACGCCGGTATCGATCCCGTCGTGGATCACGCTGACCTTTTCGCGGTAGGCGGGCGGAACCTGGCCGGCCTGCCACCGCGTCGGCGAGACCAGCCAGTCTGCCTGGTCGTAGGCCAGGAGATGGGGCGCGTTCTTGACGGTCACCTCGAAGCGGGACGCTTCGCCGTCCATGGGGAACTCGGGATCGAACCCGACGTCGGCACCCGCGAGCCGGTAGTGGAACTCGGCGAACCCGAGCATCCTGGCCGCGGGCCAGACATCCTTCAGGAACAGCGTCTCGCCCCAGCCGGGATGACCGCAGATGACGTCGGGCGAAAATCCCTGCGCCTTGAGCGCCAGCCCGGCGCGGGCCGCGGCCTCGCCGCGCAGGACCTTGGTCTCGAAGTTCCGGGCGAGGGGATGGATCCCCTCCGTGGGATGCGCCTTGATCCCGTAGCGCAAGGCGTTCACGCCGGGCAGCGCCGGCGCCTCGTTCATGCCGAGCGCCACCACCGCGTGGCCCTGGGCCGCCAGGGCGGGTGCCACGTGACGGTACTGGCCGGGAAAGTTCTGGTGAACGAAGAGGGCGCGCATGGGCAGGCGGGTTCCGGTTGCCGGCGTCGTGTCGGAGCATGAGCCGGCTCCGGCCTTTCCGGCCGAGCCGGCGGCCCGGACAGGAAGCGGTTCGCGCCGGGCTCGCCCGCACGCCGTGAAATCATGCCTCAAGCGACGGCGGCGGGACAATTCCCGTCGGCGGCGAGAAACCCGGGGCGATGCGGTTGCGCCGGTCCGGTCTGGCGCCCCGCGATCGGTCTGGCATATGGTATTCCAAGAGATCGAGAGGATGTTCGGATGACGGTGCTGTTCCACCACGCGGCCGCCTTGGCCCATCGCACGCCGCACGGCCACCCCGAACGGCCCGAGCGCATGCAGGCGGTGCAGGACGCGCTCGCCGGCCCGGACTACGCCGGCCTCGACCGGCGCTCGCCGGAACCGGCCACCCTCGAGACGGTGATGCTGGCCCATCCCGAGGCCTGGGTGCGGGATCTCGTCCGCTCGGCACCGGCGGACGGGCTCGTCCACCTCGACGGGGATACCGTGCTCTCGCCCGGCACCATCGACTGCGTGCTGCGCGGCGTCGGCGCGGCGGTGACCGGCGTCGACCTCGTGATGACCGGGGCCGCCAGGAACGCCTTCAGCGCCATGCGGCCGCCGGGCCACCACGCCGAGCGCACTAAGGCGATGGGGTTCTGCATCTTCAACAACGCGGCCATCGCCGCCCGCCATGCCCAGAAGGTCCACGGGGCCGAGCGGGTCGCCATCGTCGATTGGGACGTGCACCACGGCAACGGCACCCAGGACATCTTCTGGTCTGACCCCTCGGTGCTGTTCGGCTCGACCCACCAGATGCCGCTCTATCCGGGCAGCGGCGCGGTCTCCGAGACCGGCGAGCACGACACGATCGTGAACGCGCCGCTGCGGCCCTTCGCGGACGGGGACGCCTTCAAGGAGGCCTTCGAGAGCCGCATCCTGTCGCGCCTGAAGGCGTTCCAGCCCGACCTGATCGTGATCTCGGCGGGGTTCGACGCCCATTGGCGCGATCCCCTGGCGAACCTGATGCTGGAGGCCGAGGATTTCGCCTGGGCGACGCAGAGGGTGATGGAGATCGCCGACACCGCCTGCCAGGGCCGGATCGTCTCGGTGCTCGAAGGCGGCTACGACCTCAAGGGGCTCGGCGATTCCGTCGCCGCGCATGTGGCGGTGCTGATGAAGGGATGAGGGAGCGCCGCGCGCCGGTCATGCGACCCGCCGCCTCGACAGGGCGGCGCCTTTCACGGCATCCCCGGTCGCGCCATCCCGCCCCTCGATCACGACCGCCGTCCGCATGACCGCCGCCCCGCCAGCGACCTCCTCCGCCACCCGCCTGATCGTGATCCTGTCGGTGGCGGGCTTTGCCAGCACCTTCGCGGGTCGCTCCATCGAGCCGCTGGTGGGAGTGCTGGCGCGCGATCTCGCCAGCGATCCCCATACCGTGGCGCTGCTCTCCACCGCCTTCGCGCTGCCCTATGCCCTGATCCAGCCGGTGCTGGGGCCGCTCGGCGACGGCCTGGGCAAGGAGCGCATCGTCGCAATCTGCCTCGGCGTCCTGGCACTGGCGCTGGGCTGCTGCGCGCTGGCTCCGGACATCGCGAGCCTGTTCTGGCTGCGCATCCTCGCCGGGGCCGCGGCCGGTGGAGTGGTGCCCCTCGCCCTGGCGCTGATGGGCGACCGCATCGCCCTCGCGCACCGCCAGGTCGCCATCGGCCGCTTCCTGGTGGCTGTGATCCTCGGACAGCTCTCGGGCTCGACCTTCGCCGGCCTGATCGAGGCGACGGTCGGCTGGCGCGGTGTCATGGCCATCACGGCCGCGGTCGCGGTGGCCGCCGCGGCGGCGGCTCTGTTCGGGTTCGACCGGACCGCCGCCGCCCCGCCCCGGCGCGTCGGCGTTCGCGAGGCGGTGGCGCGCTACCGGACCATCGTCGCCATTCCCCGGGCGCGGGTGCTGTTCGCCGCCGTCTTCGTCGAGGCGATCGCGGTGTTCGGCATCTTCCCGCACCTGGCGCCGCTGCTGGAGGCGCGCGGGGAGGGTGGCCCGCGCGAGGCCGGGCTGGCGCTGGCGGGCTTCGCCGCCGGCGGCCTGATCTATTCCGCCTGCGTCGGGCTGTTCGTGCGCCACCTCGGCCTGTCGCGGATGCTCATGGCGGGTGGGACCATCTGCGCCGGGGCGCTCCTCGTCATCGGGATGGCCTCGCGCTGGCAGGTGGATGCCGCCGCCCTCGTGGCGTTGGGCCTCGGCTTCTACCTGCTGCACAACAGCTTCCAGGTGCAGGTGACGGAGGTGGCGCCGACGGCGCGCGCCTCGGCCGTGGCGCTCCACGCCTTCTCGTTCTTCTGCGGCCAGGCGCTGGGCGTGGCGATCCTGGGCGGCGCGCTCCAGGCTCTCGGGCAGTTCGCCTCGCTCGGCCTTTGCGCCCTCGTCACCCTCGGCCTCGGCCTCGTCACCGCCCGGCTCCTGGGGCGACCCACGCCGATGAAGATGCCGTGAACCTGGCCTACCACTTCCGGTTAATCGCGTCGTGATGCGGACGTGGGTTCGCTCGGGCGCCGCCCCGCCAGACCCTCGCGACCGTGGCGGCGGAGACTTGAACGACACGACCTTCGACGGCACGCCCGACCTCCCGTGGGTCGGCGGCCGCTGAGTCGGATGCGCGCGCCGGCACCCTCACGGGCGCGCGGATCGAGGGCGGCCATTCCCCGGATGTGGCGGACGACGGACGGCTGCCGGCGGCATCCTCCTGAGGATCGATGCTCTCGCCGAACGGGATGTTCGGACGGCGGGAACACCGGAACCGAAGGCGGCACCAGGATTCAGATTACCGGGGCCACTGCGCCGCGTTGCCGAATTTGGCCAGCGAGTCCTTGATGACGGGCAAGTGGATAGACTCATCCTTCATGACCGGCAGGTTCATGAACTTGTCCTTCGGAACCCGGGAAAAGGCCTCGTACTCCAGCTGCACGAACTCCTCCAATCCGTAGACGCGACCCGGCCTATCCCCAACAGACGTCGATTTGAAGAAGTACGATCCATCGAATGATAGGTTGTTGTGCCGGGCTATCTCAGGATAAACGGGATAAATTGTCGAACTTGCTAGAAAATTCGGGACCGTGTTGACGTCCATTTGCCAACCACTTCTGCGAGCCAATCTCATATTTTCCAGATAATGGGCAATCTTATCGATAAAGGGCACAAATATACGAGAAGATGGATGGTTATGCGAAAAAAAGCATACACCATCGCTAATGAGCCCTCGCATTTCCTGCTCGAACCCTATGTCGACAAACTGCTCCCTGCGCCGAAGTTCCAGGAACGAATTTTCGCACTCGTCGAAGTAGCCGAGGACGTCGTATGCGCCGCGCTGGTAAAGACCGATCGCTTCGTTCGCCGGCAATCCGGACGCAAAGGCCAGAGTAGCGATTAGGCTATGATAATCGCCGAGCGGCCCCTGTATTCTTGCGCCCATATGGCCAATATAGGACACGTCAGGGTGAAGGCCCGTGAAAACAATATTCGTGATAAAAACGACCGGGATCGGGTAGAAAGATTCGACGATCCGAGCCGCCGAAAATTCCTCGAACTTATCAGATAGGGGAATTGTGATAACAAACGCATAATCGCGCTTATTTGCAATAAAATTTGCCTGTATCTCGCTAATATCGGCCGGTCGCGTCGTATGTACACCATACGAATCGACAACGATTTGATCCAGCACCCAGGTTAATCCATGCTTTAAAGGCTGTACTTGGCAATTGCCAATTACCAGGCACCTTTTGGTCGCATTGGACATATTTGCAATTGTGCCCCTTCGACCGAGATGCGATCTGCTTCGCGGCACTTTGTGGGGCTTGGGTCTATGGATTTGCCCCGGTCAAAGCAAGCCGCGCGCCCCCGCCGCCAGTCAAGATGAGGTGCTCGTGGACCGTCGACACCAAGACGATCGAGGCCGCCGCCGACAAGGGCTTCGCGCTCAAGGTCGGCGGCGTGGCCTTGCCGATCGCCAGCGTGACCGTCTCTGCCAATCTCGTGCGGGTCGTCCCCGTCGCGATGCCGGCCGCCGGCACGCCGGTCGAGGTCTCCTACGCCTTCTACGGCCGGCCCGACGTTCCGCCCGGAACCCACGCGGGAGCCTGGGGCAACGTCAAGCGCGTCGGTCCACCCTCCTTCTACTTCCAGGGCGAGACCGTGGACACCTGGCTGTGCGCCCACAAGGCGGTGACCTCCGCGTGAGGATTGCGCCGGTGTCCGCAGTCGCCAGCGGACGGCCCGGTCGGACCGGCATCAGACCCCGTGGACGCAATCGCCGGACGTCCGTCGACGACAGCGGCTTTCCCGATCAGACCGAGCGCAAGCTCGCCTGTCCGCCGTGGTCGGTGTCGTGCCGGATCGCGGAGCGCACGAGGCCGTCCGGGCCGATCTCGTCGGCGGTGTAGCCGAGAACGTCGGCGAGGCGCTCGCGGGCGCGCCAGAGGCGGCTCTTCACCGTGCCGATTTTGCAGCCCATCGCCTTGGCCGTTTCCTCGTAGCTCAGGTTCTCGATGGCCACGAGGGTCAGGGTCCGCGCCATGTCGGGCGGCAGGGTGGCGATCGCCGTGGTCATGTCCTGCAGGTCGAGGCGTCCGCCCTGGGAGGGGAGGGTGACCAGACGCGCGGCATAGGCGCCGTCGCCGTCCTCGACCTCGTTGGCGCGCTTGCGCTGCC
This sequence comes from Methylobacterium sp. Leaf466, assembly GCF_001425565.1. Classification (NCBI taxonomy): domain Bacteria; kingdom Pseudomonadati; phylum Pseudomonadota; class Alphaproteobacteria; order Hyphomicrobiales; family Methylobacteriaceae; genus Methylobacterium; species Methylobacterium sp. Leaf466. The sequence goes on along the minus strand of NZ_LMRC01000001.1, from coordinate 388,967 downwards.
CGGAATAGAAGGTGTTGCGCATGATGACGCTGAGCCAGGCCGGCAGGTTGGTGCCGCTCACGAACTGGGCTCGGTACTTCCAGGCCCGCAGCAGCGTGTCCTGCACCAGATCCTCGGCGCGGCCGGGATTCTTGGTGAGCGACAGGGCGAAGCGGTGCAGGAGCTTCATGTTCTCCTGCAGGCCCTGGCGGATCTCCTGCGCGAGGCGCTCGTCGGAGCCCCGCGCCAGCGCGGTCTCCAGTTCGGCGAGAAGGGCCACCACCCGCTCGGAGGGGGTCCAGGCGGCATCGCAATAGACGTCCCGCAGGGACGCGCCGAGATGGAGCCGGATGGAGGCGGGCAGGCCGGGGCGGAGTTTGCGTGACGGTTCGATGGGAGACGCTCCCGACGCTGGCCAGGGGCGATCGGGCGACGCGCCGACCCAAGACGGCCCGTCCCTTCACACGTCCCCGTGACTGGGACAGGTCTGGGCAAAACGCCGGCCGCGCGCATCAACACACGTTATGGCGAGCGGGCTTCTGCGGACCGCGCAGGCGATTCGCGGGTACACCCATCGCCCGTTACCCGGGGAGGGACGCACCTCGATCCCGGTCAGGTCTCGTCGGCCGGCGAATCGGGCTGCGCCTTGGACAGCCGCTCGGCGAGGCTGGCCTCGTAGGCCACGAGGTCCTTGCCGCGCTTGAGCGCCCGGTAGAAATCGCCCGCCTCGATCTGCGCATGGATGTCGCGGATGAAGGGCGCCATGCTCGGCACCATCGCCATCACCTCGCTCGCCTGCGCGACGAACAGGTTCTCCGGTCCGCTCGGATCGTCGGCGAGGTAGAGGACCGTCAGCGTGAGGTAGAGGCGCTTGCAGGCGGTATCGGCCTCGCGCTCGGTGATGATGTCGCTCTCGCGCAGGAATTTCGTGACCGTCTCGATGACGAAGCTCGAGCGCCGCGAGCCGTTGCGGATCGCCGCGCCGCCGATCAACAGCCGCTCGAACGGCTTGAGTTCGATCTTGAGGGGCATGGTCCGGATCTCCGCTGGAGCCGGACCATCGTGGCTTATGGTTAACGAACGATAAAGATCGCTCTCGTGCGTCCGGCGCAAGTGCCTGAACAGTAAGAGATCCATTGCGACCGGGCGTAATTCGCAGCCGCTTGCAATCTCTTGTTGACCTCGCCGCTTAAGCCCTTCGCAACTCCGGCGTGGTTTGTTGGCCTGGCTCCCAAAACAGGGGGCTCACCGATCAGAATGGATCACACACCATGTCTTCAGGCGTCACCCTCACCGCTGCCACCCGCCAGAACCTGCTCTCGCTGCAGGGCACCGCGGACCTCCTGTCCAGCACCCAGAACCGCCTCTCCACGGGCAAGAAGGTGAACTCGGCGCTCGACGATCCGACGAGCTTCTTCACCTCGCAGTCCCTCTCGGGCCGCTCGGGCGACCTCGGCGCGCTCATCAACGGCATCTCCAACGGCGTCCAGACCATCCAGGCCGCCAACCAGGGCATCACCTCGATCCAGAAGCTGGTCGATTCGGCCAAGTCCACCGCCAACCAGGCGCTGGCCGATAAGAGCGCGACCACCAGCGGCACCCCCGCCACCGCAGCCGTGCTGACCGCCGGCGTCGGCTACCAGGGCAGCAGCACCGCGGCCACCGACGGCACCCAGAATTTTTCGGGCTCCAACAGCCTGGTCTTCACCGTCGCCGGCGGCAGCACCGCCAGTGCCGCCACTCCCTCGACGATTACCCTGAACGCCACCACCCTCGCCGGCCTGACCAGCGACCTCTCGAAAGTCAGCGCCGACACCATCGTGACGGCGATCAACAACCAGCTCGCCAACGACGCCGTGCCGTCGGGTGTCACCGCCTCGAAGTCCACGGACGGGCGGATCGTGTTCACGGCAACCGACACCGGTGCGGATTCCGCCGTGAGCCTTACCGGCGTCTCGGGTGACCGCGACATCGGTTTTGGCACCGGTGCCGCCGCCACGACGCAGACGGCGAGCGGATCTGATGCTGCGAACGGTGCGAAGGCCGCCGTGGTATCCGGCGAGACGATCGCTGCCACGATCGATCTGTCCGGCGCCACCTCTCCGACCTTCGAGATCCAGCTCGGTTCCGGCGCCAAGAAGACCATCACCGTCGCCGACGGTGCGACCGCCGCTTCCACGAGTCAGGCTGAAATCGCGACGTCGATCAACGCCCAGCTCAACGCCGATACCGGTTTTGCCGGGAAGGTCTCGGCGTCGTTCGTCGACAACCGGCTTACCTTCACGACGGTCGGGACTGGTTCCTCGGAGAAAGTCAGCGTCGGAAACGCAGCCGGTGTCGACCTCGGCTTCGGCACGGCCGGTTTGACCGCGGCGGCGAAAGTCGGCTCGGGTGAAGGCTCGGCCAGCGGTGCCAACGCGACCCGGACCTCGCTGGCCAAGCAGTTCAACACCCTGCTCGACCAGATCACGCAGCAGGCCAAGGACTCGAGCTACAACGGCATCAACCTGCTCTACCGCAGCGGCTCCGACGCGTCCGAGAACTCCCTCAAGGTCACCTTCAACGAGACAGGCTCGTCGAGCCTCAACATCGAAGGCGCCAAGCTCGACTCCGAGGGCCTCGGCCTGACCGCGGCCACCGGCGGCTTCCAGTCGGATGCCGAGATCAACGACGCGCTGAAGGCCATCACGCTCGCCACCAGCCAGCTGCGCGCCCAGTCCTCGACCTTCGGCTCCAACCTCTCGGTGGTGCAGAACCGTCAGGACTTCTCGAAGAACCTGATCAACATCCTCGATACCGGCTCGGCCAACCTGACGAACGCGGACCTCAACGAGGAAGCCGCCAACTCCCAGGCCCTGTCGACCCGCCAGTCGATCGGCATCTCGGCCCTCTCGCTCGCCAACACCGCGCAGCAGGGCATCCTCCAGCTCCTCCGCTAAGGGAGCCAACCTGGGCGACCGCTCCCTCGGGGGCGGCCGCCCTTCGGCAGCGAACGGGTCGTCGCGGCGCAGGCCACGGCGGCCCTTTCGTCGTCCGCAACCTCCGAGACACGACATGGCGAAACGGCCGGGGCGCGAAGCCCCGGCCGTTTCGCGTCGAGGGGTCGGTGTCAGGCGGTCCGGTCGAGGGGTCGCTCGCCGACTTCGCTGCGGGCGGCCGCCACGGCGGCGTAGGCCCTGGCCTTCAGTACCACCGGGTCCGGCAGCTGCACCACCACATCGCCGGAGCCAGGGTCCACCAGCTGGTAGACGAGGGTCTTGGTGTCCTGGTCGACGGTGACCCGCCGTTCGGTGCGTTCGGCCTCGACCTCCACCGGCCGGTTCTCCGCAACCGGTGAGGCGGGGTTCGAAATCGGCCGGATGTCCAGCCGCACGGCGGGCTGGAGCGGCGCGGCTGCCGGCGCATCCGCCGCCTTGACGGGCACAACCGGTGCCGGCGCCGCCGTTCTGATCGGCGTCGTCGCCGTCACCTCGGAAATATTCATCGCCCGCCCTCCTGAGCCGGTCGCGGCATGCAACCAGAAACGACGGGGCTCCTGAATCGAACCTTAAGATGCGCGCCGCACGAACAGATGAGCGGGGGCACCCTGAAGAAACCGACACAAGAAGGCGTCGATTTTTAAGGATTCGGAACGGGCATCATGCCTCGGTGATGGGTTCGAGGATGCGCGAACACCCTCGAACCGACCGCGACGACTACTCCGCCGCGTCGACGTAGAGCTTGCCGCCCTCTTCACGGAATTCGGCCGATTTGGCCGCCATGCCGGCCTCGCGCTCCGCCTCGCTCAAGGAGGCTGCCTCTCCCAGCACCTGCCCCGCCGCCTCCATCGCCAGCACCTCGGCGCGCAGGTCCTGCGTGATCTTCATCGAACAGAATTTCGGCCCGCACATCGAGCAGAAATGCGCGACCTTGTGGGCGTCCTTGGGCAGGGTCTCGTCGTGGTAGGCGCGCGCCGTGTCCGGGTCGAGGGAGAGGTTGAACTGGTCCTCCCAGCGGAAGTCGAACCGGGCACGGCTGAGGGCGTCGTCGCGCAGCTGCGCCGCCGGGTGGCCCTTGGCGAGGTCGGCGGCATGGGCCGCGATCTTGTAGGTGATGACGCCGGTCTTCACGTCGTCGCGGTTGGGCAGCCCGAGATGCTCCTTCGGGGTGACGTAGCAGAGCATGGCGCAGCCGAACCAGCCGATCATGGCGGCACCGATGCCCGAGGTGATGTGGTCGTAGCCCGGCGCGATGTCGGTGGTCAGGGGCCCCAGGGTGTAGAACGGCGCCTCGCCGCACTCGGTGAGCTGCTTTTCCATGTTCACCTTGATCTTGTGCATCGGCACGTGGCCGGGGCCCTCGATCATGGTCTGGCAGCCCTTGTCCCAGGCGATCTTGGTGAGTTCGCCGAGCGTCTCCAGTTCGGCGAACTGGGCCGCGTCGTTGGCATCCGCGATAGAGCCGGGGCGCAGACCGTCGCCGAGCGAGAACGAGACGTCGTAGGCCCTCATGATGTCGCAGATCTCGTCGAAGCGCTCGTAGAGGAACGATTCGCGGTGCCCGGCCAGGCACCAACGCGCCATGATCGAGCCGCCGCGGCTGACGATGCCGGTGACGCGGCGCGCGGTGAGCGGCACGTGGGCCAGGCGCACGCCGGCATGGATGGTGAAATAGTCGATGCCCTGCTCGGCCTGCTCGATGAGGGTGTCCTTGAAGACTTCCCAGTCGAGCTTGAGCGGGTCGCCGCCGACCTTCTCGAGGGCCTGGTAGATCGGCACCGTACCGATGGGCACGGGCGAGTTGCGCACGATCCAGGAGCGGATGTTGTGGATGTTGCGGCCCGTCGACAGATCCATCACCGTGTCGGCGCCCCAGCGGGTCGCCCAGACCAGCTTCTCGACCTCTTCCGCCGCCGACGAGGTCACGGCCGAGTTGCCGATGTTGGCGTTGATCTTGACGAGGAAGTTCCGGCCGATCGCCATCGGCTCCACCTCGGGGTGGTTGATGTTGGCCGGGATGATGGCCCGGCCCCGTGCCACCTCTTCGCGCACGAACTCGGGGGTGATGAAGGCGGGCAACGCGGCGCCGAAGCTGTTGCCGTCGCTGAGCGCGGCCTGCGCGCCCTCCAGCATGGTCTCGCGGGCGAGGTTTTCGCGGTGGGCGACGTAGATCATCTCCTCGGTGACGATCCCGGCGCGGGCGAACTCGTATTGCGTCACCATCTGGCCGGGCGCCGCCTTGCGGATCTCGCGGGTCGCCGGGCAGGGGGCGACCAGCTTGTCCTCGGGCACGAAGCCGTTGTCCTCTGGCTTGACGGCACGCGGTGTCACCGTGGCGTAGCCGCGCTTGGCGATCCACGGCTCGCGCACCCCGGGCAGACCCTGGTTCAGGTCGATCCGCGCATCCGTCTCGGTATAGGGGCCCGATGGATCGTAGACCCGGACGGGGGCCTCCTTGGGATCGCTGAGCCCGATCTCGCGGAACGGCACCCGGATCTCGGGGTGGCCCGCGACCGCTGCGTAGACCTTGCGCGAACCGACGATCGGTCCGGTGGTCACCGCCTGTGGCTGGCGCTGGGGAAGATCCTTGGGAAGAACGGGTGCATTCATGGGGGCGGCTCCTGGCGCTGGAGGCGACCCGCATTCGTCGACGACATCAGGCGGCGCGGCGACAGGGTCCATAGAAGCCCGATGCGCCGTCTCGTTCCCGTCCCTCCGCCGGTACGAACCGGATCAGGTTCAAGGGTCAGGGCGAGAAGCCCAATCTCAGCCCGGCACGGGCTCCCCTCGGAACGACCCAAGGGTCGGGCTTGCGCGGTCGTTTGTCAAATCCCCCGACCCGGCCATCCTCACGGGTCGGCTGACCGAACCGCCGGTTCGGCGTCGCGGGCTCAGGTCCCGGGTCGCCACGGCCCATGACGAACGCGCAGCGGGCGGCCGCGACGAGTCTCCGATCTCGTCGACGAAATCCACCTTCTCGTGACGACGCTTTCGACCGAGCAGACGATGACCGTGCGGAACGGAGCCCAAGCTCGCATCGACCGCCGGACGCCATCGGCGTGTGGATCAGGTGCGCAGGCCGGCGGCGATCTGGTGGTTGATGTTGATCAGCGCCGAGAGCTTCTCGGCCTTCGGGTCGACGAGGGTATCGATCATCCGGCGGAAGACGAACACCGACAGCTGGGCGATGTTGGTCTTGATGTCGGCTGGCAGCGGGCTCTCGGGAGCGGTGGCCGCACCGGCGATGATCGTCCAGACCTTCTGGTTGAAGTTGAGCGCCTCGCTGAGCCCGCCCGACAGGTTTGTCCAGTCGCCCTGGATGGCCTGGAGCCGGCCGGCGGCCTTGATGAGGACGGCGGCTTCGGCCTCCCGCGGGGTCATCGCGGTCCGGGAAACCTTGGCGTAGGCACTGGCACCGTAACTCATCGTGGTCCTCGCTGCGGCGGCGCGGTCCCGATTCCGGATCGCGGGGCGTCAGCTAGACAGTCTTGTGTTAACACCCGGTAATCGCCGCCGCTGGGCATCGTGACGGTGGGTACCGTCTTGCCGTCAGCGCCGTCCTGCCGCAATGCCGCCGGGAAACTCGGCAAAGGCATGTGGCGGAATCCGCGCGCTGGCCTGTCGCGACGGGACTCGGGACCCACGCCGGCATGATGAACTTTATCCTGGGGACGATCGCGGGCGGATTGATCGCCTGCATCGCGACGATCGCGGCGGCGCGTCATCCGGAAGTACAGCAGCGCCTCGGCCTCGTTCCGGCGGTGCCGGCACTGACCCTGGCAGCGGGCCCTCAGCGGACTGAGGCCCCCTGCGCTCCCTCATCGGGCAAGGGAACGGCAGAGGCGACGGTCGGCCAGACCGACATGCTGTTCTCGCGGCGCCGCTTCTGGTTCGTGGCGCCGCACTGAGCCGCTCTTCTACACCGTCGCCCGGCTCATTTTCGACGGCCCGGTTCGAGGGCCGGGAATGCCGACCCTCCTCTCATCCGAAATCCGTTCCTTCGCGTCACGCCGAGGATGTGGACGTCGCTCGGGCGCCGCACGGGCTGGGCGATGCGGCTCCCGCTCGCATTACCCGATAATCGTATCAGTAGGCGCTGAGCAGAAACATCAGCATGGTCGTGGCGACCGTGGTGCTGAGAAAGCCACACATCGCAGCGGCGAGGGATGGGCCGGTCTGCGTGCGATCGACATCGCTGGTGAGCATGGCGAGGTCGCTGGAGGAGGTGATGGTCTTCATGACGGCTGGCTTTCGGGATGACCGGTCGTGGGGCTTTGTCGAGGGAGACTGTGGACAACTTCTGACGGGATCGCGGTGCGTGGCCGCACCCGAACGCGTCAGTCGCAGCGGTTGACGGATTTGGCGATCCTGAGAGCGCGGGACTCGCTGCGCAGGTCGATGGCGACGACATCGGCCCCGCAATCCTCGAAGGCGTCGCGGGCCTCGGCGTAGCGGTCGCCGACTTCGTCGAGGGTGTCGCAAACCCGGCCGCGATCGCCGATGCGGGCCTCCTGCCGGGCCTGATAGCGCAGCGCGTTGGCCTCGACGACCTTGCGCTCGCCCTCGGCACAGGAGGGGCGGGCGATGGAGGGGCCGACCGCGCCGACGAAGACCGTCGCGGCGACGAGCACCGTGGTGATGGTGTTACGCATCGGGACAACCTTGCGATGGTTGACGAGAAGTGAAGATCTGATCGGAGATACATCCGCCGGCGTTTCCGGCAGTCATCTCCCGTTCATGGCCTTGAAACGGCCGGTCGCCGGTTAAGGTTCCGCCGGTTTTTGCGGCGCAGCTTTGTGTCGGCGCGAGGTCAGGATCGTCGCGAGCTGCACCGGCGCGAAGCCCTGTGCATCGACCCCGACGTCGTATTGCCTCGGCGCCGGCTTCAGCTTGCCATGCGAATGCCCGTGCAGGTCGATGACGCCGCTGCCCATCCGGTTCCAGGTCCGGAAGGCGTAATGGCACAGCACCAAATGGCGATCGTCGACGGTCAATTCTGCGTAGTGGGCGACCGAGTCCCAGCCCGGAGCGGCGAGCGTCCCCGGCCCGTCGTTGTTGCCGATGATGAGGTGCTTCGTTCCGTTCAGGCTCGCCAGGAGGGCGGCCACCGCATCGTTGTCGGGGCCCAGCGCGAAGTCGCCCAGGTGCCAGACCTCGTCGTCCGGCAAGACCACCGTGTTCCAGTTGGCGATCAGCGCCGCGTCGTGGCTGGGCAGGTCCCGGAACGGCCGCCGGTCGATCCGCAGGATGCGCGGGTCGCCGAAGTGGGTGTCGCTGGTGAACCAGGTCGCCATGCGGCGGCCGTCACCGGCCGGGGCTGAAGCGCAGGGGCACCGTCACCGCAAGGCTGCTCACTGAGACGCCGGCGGGGGCTGCCGGCAGCGAGCCCCTCACGGTGGCCAGCGCCGCGCTGTCGATCGGACCGACCCCGCTGCTGCGGGCGAGCCCCGCGCTGGTGACCTGGCCAGACCGGGTCACGGTGAAGCGCACCACCGCGACGCCTCCGGCCGTACCGGCCGCGGCGTTCCTGTCCATCCGGCCGTGGATCGCCGAACTGAGAGCACCCTGCCAGGCGCGCAGTGCGCTCGGATCGTTGCCGCCCGCGGCCGCGCCGGCACTGCTCTGGCGGGAGGCCGAGGCCGAGTTCTGGGCGCCCCGGGCGGTGTTCGGTTCGGCGCTGCGATCGCGCGTCTCGCGGGCGGCGTCCCGGACCGCCTTGGCCCTGGCCTCGCGCTTGGCCTCGATCTCGGCCTTCCGACGCGCCTCGCGCTCGGCGATGCGCTTGGCCTCGCGCTTGGCTTCCTGGCGCGCCGCCTCGAGCTTGGCCGGGTCCGGCGGCGTCGGCTTGGGCCGCTGCGGCTCGGGCGGCTTGGGCTGAGCCACCACCTTGGGGGGCTCGGGTGGCTTAGGGGGCTCGGGTGGCTTGGGGGTCTCGGCGACCACCTCGGGCGGTGCCTCGATCGGGGCGGCCTCCTCGGCGGTGGAGGTGACGACCTGCTCCTGCGGCGGTGCCGCGGCCGCGGACTCGGCCGGGGCCGCCGGCTCGACCTCGGTGGGAACGGCCATCGTCGCCTCGGCCGGTGGCTTGGCCGTCGTCGTGTCCTCGGGCGCGATCGCCATCGTATCGGGCGGTGCGCTCGACACCGTGGCGTCCGGCGCCTCCACGGGCTCGGTCTCCGCCGGGGGCGGATCGGACTGAGCCTGATCGGCGGGCGCCTGCGAATCCGCCTCCGTCATCTGTGGAGCCAGATCGATCGTGATGGTGTTCTCGCCGGGCGGCGCCGACGGGGGCGGCGCGTAATAGGCCAGCCCCGCCAGCGCCGTCGCGTGCAGCAGGAATGCAACGAGAAAGGCGGGGCCGAGCCCCGACGGTCCGCCGCCGGGCTGGTCTGCGGTCGTGGACAGGCTCATCGGGCTATCGCGGCGCCCCGGCGGGCACGGTCGGCAGCGGGCCGCCAGGCGACTGGGCGATCAGCGAGACCTTGGTGAACCCGGCCTGGCCGACGAGGCCCATCACCTCCATGATCTTGCCGTAGGGCACGTCGCGGTCGCCGCGCACCAGCATCACCTGGCTCGGGTCCTCGGCGGCCAGCGCCCGCAGCCGCGGCAGGATGGCCTCCGCGCTGAGGAACTCCTTGGCGAGGAAGGGCTGTCCGTCCTTGTCGATGGAGATCTCCAGGGGCTTCTTGGCCTGCGCTACCTTGGCGGCCGTGGTCTTGGGCAACTGCACCGGCACGCCGGTGGTCATGAGGGGGGCCGCCACCATGAAGATGATCAGCAGCACCAGCATCACGTCCACCATCGGCGTGACGTTGATCTCCGACATCGGCGCCGAATCGAGGCCGTCCTCGTCGTCGCCGCCGGAGGCGCGGATCGAACCCATCGCCATGGTCGTGTTTCCCTGAACGGAATGAGGCGGTGCAGCCGGGCCCGTCTTGGGGGCGGCTTCGGTCTGAGAAGCGAGGCGCGGCTATTCCGCGGCGGCGGCACGGCCCTGCACGGTCCTGTCGCGGGCCAGACGGTTACCGAGGATGCCGATGCTCGACACGAAGGCGGATTGGATGCGCCCGAGGTCGTTCGTCAGCTTGTTGTAGGCCATCACCGCCGGGATCGCGACGATCAGGCCGATGGCGGTGGCGAACAGCGCCTCGGCGATGCCGGGAGCCACCACGGCGAGGGAAGTGTCCTGGCTCTTCGCGATGGCCGAGAACGAGTTCATGATGCCCCAGACCGTGCCGAACAGGCCGATGAAGGGCGCCGTCGAGCCGGCGGTGGCCAGGAGCGGCAGGCCAGTCTGCAACCGCTTGATGTCGAGGGTGAGGGCGGCGCGCATGGCCCGCTCGATGCGGTCGCGCCGTTCGGCGCGGGTCTCGCTGGTGTCTTGGTCGCGCCAGGCCTCCACCGCCGCCCTGGTGACGGATCGGGCGAGGCCGCGGCCCTCGGTCTCCAACGCACCGTTGGCACGCACCAGGGCATCGAATGCCTTGGCCTGTCGCTTGGCGCCGGCGAACCGCACCACCTTCTCCAGCATCACCGTCCAACAGGCGACGGACGCCACGACCAGAAGGATCATCACGCCCTTCACGATCGGATCGGCCTGGAGGAAGAGGCCGAGGAAGGAGAGATCGTGGGCGATCTCGACGGGGGCGTGGGTCGGGTCCATGAGGGTCCCTCGGGTTCGATGACGGGGCACCCGCGGCCGGGCGGCCGTGGGGCGGACGGTTGTCGGGCCTCAGCGGGCGAAGGCCGCCGCTGCCTTACTCTCGGGCTCGATCCGCTCAAGGCAACTCTCGCGGCTCGCCTGCGCGCCTTCGCAAGCCAGCACGTCGTTCAGGAGGACCCGCCCGATCTTGGGGCAGGCGATCCCCGGGAAATCGAACAGCCGGACCACGGTCTTACGATCCGGGATCGGGCCGAGCTCGACCGCGAGCCGCTTCTGGGCGACGCCCTCGGTATCGAAGGCGAAAAGGTCGACCTTGAGGGACTTCAGCGCGGTACCGCGGCTGTTGTCCACCATCAGGTAGGTCCGGCAGGCGTCTCCCGCCGGCTCAAGCCGGTTGAGTTCGAGCTTCAGGGGTGCACCCTTCGTCTCCTGCGCCGCGGCCGGCCCGGCCAGCACGACGCCGAGGGCGACGACCGGAACGGCCATCCGACGCCGATCGCGGGCCGATGAGGTCGGCCGAGTCTTCGGCCCGGTGAGCGGCAAAGCGGACGGCATGTCGATCCTGGCTTCCTCGGTGGCGACCCGCGCCGCAAAGGCCGGCCTCTCAAAACGGCTGTGCGCGCCGGGCGACACTCGCTGGCGTCAGCGCCGACGTATCGTCGCGGCGACCCACCCCTCCGGGGCTTGGCCGGCGTCTCGGGTCGCTGGCGGGATTAGCCGAAGCCGCGGGCCGTGATCAAGGGGACGCCTGAAAATGAGAGCAGTTCCAAACTGTTACCGCGCCAGGCAAAACGTCGTCTGCGAGCCTTCCCGACTGCCGGATCATCCCGGATACACTTGCCGAATCATCCCGAAATCTCGTCGCAGGTCGGAGTGCCGGGGGTGCCGCCCCCGGGGTCGATCCCGCTTCGACTTCGTCAAGGATGGCAAACCCTTGATGGCGTTCCGGTCCGCATCCATATCGCGGACAGCCGCTGTCGCTGGCGGACAGGAGCGCTGCGTGAAGCGGGCTCCGACCCTCGAAGTGCCCCACGATCGTTCCCGGGGCTTCGCCAAGGACCTATCGCGTGACGACACGTCCCTCGCCCTTCGGACACCCGTTCCTGCTCGGGTTCGACGAGATCGAGCAGGCCCTCGACCGTGTCGCCAAGGGGGCGAGCGACGGCTACCCGCCCTACAACATCGAACGCGTGGCACGGGCCGCCGACCGGCCGGAACGCCTGCGCATCACGCTGGCCGTGGCCGGCTTCACGCAGGGTGAACTCGACGTGATGCTGGAAGAGAACCACCTGGTGGTCCGCGGACGGCAGGTGGACGAGAAGACCAAGGAATTCCTCCACCGCGGCATCGCGGCGCGCCAGTTCCAGCGGACCTTTCTGCTCGCCGACGGCATGGAAGTGATGGGGGCCGACCTCGCCAACGGCCTCCTATCGATCGACCTCACCCGGCCCGAGCCGGAACGGATCGTCCGCAAGATCGTGATCGCCTCCCGCGATCCGTGAGTCCGCCGCTTCGCCCCAGACTGCCCGGTGCCGCCGTCGCGGACCGCGAAACCACTCAGACGCTCTGCCTCGAAAGGAGGGCCCAGCCATGTCCGACATCAGCCAGAACCCGATGACGCACGCCGACCTCGACGCCGGCGACTTCCAGATCGCCGATCTCGCCGCGCTGGGCGAAGGCCACCTCGCCTACGTCCGGGCGATCCGCTCGGACGACGTCCGGCGGCTGTTCCCGCAGGCGCCCGAACTGATGCCAGGCCTCGACCTGTTCGCCCTGCTCTCGGCCAACGGCACGCCGATCCTGCTGGCGGACTCCCGCGACGTCGTCGTCGCCAATGCCCATGCGCAGGATCTCGTCACCGTCAGTCTGCACTGAACGGGCGATCCGCGCGGACGCCCGCGTCCACCGCCGCCACCAGCCGCGCGATGTCGGCCGGGCGGGACAGGCGGTGGTCGCCATCGGCGATCAGCGTCAGGACGGTGCCGGCCCTCGGCAGGATCTCGACGATACGCAGGGCGTGCCCGTAGGGCACGTCCGGGTCTTCCATCCCCTGTAGGATCTCGACGGGACATCCCGGATCGAACGGCCCGTCGAGGAGGCCGTGACGGCGACCGTCCTCGATGAGGGCGCGCGTCACCGGGACCGGATCGGGTCCGTAGTCGGTGGGGCGCAGCCAGACCCCGTCGCGCTCGATGGTGGCGCGGATCTCCGGCCCGAAGCGGTCCCACATCAACTTTTCCGTGAAGTCGAAGGCCGGGGCGATCAGGACCAGGGCGTGTGCCGGCCGCCCGGCATCCCGCAGTTCACGGGCGAGCAACGCCGCGATCCACCCTCCCATCGAGGAGCCGACCAAGACGGGGGAGGGGCCCGCGGAGTTTGCCACCGCGGCGCGTGCGTCCTCGAGCCAGGTCGAGATCGTGCCATCCTCGAAGCGTCCGCCGGACTCGCCGTGGCCGCCGTAGTCGAAACGCACCAGCCGCCGTCCCGAGGCCCGCGCCCAGACGTCGAGGGCGAGCGCCTTGGTGGCGCCCATGTCCGAGCGGAAGCCCCCGAGCCAGACCACGGCGGGGCCGGCCCCCTCCCTGACGCGGACGGCGAGGTCGCGGCGTGCCGGCCCCGTGCCGACGGCGAGACGGATGGGTTCGTCGGGACGATCCGGCGCGTTGGGGATTGCGGGCATGGGGGAGGGGTCCATCGTGGCATCGTCGCTGTGGGCGGGTCGCATTCGCACGTCGTTTACCAGACCGTAAAGCGAAGGACCGATGGTGGAGCATGATCGCAGACAGTCCACGTCGCCGTGCCGAGCCGGGAACCGCGAGGATCGAGTCGCCCTCCGAACCGAGGCCCGCATCCGGACGGTCGGCCGAACGCCATGACGAACGCCATGACGGTTGAGAGCCGCCAGGGCGGTGGCTTTCCCGCCGACGCGGCGCCACTCGCCGGCGCGACCATCCTGCAGATCATTCCGGCCCTGGACGCCGGCGGGGCCGAGCGCACCACGGTGGACGTCGCCGAGGCGCTGGCCGCGGCTGGCGCACGGGCCCTGGTCGCCACCGAAGGCGGACGGCTGGTGGGCGAACTCCAGGCCAAGGGCGGCATCTGGCTTCCGTTCCCGGCGGGCTCCAAGAACCCATTGAGCATGGCGCTGCACGTCGGGCGCCTCGCCCGCCTGTGCCGGCGCGAGGGCGTCGACCTCGTGCATGCCCGCTCCCGCGCACCGGCCTGGGTGGCGCTGGGGGCGGTGCGCCGCAGGGGGCTGCCTTTCGTCACCACCTACCACGGCAGCTATTCCGGGCGGACCGGCGTGAAGGTGCTGTACAACTCGGTGATGGCGCGCGGCGACGTGGTCATCGCCAACTCGCATTACACCGGCGGCCTCATCCGCGCCCTCCATCCCGAGCAGGCGGGCGACCGCGTCCGGGTGATCCATCGCGGCACCGACCTCACGCTTTTCTCCGCCGGCGCGGTCTCGGCGGCGCGGGTCGAGGCCCTGCGCCGGACGTGGGAGGTGGCGCCGCACGAACGGGTGGTGCTGCTCGCCGCGAGGCTGACCGCATGGAAGGGCCAGCGCGTCCTCATCGAGGCCGCGGCCCTGATGCGCGATCGCGGCCTCGGCGACGTCGCCTTCATCCTGGCGGGCGATCCGCAGGGACGCTCGGCCTATGAGCGCGAACTCGACGCGCTGATCGCGGCCAGGGGGCTCGAGGGAATCGTGCGCCGGGTCGGTCATTGCACCGACATGCCGGCGGCGTTCCGGGCGGCCTCCGTCGTCGCGGTGCCCTCCGTGGAACCCGAAGCCTTCGGTCGCTCGGCGGTGGAGGCGCAGGCGCTGGGAACGCCGGTGGTCGTCTCCGACCTCGGCGCCGTCCCCGAGACCGTCCTGGCGCCGCCGGACGTGCCGGCCTCCCAGCGCACCGGCTGGCGGGTGCCCCCGGCCGATGCCCCGGCGCTCGCCGGCGCGCTGGTGGAGGCCCTGTCGCTGGGCGCCAGTGCCCGCGATGCCCTGGCCGGGCGGGCGCGGGCGCATGTGGAGACGCACTTCTCGCTCGAAGGTATGGCGCGCGACACCCTGGCCGTCTACGCTTCGCTCCTCGCCCAGAGGCGGGGCCCGTCGTGATGCGGAATCGGCGATCCTCGCTTCGGCGGTCGCCATGAACCAAATCGCCATTGCCCGGTTGACTTGTGACCCGAGTCAGTCAAGCTGCACCCACCGGAGTTCCGGAGCGTTTGGTGGCCAGGATCTGCCTTAAAGGCGTGTCCCGCGGCTGCCGTTTCGGCGTTTCATCAGGAGATTGAAGCCATTCGTAGACCAATGAGAGCCATGCCGGCCCCGCAGAAGGACGGGCCGCGCGCCAACCGGGACATCCGTGGTGTCCGTGAAGTGCAGCTCATCGACGATACCGGCCAGAACCGTGGCGTTGTCGCCTTCTTCGATGCCCTAACGTTGGCCGAAGAGGCCGGCCTCGATCTCGTCGAGATCGCCCCCAACTCCGTCCCTCCCGTCTGCAAGCTGCTCGATTACGGCCGCTTCCGCTTCAACGAGCAGAAGAAGCAGAACGAGGCCCGCAAGAAGCAGAAGACGGTCGAGGTCAAGGAGATCAAGCTCCGCCCCGGCATCGACAAGCACGACTACGACACCAAGATGAAGGCTGTCGTCCGCTTCTTCGAGGAGGGCGACAAGGTCAAGGTGACGTTGCGCTTCCGTGGGCGCGAGATGGCACACCAGGACATCGGCCTACGCCTCCTCGAGCGCGTCAAGAACGAGACGCAGGAAATCGCCAAGGTCGAGAGCGAGCCGATGCTCGAAGGCCGGCAGATGATCATGATCCTGGCGCCGCGCTAGGATCGATCGGTCGGCGCGCTCGATCCGGGACGGTCGATGGGGTCCGGTGGCCGAAGGCTGAAAAGTACGTCGCTCCGACATTGTTTGATGTACATGAAACGGCGCCCGCGAGGGTCGCCGTTTTTTTTGTGTCGCCGTCGTACCGTGATGTTCCGCGGCGGGATCGGCCGTACGATGCATAGGAGACGGGCAGATCGGGCGACAAATGTCGGCGGGACTGCCTGTCAACGGCGCTTCTCCGGCCAGGATCTCACCGATATGGTGACGACAGGTTTCGTGATCGAGGCGAGCCGTAATCGGCGGACTGCGTCATCCGCACGAATCTTGCTGGCTCCGATTCGCCCCGTGCAAAAAGCGGTATGACACTGTCCTTCACTTGCGACCGGGCCGACCGCTGTTAAGCTGCTGTCGTCAAGGCAGCGATGCCGATGCAAATCCGTCATCATCAAGGAGTGAGTCTGCCGATGCATACGAGCCATCAGCGCCTGCCGCGCCGTCCCCTGGCGATGTTGCTGGGCGTCACGGTCGCGGTCGCAGCAGGAAGCGCGCAGGCGCAGGACCTCACCGGCACCCTGGCGAAGATCAAGGAGACGGGCGCCATCACCATCGGCTACCGCGACGCCTCGGTACCGTTCTCCTATCTCGACAACGACCAGAAGCCCGTCGGCTACGCGTTCGAGATCTGCAACAAGGTCGCCGACGCGGTCAAAGCCCACCTGAAGCTGTCCAAGCTCGAGGTGAAGCTCAACCCGGTGACTTCGGCGACCCGCATCCCGCTCATCGCCAACGGCACCGTCGACCTCGAGTGCGGCTCGACCACCAACAACGTCGATCGTCAAAAGCAGGTGTCCTTCACCAACACCCACTTCCTCACCGCCACCCGCTACGTGGCCAAGAAGTCGGCCAAGCTCGACAAAATCGAGGACCTGAAGGGCAAGACCGTGGTCTCGACCTCGGGAACCACCAACATCCGGCAGATCAACGAGGCCAACACCGCCCGCGGCCTCGGCCTGACGATCCTGCCGGCCAAGGACCACGCGGAAGCGTTCCTGATGGTCGAGACCGGGCGGGCGGTCGCCTTCGTGATGGACGACGTCCTGCTGGCCTCGCTGGCCGCCGGCTCCAAGGATCCGGGCGCCTACGCGATCTCGTCTGAAGCCCTGTCCGCCCCCGAGCCCTACGGCATCATGCTGCGGAAGGACGACGAGCCCTTCAAGAAGGTCGTCGATGCCGCCACGGCTGCGATCTACAAGAGCCCCGACGGCGTCGCGCTCTACGAGAAATGGTTCACCAAGCCGATCCCGCCGCGGAACATCAACCTGAACCTGCCGATGAGCGAGGCCATGAAGAAGGCCTTCGCGAACCCGAGCGACAGCGCCGATCCGGCCGCTTACTGACCGACCGTCGCGGCCGCCACAGGCACCTGCCCGTGGCGGCCGCGCGGCTCCGTGGCCGCGCTCATGGCGCCGGCGATCGTTCCCCTCGCGAAAAGATCATGCCCTAGGCCATGAACTACAATTGGAACTGGAGCATCTTCTTCGACCAGTCCCCCGAGGGGACCGGGACCTATGCCGACATGCTCCTGTCGGGCCTGCTGTGGACCCTGGCGACGGCCTTGTGCTCCTGGATCATCGCCTTCTGCCTCGGCTCGATCATCGGCGTGATGAGGACGCTCCCGAGCAAGGCCGCGAATGCCATCGGCACCGGCTACGTGGAGCTCTTCCGCAACATCCCGCTGCTCGTGCAGATGTTCCTCTGGTACTCGGTGATGCCGGAGGTGGTGCCCGAGAATTGGGGCAACTGGCTGAAGCAGCTCCCGAACGCCTCCTTCTATACGGCGGTGATATGCCTGGGCTTCTTCACCGCCTCGCGCGTCGCCGAGCAGGTGCGCACCGGCATCGAATCGCTGCCCCGAGGCCAGCGGATGGCCGGCACGGCCCTGGGGCTGACGACAGCCCAGACCTACCGCTACGTGATCCTGCCCATCGCCTACCGGGTGATCCTGCCGCCGCTGACCTCCGAATTCCTCAACAACATGAAGAACACCTCGGTGGCCCTGACCATCGGCCTGCTGGAACTGACGGCCCGCGCCCGGTCGATGCAGGAATTCTCATCGCAGGTGTTCGAGGCCTTCACGGCGGCGACGGTGATCTACCTCGGCATCAGCCTCCTGGTCGTCACCGTGGCCGGCAAGATCGAGACCCGCGTCGCCGTGCCGGGGGCCCGCTGATGGCCGCCGCTCCGTCTCGGGAAACGTGTCCGCACCTGGCCGACCCGTCGAAGCCGTCACGCAAAACCGTCGCGATCTGAGGTAGCCGGATGTTCTCGGATTTCGATCTCAACGTCATCCTCGGCTCGCTGCCCTACCTGTTCGGGACGGGCATGGTCTTCACCGTCACGCTGACGGCGCTGGCGGCCACGGGCGGCATCATCCTCGGCACGCTCATCGCCATGATGCGCCTGTCCGGCATCGCCGCGCTGGCGATCCCGGCCAAGATCTACGTCAACTTCATGCGGTCGCTGCCGCTGGTGCTTGTCATCTTCTGGTTCTACTTCCTGGTGCCCTACATCGGGCAGTGGATGACCGGGGCGTTACGCCCGATCTCGGTGGGTGCCTTCACTTCGGCTCTCGTCACCTTCACGCTGTTCGAAGCGGCGTTCTTCTCGGAGATCATGCGCGCGGGCATCCAGTCGGTCTCCAAGGGCCAGACGTCGGCGGCGCAGGCCCTGGGCCTTAACTACCGCCAGACCATGGCGACCGTGATCCTGCCGCAGGCCTTCCGGAACATGGTGCCGCTGCTTCTGACGCAGACCATCGTGCTCTTCCAGGACACCTCGCTGGTCTACGTGATCTCGCTCACCGACTTCATGGGTGCGGCATCCAAGGTCGCGCAGCGCGATGGGCGCCTCGTGGAGATGTATATCTTCGCGGCCGTGGTCTACCTCATCATCTGCCTCACCGCCTCGACCCTCGTGCGCCGCCTGCAGCGTCGCGTCGCCATCATCCGCTGAAGGCATCCTGCCATGTCCGCTTCCGCGTCCCCCGCCAGCGCCGCGCCGATGATCGCCATCAACGGCATCAGCAAATGGTACGGCCCGGTTCAGGTCCTCAACGACTGCACCACCCAGGTGACCAAGGGCGAGGTCGTCGTGGTGTGCGGGCCTTCGGGATCGGGCAAGTCGACCCTCATCAAGACGGTGAACGCCCTCGAGCCGATCCAGAAAGGATCGATCACGGTCGACGGCATCGGCGTCCAGGCCAAGGGGACGGACCTTCCCAAGCTGCGCTCGCGCGTCGGCATGGTGTTCCAGCACTTCGAGCTGTTTCCCCATCTCTCGATCACCGACAACCTGATGCTGGGCCAGCGCAAGGTGCTCGGCCGCTCGGCCGAGGCGGCACGGAGCACCGGTCTCACGCTCCTCGAGCGGGTGGGCCTGTCGGCCCATGCCCACAAGTATCCGGGCCAGCTCTCGGGCGGGCAGCAGCAGCGCGTGGCCATCGCCCGCGCGCTCTCGATGAATCCGATCGTGATGCTGTTCGACGAGCCGACCTCGGCGCTCGATCCGGAGATGGTGGGCGAGGTACTCGACGTGATGGTCGGCCTCGCCAAGGAAGGCATGACCATGATGGTGGTGACCCACGAGATGGGCTTTGCCCGCAAGGTCGCCAACCGCGTCGTCTTCATGGACCGCGGCGAGATCGTCGAGGATGCCGGCAAGGACGATTTCTTCGACAAGCCGCGCTCCGACCGGGCGCAGACCTTCCTGTCCAAGATCTTGGCCCACTGAACGATCCTGGCCCACTGAACGATCCTGGCCCACTGAACGATCTCGGCCCACTGAACGATCTCGGCCGCCCGACGCTCTTGACAGGCCGCCCGCCGGGCGGCTGACATGCCGCGTGACAGCGTCGGCTCGCTATGGGCGACGCAGCGGGAGAAACATCATGCGTAGGCTCGGTTCGGCCTTTGTCGTCGCGACGGCCATGGTTCTGTCGAACGGCGCGTCGGCGCAGGGGACGGCGGGCACCGGCGTTCCGGCCAACATCTGCAAGGAACTGACGGCCTTCCTGCATCCGCCGGCACCGGCCGCCCCGGCGGCGGCGGCGGCGCCGAGTCAGACAGCGGTCCAGGCGCCCAACCCAGGCGGATCGAGCCCGGCGCCGTCCGGTGCGAGCGAGACCCAGAAGTCGTCCGGCCTCAGCGGGCCGACCACCAACGGCGGTCCCGGTGCCTCGGGCCCTCAGGGCGCCTCGCAGAATGCCGGGTCTCCCTCCGGCGCCAGTGCGCCCTCGGGCCAAGCGAGCCCGCCCCCGGCCCAGGCCGCCGCGCCGGCAGCCCCCGCGGCACCGCCGCCCAAGAAGCCGTCGGCCGAGGAGGTCGTGCGCGCCGATGCCGCGATCGCCGCCAACGACATCGCCGCCTGCCAGGCCTCGGCGCGCGGCATGCGCCGGGCGGGCGTGGTGATGCCGGCGCCGCTGATGTCCCTGGCCGCCCTCGATCTGAAGTTCCTCATCGCCGCACAGTAAGGGCGCACGAGCCGTCGACCGGGCAGACGCGATTCGCCTGCCCGGCGAGCGGGATGAACCGGCACGTCATCGGATTCGTTGTCAGGTAACAGGTTTTCGGCTCTCGCCCGTTCGGGCCTCGTCGCGACTCCTGTCTCGCGATCCGTGGCATCTCGGATCAGGGTAATGCCGGAGACCCCAATGACCCACCTCAGCCGCAGTGGCGCCATCGCCCTGCTCGTCGCCGTGCTCGCGAGCGCACCCGCATTCGCAGAGCCGGGCGGATCCGCCGCCACTTTCCTGACCGCCCGGTCCGTCGCCGGCATGCCCGCCTCGAAGCTCATCGGCCTCGACGTGATCGGCATGGGGCACGAACGGGTCGGCCGGATCGAGGAGATCGTTCTCGACGCGAATGGCCACGCCAAGGCCGTGGTCATCGGCGTCGGGGGCTTCCTCGGCATCGGCGAGAAGCGCGTCGCGGTTCCCTTCGACCAGATGGTCTGGACCGGCGTCGCGACCTCAGGCGGTACGGCGCGATCCAGCACCACGCCGGCCGATGCCCCGAGCGCCAAGGCCGCCGACACGGCCGGCCCCCAGACGATGCCCGGGTCGCAAATTTCCAACGATGTCCTCACCGTCATCGACGAGAAGAGGGGCGGGGGCGTCAACGAGGCGACGGGATCGGTGACCGCCACGGACACGTCCCGCGGACGCGCCACCGTCGCGGTGCCGGGATCCGGCGACGGTCCGGTTCGCGCCGAGATCCGGGCGACGAAAGCGATGCTGCAGGAAGCGCCGGCCTTTGACGCCACCGGTACGGCGGGCCGCTAAGCGGCTCGGCGTTGGCGGGCCGACGCTTCACCCTGCTCTGGCTCTCGGTCTGTCGCAGGTCTTCGACGCAAAACCGATGACCCCTTTTGCGAAGCCGGCTTGGAAACCGGCCCCCGTCAGCAGGCCTCGTCGAGGCTCGGTGGGGCCGCCAGCATTGCGACGATCTTGGCAGCGAGGGCATCGGGCCGGAACGGCTTGACGAGGAATCCGTCGACGCCGGCGTCGCGGGCGGCGAGCCGGGCCGCGGAGCGAGCGTTCGCCGTCAGCATGAGGAACCGGATGGGGGCGAGGGCCGCATCGGCACGGATGCGGGCCAGGAGCTCGATCCCGTTCACCGGGGTCATGGTCCAGTCCGAGATCACGAGCTCGAATCGATGGCGGCGAAGGAGCGTCCAGGCTTCTTCGCCGTCGCCCGCATAGCGAACATCGCTGAAACCGAAGGCGCCGAGCAGCGACACCAGGGTCGCGCCGATGATCTCGCTGTCGTCGACCACGAGGACGGGCAGCCGCTCGGGCCGAAACGGGCGCAGCCGGTCGGCGGCGCTGCCCGCCTCCGCCCCCCCGGCGGCGGGCGTGGGGGCCGGCCGCACGGCACCGACCAGGGGGGCGAAGCTCGCGATGGCTCGGGCGGGACTGACGACGGGTCCGAGGATGCCGTCGACGCCGGCCGCGGCCAGACGGTCACGCATCTCCGGGCAGTCGACAGACGTGGCGGTGACGGGCAGAGCGAATGCCCGGCACGCCGCGAGAATGGCCGCGAGGCGCGAAGCCGGCGCTTCGGGGCGTGCAAACAGTCCGGCCAGTTTCACGTTCCCGAAAATGCCGCCGTCGAGGGCGGCGATCGACGCCGTGCCGGCACCGAAATCCTCCAGGCCGAGCCTGACCTTCAGGGCGCGAAGCCTCATCAGCGTCTCGGTGACGGATCGACCGCCGGCCAGGACGGCGGCCTCGCCGACATCCACCCGCAGGCGCGTCGGATCGAGGCCGGTGAGCGCAAGAGCCTGCGAGACGCTGAGTGCGACATCGCCGCCGGTGAGCTGCGACGGGCAGACCGGCACGGCGATCCCGAGGGGCCGGGTCCAACTCGCGGCCTGCCGACAGGCCTCGTGGATCAGCCAGTCCCCGATCGACGTCATCAGGCCGGCCTGCTCGGCGATCGGTACGAAGACCGCGGGAGCGATCGGCCCGAGGCGCGCACTGTGCCACGACAGGCCCACATCGAAGCCCGAGACGCTGCCGGTGGCGACGTCGATCTGCGGCTCATAGGCGAGTTCGAGCTCGCCCCGATCGATGGCGAACAGGAGATCCGCCTCGATCGCCCGGCGGCGTTCGACGGCGTCGTCGAGGGAGGGATCGAACACGCGAAACGTGTTCTTGCCCTCGCGCTTGGCCTTGTAGAGCGCGGCGTCTGCGTTGCGCAGAAGGTCCGCGATCGACCGGCCCTGGTGCGGATGATGGGCGATCCCGATGCTGACGCCGAGATGGAGGGGCGCATCGGCGACGAAGAAGGGAAGGCCGATCGCGGCCACCAGCCGCTCGGCCAGCCGGACGGATTGCGACGGATGGCCGGTGAAGGCCTGCAGGATCACGAACTCGTCGCCACCGAGGCGGAAGACCAGGTCGCTTTCGCGGGTGGCGTCCTTCAGCCGGCGCGCCACTACACGCAGCGCTTCGTCGCCGGCGGCATGGCCGTGATTGTCGTTGATCGCCTTGAAGCCGTCGAGATCGAGACAGAGCACTGCGAATTCGGCGCCGTAACGGCCGGCGCCGGTGTGCTCGACATCGACGACGTGATCGAGGCCGAGCCGGTTACGCAAGCCCGTGAGCGGATCGTAGCGCGCATGGCGGCCGACCCGCTCGACAGCGGAACTGCGGGCGCGCAGGTCGTGGATGTTGAGCAGGCCCAGGGAAGCGCCGCCGAGGACCACCCGCCGATGCTGGATCTCGACGCCGATCGCATCGGGGCCGGCGAGCACGATCTCGACCGGGGCCGTGCCCTCGGGCGCGCAGATCGCACGCAGAACGATGCCACGATGGGCGTCCGTCGCCAGTTCCTCGGCCCGGCTCCCGACGAGGGCGCGGGGATCGCATCCCAGCAGGCCGCCGAGGCTGGCGTTGGCCTCCAGGATCAGGCCGTCGGGCGATACGATCGCCACGCCGTCCACGATCGCGTCGGACAGGCTCCGAATCCGCAGCAATTCCGCATCGATCCTGCCGGGTTGGTCGTCGCATTCCATCATCGGATCGTCGACTCGCATCCCCGCCGGCACTCGCCGCTCCGAGTCACCATTCAGCGCTGAAGAAGAGCTTAAGATCGCCCGGCCGGGGCACCGCGCCGCAGGCCCATTCCGCGATGACGATCGGGCTGCCGGCGCTCTGAAAAATGGTCTCTACCAGAGACTTGTGAGGCCCGATGCAAAGCGCCGGCAGACCCGCGCCCACTCAGGACAAGACTTCGTGAGGGAAGACCTCGATCGTGTCGCCGGGATCGAGCCGGGTACGCTCCTCGCCGAGCTGCGCCAGCCCGTCGCCGCCGGTGAGCGAGGTGAGGGCGCCGGCGCCGTCGCGGGGGTACTTGCGGGCCTCGAACACCCCGTCGGCGCCGCGATGCAGGCTGACGCGCACGAATTCGCGGCGCCCGGTCTTCTTGGCGTAGGCGAAACCGGCCCGGGCCGGGATGCCGATGGGCGGCAGGTAGGTGGCACCCCCGAGGCGGGCGAGGAGCGGACGCACCACGAACACCAGGGTGACATAGGCCGCGACCGGGTTGCCCGGCAGCCCGACGAACGGCGTGCCGGCGATCGTGCCCATGGCGACCGGACGGCCCGGCTTGATGCCGAGGCGCCAGAACATCAGCTGCCCGGCGGCCTCCACCGCCGCCTTGACGTGGTCCTCTTCCCCCGTGGAGACGCCGCCGGAGGTGAGCACGAGGTCGTGGTCGGCGGCAGCCGCCGCCAGTCGCTCGGTCAGCACGCCCCGGTCGTCGCGCAGGAGGCCGAGGTCCGCCACCGCGACGCCGAGGCGGCGCAGCAGGGTGACGAGCATGATGCGGTTGGCATCGTAGATGCCGCCGGGCGGCAGCGGGGCGCCGGGCTCGGTCAGTTCGTTGCCGGTGGAGAAGACGGCCACGCGCAGGCGCCGGCGCACGCTCAGCGCGGCATGGCCCACCGCCGCGGCCAGCGCCAGGTCCTGGGGCCTCAGGCGCCGGCCGGCGGGAACGACGATGGTCCCCCTGGTGACGTCCTCGCCCGCCAGCCGGCGGTTGGCGCCGCGCTTCAGGCCGGTCGGCAGGCCGACGACATCGCCCTCCCGCCGCACGTCCTCCTGCATGAACACGGTGTCGGCACCGGTGGGCATCGGGGCGCCGGTGAAGATCCGCACGGCATTGCCGGCTATGGCGAGGCCGGGCCCGGCCGCCCCCGCCGCGATGCGGCCGGCCACCGGCAGCACGGTCTCGCCCGCGGGGTCGAGGTCGGCGTGGCGCAGGGCGTAGCCGTCCACCGCCGAGTTGTCGAAGGGCGGCAGGTCGATCCCGGCCAGAACGTCGGCCGCCGCGATGCGGCCGTCCGCCTCGTCGAGGGGGACGGTCTCGCACCCCGCCAGCACCGGCAGGCGGTCCTGCATCAGTGCGATGGCTTCCTCGATGGAGAGAAGCGATCCGCCGAAGGCGAAGCAGTCGTCAGTGAGCTGGGCCATGATCCGACCGTCGGTCCTGCAGCCTGTCCAGCACGGCCTCGATCGGCTCGGCCAGGGCCAGGACGGTATCGGCGATGGCGGCGATGGCGTCGAGGGCGACCACCGGCACCCCGGCCCGCGCGAACGGAACATCGCTCGCCACCGCGACGATGCGCGCGTCGTCCGGGTGCAGGGGCGGCTGGCCGTTGGCGGCGCGGAACACCTCGAGCTTGGGGTGGGCCTCGCGCTTGAAGCCCTCGACCACGACGAGATCACAGGGGCTCAGGCGCCGCAGGAGGTCGGCGAGGGTCGCCTCGGCGCCGTCCGCGACCTCGTGGATCTGCACCCAGCGCCGGCTCGACGACACGACGACCTCGCTTGCCCCGGCCTCGCGGTGGCGGTGCGAATCCTTGCCGGGCCGGTCGACGTCGAAGGCGTGGTGGGCGTGCTTGACCGTCGCCACGCGAAGCCCGCGCTGGCACAGCACGGGGATCAGGCGCGTCAGGAGCGTCGTCTTCCCGGCCCCGCTCCAGCCCGCGAGGCCGATGACCCTCATGGCGGCCATCAGCGCCCCTCGTCTCGCGACAGGCCGAGGGCCGTCAGGTCGTCACCGGTCGCGGCCTCGGCCAGGACATCGAGTAACGCCGCCAAGGCCGGCGAGACGACGGCGTCGCCGGCATGGGCGAAGTCGTAATGCTCTTCCCTCAGCGGCAGGAAGCCGAGGCCGTAGAGCGTGGCGACCGTCGCGATGGCGACGCCCCAGTCGGCCCGCCCCTGCGCCACCGCCGCGGCCACCGCGTTGTGGGAGCGCGGCTGGTTCCAGAAGCCCGCCGGCCGCGCCCCTGCCAGGAGGCCGTCGACGAGGAGGCGGGTGCCCGAGCCGGTGTTGCGGTTGACCATCACCACGTCGGGATCGTCGCGAAGGCCGGCAATGGCCGTCTCGGCGTCGCGGCCGGCAAAGCGCGGATCGTCCGGCCGGAACACCACGCCCTGGAGGCGGCGCCAGCCCGCCACCAGGGCGAGGCCGGGGCGCAGGAACGGCGCGTTGTAGCGGCCGCTGAGCGGATCGAACAGGTGCAGGGCGGCCAGATCGCATTCGCCACGCTCCAGAGCGGCCAGCCCGCCCGAGGAGCCCACCCAGATCGTGCGCGCGCGGACCCCCCGTTCGGCCAGGCGCCCGACCACGCGGTCGAGGCCGAGGCAATGGCTGCCGGCGATGGTGAGATCGGGCGTCCGCGCCCCCGCGCCGAGGCGGGTCAGGCTCACGCGCTCGCCGGCCTCCAGCCCGGACCGCTCGGCCGGGACGGCGAAAAAGCCGTCGGCCTGGGAGAAGGCGGTGACCGAGCCCGAGCCCTTGGGCAGCGGCACCGCCACCGCGCCGTCCGGCCCTCGGACCAGGGCCGCCATGACGAACTCCATCCGCCCGAACTCGGACGACAGGCGCTGCGGCAGGACGGCCTCGACGCCGGCCTCCTCCCGCGGGGGGAGGCCGGCAAGGGCGCGGATCAGGGGGACGACGACATCGTGGAAGGTGAACATGGCCGAGGTCGGAAAGCCCGGCAGCACCACGATGGCCTTGCCTTCGGCCTTGGCGAGGCACAGCGGCTTGCCGGGCTTGAGCGCCACGCCGTGCACGAGGATGCCGGGCGGCCCGAGCCGCGACAGGATGCGGTGCGAGACATCCCCCGCTCCCTTCGAGGTCCCGCCCGACAGGACGACGAGGTCGCAGGCGGCCAGGGCGGCGCGGATCTTCGCCTCGAGGGCATCGCCGTCGTCGGGCACGATCCCGAAGGAGACCGCCTCGCCGCCGTTCTCGGCGACGCTCGCCGCGACGATGGCACCGTTGGAATCGTAGATGCCGGCCGCCGGGAGGGCGGTGCCGGGGGCGACCAGTTCGTCGCCCGTCGAGATCACGCCGACGCGGGGACGGCGCACCACCGTCACCGCTGAAAGGCCGCAGGCGGCGAGCATGCCGATCTCGCGGGCGGTGAGGAGGGTGCGCGCCCGCAGCACGGTCTCGCCGCGGGCCATGTCGGTCCCGGCATAGCCGACGAACTGGCCCGGCGCGGCCGCCCTGGAAAGGTCGACGGCCATTCCGCCGTCGTCGTCGCGGAATTCGGTGGCCTCGATCATCACCACGGCGTCGGCCCCGCGCGGCAGCATGCCGCCGGTGGCGATGGGGGTGGCCGTGCCCGCGGTCACCGCTTCCGCCGGGGCGATGCCGCAACTCAGGATCTCGCGGTTGAGGACGAGGCGCCGCGGTGCGGCCTCGCCCGCCCCGCGCGTATCGGCGGCCCGTACCGCGAATCCGTCCACCAGAGCCCGGTCGAAAGGCGGTACGTCGATGGGCGAGGCGACGTCCTGCGCCAGCACCCGTCCCAATGCGGCGGCCAGCAAAACCGTCTCGTCGCCGAGGGGGACGTGCGGGATCTCGGCGCGAAACAGCGCCAGCGCCGCATCGCGCGAGAGCACGTTCAGGAACTGCTCCTGGCGGGACGCCGCCGCGAGGCGCGCGGCGAAGGCGTCGGCCGGGTCCGGGGGAGGGGGCATCGTCACAGGGGGATGAACGGGACCGTCGTCCCTTCGCCATAGCCCTCCCGCTCGGGCGGCACCAGAACCGCGGCGTCGGCGAGGCACAGGCGATGCAGGGGAATCTCGGCCCCGCCCAGCGGCACGAGCCCGCCCGCCTCGCGGCGTACGAACACGATATCGCTCACCCCGGGGGCCGAGACGACCTTGCGGGTGAGCGGCGCGGTCGGGCGATCGGCGGCGACAGCCCCCGACAGGGTGTCGAGGAGCGGACGCACGAGGGCGAGGTAGGCGGCGAGCGCCGCCTCGGGCCGGCCGGGGATCAGCACGACCGGACGGCCCGTCGCGCTCCCGAAGCCCGCGCTTTCGCCCGGACGCAAGGCAATGCCGTGGACGGCGACGGTGCCGGCGGCGGCGAGACCGGCCGCACTCCGGTCGGTACGCCCGAACCCGGTGCCGCCGACGACGAGGACGGCATCCGCCGATGCCGCGAGGATGGCGTCGGCGATGGCCTGCGCCTCGTCTGGCGCGTCGAGGACGGCGACGACGCGGGCACCGTCAGCCGCGATCAGGCCGGCGAGCCCCCGGCAGACGGGTGCGGCATGCGCGCCGGTGGCGATCAACGCGACGGCCGGGCTTCGGACCTCGACCGCCGCGATCCCGCAGGCGACGAGAGCCATACTCTGCAGGGGCGTGAGCCGCGTTCCCGCCGCCACCAGGACGTCGCCGCCGCCGAGGTCGCCGCCGGCCTGCCGGGTGCCGTCGGTCCCGGCGGCATCGGCGACGACGGCGATCCGGCCCATCGGATCGGGGGTGTCCGGTACCGCCTCCGGGTCGAGGACCGTATCGGCGCCGACGGGGAGGCGATTTCCGGCCTCGACCCATTCGGGGCGCCGCACGAGCAGGACCGGCGAATAGGGACCGGCCCCCGCCACCGCCTCGGCGGCCACCGCCCAGCCGTCGCGGAGCGCGAGCGGCACGGCCGGACAACCGGCCGGCACCAAGACGTCCGCCGCCATCCGCACCCCGATGGCTGCGGCGAGATCGCGACGCAGGGGCATCACGTGGGCCACGCCGGCCAGAAGCCGCCGGCACGCGGCATCGAGGGGCGTCAGGGCGCTGGACGCGGACCGGCGCCCGTCACCACCCATCGCTGCGGGACGATCTGTGCTGCCCATGCGCGCCAGCGTTGGTCCAAACCCGCCGGTCGATCAAGCTGTGCCGCCGTCGCGTCGGTCGACGAGAGGCCTCATTCCTCAGGCCGCTCGTCGCGCCACCTGCGCTTCGATCGCGAGATCCCAGGCGCCGGTGGCGCGCAGCGTTCCGGACGCACCGTCGAGGGCACCACGGCGCAGGTTCAGCCCGAGGAACCGCGACCGCTCGAACGGGCCCGGCATGGACAAACCCGCCGTGAGCAGCCCGGAAAAGCCGAAGCGGGCGTAGTAGGGCGCGTCGCCCACCAGCAGAACCCCGCCGTGGCCGAGGGCCTCGGCCCGCGCCAGGGCGGTCCACATCAGCGTCGTGCCGAGCCCGGCCCCGTGCAGGGCCGGATCGACCGCCAGCGGGCCGAGCAGCAGCGCGGGCCGGCCGAGACCGGCCTCCACGTGCCAGAGCCGCACGGTCCCGACGATGCGGCCCTGACGCTCGGCCGAGAACGCGAGTCCCCGTGCCGGCAACCGGCCCTCGCGCAGGCGCTCGCTGGTCTTGGCCAGGCGCGCCGTGCCGAAGCAGGCGTCGAGCAGCCGCTCGCGCGCAACGACGTCGCCATCCTGTTCCTGACGGATCTCGATCACGGCCTTGGAGCCTTCCCATGGTCTGGCGGGAGACGAAACACACCGCACCGAAGCCCCGTTCCGGGGCGATCGGCGTCGGATCGGCCGATCCCGCGGGGACCGGCCCCGCGGGATGCGTCGCGTCAGATCACGTACTGCTGCAGGGGCGGGAAGCCGTTGAACGCCACCGCCGCGTAGGTGGTGGTGTAGGCCCCGGCTCCCTCGATCAGCACCTTGTCGCCGATCGAAAGCGAGACCGGCAGCGGATAGGGCACCTTCTCGTAGAGCACGTCCGCCGAATCGCAGGTCGGTCCGGCCAAGACGCACGGGGACATCCGGTCCTCGTCGTGGTCGGTGGTGACGCGGTAGCGGATCGACTCGTCCATGGTCTCGGCGAGCCCCCCGAACTTGCCGATGTCGAGGTAGACCCAGCGGATCTCGTCCTCGGCATCGGACTTCTTGGACACCAGCACCACCTCGGCCTCGATCATGCCGGCGTTGCCGACCATGCCGCGGCCCGGCTCGATGATGGTCTCTGGCAGCTGGTTGCCGAAGTGCTTGGTGAGCGCGCGGAAGATCGCGTCGCCATAGCTCTCCACGCCCGGCACCGCCTTGAGGTACTGCGTGGGAAAGCCGCCGCCGAGGTTGACCATGGACAGCGCGATGCCCCGGTCCGCACACTCGCGGAAAATGGCGGCGGCGGAGGCGAGCGCCCCGTCCCAGGCGCCGGTGTTGGCCTGCTGCGAGCCGACGTGGAACGAGACGCCGTAGGCGTTCAGCCCCTGGCGACAGGCGTGCTCGAGCACGTCCACGGCCATCTCCGGCACGCAGCCGAACTTGCGCGAGAGCGGCCATTCGGCGCCGGCGCCGTCGCACAGGATGCGGCAGAACACCTGGACCTCGCCGCCCCCGATGCCGGCGGCCTCCGCCGCGCGGGCGATCTTCTCGACCTCGGCCTGGCAATCCACCGCGAACAGGCGCACGCCGAGCTTGAGCGCCCGGCCGATGCAGCGCTCCTTCTTGATGGTGTTGCCGAACGAGATCCGGTCGGCGGTGGCGCCTGATGCCAGCGCCATCTCCACCTCGACCACGGAGGCCGTGTCGAAGCACGAGCCCATCTCGGCGAGCAGGCGCAACACTTCCGGGGCCGGGTTCGCCTTCACCGCGTAGAACACGCGGGTGTCGGGCAGCGCGCGGGCAAAGGCGGTGTAGTTGTCGCGCACGACATCGAGGTCGAGCACCATCACCGGGCCCTCGTCCTGGCCCATGTCGCGGCGAGCGCGCAGGAAGTCGCGGATGCGATCGGTCATGATGTTTCCAACCCACAGGTTCGCAAGCGCCCGAACGCGGGGCGCGCTGTCGAAATCGGGACGGCGACGAGCCGTCCGGCGTCTGGGGGCGATGCGTCGCGGCGCACACGTGCTGTGGAGACACGCGTTCGGCGCGGGCGCATGCGCACCCGGAAGCTGCCGTGGATTGGTAGGGGAATGTCCCCACCGCACGCCGGGCAAAGAGAAACAAGCCTCTTCGGTGCCGGCCTTTGGAGGGCCGACGAGACCAAAAAAGCCCGTTCGTCGTTGCTTTAAGCTGCGTCCCCCGTGGAGAGCGGGGTTCGCCGGTTTCGCCTCCGGCTGCCGGTTGTTGTCGGGGTCCGGTGTCGCCACCTGGATGCCGGCCGGAGGGGATCCACCCTGTCGACCATCGATCCTTTAAGACCCCTGGCGGCTGTCCGGCAGTTGGCCGGATGCCCACCAACCGACACGCGGCCACAGGCACGTGCGAAATTGGGCAAGGGCGATATACGGGCGGGGGGGCGGCGCCACAAGCACAAACAGCCGGCTCACCATTAAAAACAGGCCTTGGGAGGCAGGCTGTTGCACGGACGCCGCGGCTGTCGTGCAGGCTCTCGCCGCAGGCCCTTCCCAATCGCCGGCGAACCGGCCATCAAGCCGGCACCTCGCCGCCGCACGCGTCTTCCAAGCCGCCCTCGACCATCGACAGGACCATCACCGTGCCCACCCGCTCCGCCGCCACGAGGCAAACGGCTGCCCCGCGACCGACGATCCGGACGGCGACGCCGGACGATCTCGACGCGCTGGTGGCGCTCGAATACGCGGCCTTCGCCAGCGATCAGGCCGAACGTCGGGCGATCCGGCACGCGATCCGGTCGGCGAGCATGACGGTGCTGGTGGCGGTGATGGGGGAGGAGAACGGCGCGGATGTCCTCGTGGCCGCGGCGACCCTGGAACGGCGACGCGGCACGCGCAGTTCGCGGCTCTCGTCGATCGCCGTCTCGCCGACTCGGACGGGATCGGGCCTCGGCAGCATCATGCTCGACGCCGCGGAGGAGGATGCGCACTCACACGGCTGCTCGGTCCTGCGGCTCGAGGTCCGCGCCGACAACGGCGCCGGCATCCGGCTCTACGAGCGGCACGGCTATACGCGCTTTGCGGTCATCCCCGACTATTACGAGGACGGCATGGAGGCCTGGCGCTACGAAAAGGCGCTGTAAAAACCCTCCCCCCGGGTGGGGAGAGGGAGCACCGCCGAGGATCCGTTCGAGATCAGTCGCAGCTTTCCTTGGTGACCGTCTTGCGGTCGCCGTCCTCGTTCTCCTTCGTCACCGTCTTGGAGCGGCAACCGTCGGCGCTCTCGCGGCGCTCGATGGTACGGGTCTCGGAGGCGGGACGGTCGACGATCACCCGGTCGGGGGCGTCGCGCTCGATGATGGTGGTCTGGGCCTGGGCCGCGGAAGCACCGGCCATGGCCAGAAGGGTGGCGGCGACAATCGAATAACGCATGCGTCTCTCCATCGGGAATACGCGGCCTAACGACGCCGATGGGCCAACCGTTCCGCTTGGGTGATGCCGAATTCACCCGGCCGAGACGGGAGGATCGTGCAAGAGCCATCCTCCGTTCCGCAATGGCCCGGTGACGCGGTTGCGGTCAGCCCTCGATCCTGGAGAAATCCGCCACTTCTTGCGTCGCCGCACGCAGGGCATTGAGGAGGGCGAGACGGTTTTCGCGCAACCGCGGCTCGGCGGCGTTGACGGTGACCTTTTCGAAGAAGGCGTCCACCGGCGCCCGCAGGGTCGAGAGCGCCCGCATCGCACCGGCAAAGTCCTCCGCCGCCACGGCGGTCGAGGCGGCCTCGCGCGCCACCACCAGCGCCTCGGAGAGGGCCCGCTCCTCGGGCTCGCCGGCCGCCGCGAGGGCCGCATCGGGGGCGCCCTCGTAGGCGCGGCCGTCCTTCTTTTCCTCGATTCGCAGGATGTTGGCCGCGCGCTTGTAGCCGGCGAGCAGGTTCCGGCCGTCGTCGCTGTCGAGGAATCGTCCCAACGCCTCGACGCGACGGACGACCATGAGGAGGTCGTCCTGGCCGGGCAGGGCGAAGACGGCGTCGATCAGGTCGTGCCGCGCTCCCTGGTCGCGGAGGTAGACTTTGAGGCGGTCGGCGAAGAAGATCAGCAGGCTGTCCGCGATCTGCTCGCAAACTTCCAATTTCACCTGTCGCGTCGTGTGTCCATCGCCGCGTCTCTTTTCATCATACTTGCCCGGCAGATCGGCCAAACCCTGAACGAACAATACCTGATGCTGAATGATGGTAAGGAAGTGTAAGCGAAAGGAGCCATCAAGGATCAACCGAATGACGCCAAGCGCCGCCCGCCGCAACGCATAAGGGTCCTTACTCCCCGTCGGCTTCTCGTCGAACGCCCAAAATCCGACCAGCGTGTCGAGCTTGTCCGCCAGCGCCACGGCCACCGAGACCGGATCGGTCGGCACCCGGTCGCTCGGACCAACCGGCTTGTAATGCTCCTCGATCGCCGCCGCGACGCTGGCAGGCTCACCCTGCAGAGCCGCATACTTGCGCCCCATCAAGCCCTG
Organism: Methylobacterium sp. Leaf466; assembly: GCF_001425565.1. Taxonomy (NCBI): domain Bacteria; kingdom Pseudomonadati; phylum Pseudomonadota; class Alphaproteobacteria; order Hyphomicrobiales; family Methylobacteriaceae; genus Methylobacterium; species Methylobacterium sp. Leaf466. Next base: position 356,305 of record NZ_LMRC01000001.1, on the reverse strand, counting down.
CAATTCTGGGAACTCGCCGACCATCTCGGTGACGAGGTCGGCCTTGGCGAGCCGTGCCGCGCGCTCGGCGAGGTCAGGGTCGGCGCCGACGAGCGGTGCCAGTTCGCGCGCCAGCGCCGCGATGCGCTGCACCCGTTCGCCCTGCGTCCCGAGTTTCTCGTGAAACACGATGGTGTCGAGTTTCGGCAGCCGGTCCTCGAGCCTGACCGCCTTGTCGGTCTCGAAGAAGAAGCGCGCATCCGAGAGGCGGGCCCGCACCACGCGCTCGTTGCCGGCGGTGATGGCGAGGCCGCCGTCGCTGGCAACGAGGTTCGAAGTGAGGATGAAGGCCGGGGCGAGGGCGTCGCTGCCGCCCTTGCGCAGCACGAAGCACTTCTGGTTGGCGCGGATCGTCGCCCGCACCGCCTCGGCCGGGATCTCCAGGAAGGCCTCGTCGAAGGTGCCGAGCAGGACCACGGGCCATTCGACCAGCCCGGCGACCTCTTCGAGCAGGCCGTCGTCCTCCACGAGTTCGAGGCCGCGGGCGAAGGCGAGGTCGCGCGCGTCGTGGAGGATGATGTCCTTGCGCCGCTCGGTATCGAGGACGACGTGGGCACGTTCCAGCGCCTGGACGTAGTCGTCGAAGCGGCGCACCTCGATCGGACCCGGCGACAGGAAGCGGTGACCACAGGTGGTGGTGCCGGCCACGATCCCGTCGACGGCGAAAGGCACCACCTCCGGCGTCTCGGTCTCCGGGCCGAAGGTGGCCACGATCGACTGCAGCGGACGCACCCAGCGCAACGCCCCGGGCTGCGCCGAGGCGGCGCCCCAGCGCATCGACTTCGGCCAGGGAAAGCTTTTGACGACTTGCGGCAGGATCTCGGCCAGGACGTCGAGGGTGTCGCGGCCGGGCCGCTCGATCACGGCGACGTAGAACTCGCCCTTCTTCGGGTCGGTGACGACGGTCGCCTCGTCGATGCTGGCGAGCCCCGCGCTCTTCAAGAAACCCTGGACGGCACCCTCGGGCGCACCGACGCGGGGGCCTTTGCGCTCCTCGCGCACATCCTTGCCGCGAGCGGGCAGGCCGGCGACGTGCAACGCGAGGCGACGCGGGGTCGCGAAGGCCTTGGCGCCTTCATAGAGAAAGCCGCGCTCGACCAAGGCGTCGGTGACGAGCTTCTTCAGGTCGTCGGCCGCCCGCCGCTGCATGCGGGCGGGAATCTCTTCGGAGCGCAGTTCGAGGAGGAGGTCGGGCATGATCGGCGGCTGGTGCCTCGGCCCCCGACCCTCAGGCAGGCGGGGGCTGCGGAATGACGGGCCGGCCGTGGCCGGGCGATGACGTGCCCGTGTAGAGAGCCCGCTCGGGCGTGTCGAGAAGCGGGCGGCCGCCTCAGGGCAGCGGCGCCGACATGATCGCCTCGAGCCGCCAGCGCTCCTTCGTCAGCGCCCGCACGTCGGTGACGAGCCAGAGCCCGTTCTCCTTGACGAGATCGTAGCGAAGGTCCTGATTCGAAAAGTTCTTGAAGCGTGCCTGGACCTCGGCCTTGGTCTCGTTCGCCGACAGGGTCTTGAGCACCAGGGTCTTGCGCCAGCCGGACTGCGTATCCTGACCGTTGACGTGATAGGCGAACCCGAGCCGCCCGACCTCGCCCTTCGACTCCGTCGCATCCTTCTCGAACAGGGTGCGCAGGCCCTTGGCGAGAAACCGCCATTCGTTGACGTCGTCCGCGGCGTAGAGGGCGCGCACCGTCTCGACCGGATCGGTGGCTGACTGCGCGATGGCCGGTGCCGCGGCGAGGGTGACGAGGAGGGCGAGTGTGAGGCGCATGATGTCCGCTCCCGCTTGATCACGTCGTTGTCCGTCGGTGGGCCGAGTCACGCAGGTTTGGAAACGGTCGTCGATCTTGGGGTTTTTGCCGACTTGGCTGCGCCTCATTGATGACGCCCCCGAACCGACGACGATGTCGGGGCTTCGTCGGCCCCGCCAAGGTGATGACGGTGCCGACGATGATCCGCGGGACCGGCGCTCGTGGTCGGATGGCTAGGGCGCACCACCACCCGCGGTCCTCAGCCACGCCGCCCCGCACGCCTTCGCCAGTTCCCGCACCCTGAGGATGTAGCTCTGGCGCTCGGTCACCGAGATCACGCCGCGGGCGTCGAGCAGGTTGAAGACGTGGCTCGCCTTGATGCACTGGTCGTAGGCCGGCTGGGCCATGCGGTGGCGCTCGGTCTGCGTGGCCGGGGCGCCGGCGTCGAGATAGCTGCGGCAGGCCTTCTCCGCGTCGGTGAACTGCCGGAACAGCATCGCCGTGTCGGCGGCCTCGAAGTTGTGGCGGGAGTATTCCTGTTCCGCCTGCAGGAAGACGTCGCCGTAGCTGACGCGGTCCTCGCCAGAGCCGCCGTTGAAGTTGAGGTCGTAGACGTTCTCGACGCCCTGGACGTACATGGCGAGGCGTTCGAGACCATAGGTGAGTTCGCCCGCCACCGGTGCGCATTCGAAACCGGCCACCTGCTGGAAGTAGGTGAACTGGCTGACCTCCATCCCGTCGCACCAGCATTCCCAGCCGAGACCCCAGGCGCCCAGCGTCGGGCTTTCCCAGTCGTCCTCGACGAAACGGATGTCGTGGAGCTTCAGGTCGACGCCGATGGCGTCGAGGGAGGCGAGGTAGAGCTCCTGCAGGTTGGGCGGGTTCGGCTTCAGGATGACCTGGAACTGGTAGTAGTGCTGCAGCCGGTTGGGATTCTCGCCGTAGCGCCCGTCCTTCGGGCGGCGGGAGGGCTGCACGTAGGCGGCCTTCCAGGGCTTGGGGCCGAGCGCCCTGAGCGTGGTGGCCGGATGGAAGGTGCCCGCGCCGACCTCCATGTCGTAGGGCTGCAGGATCACGCACCCCTGGGCGGCCCAGAAGTTCTGGAGCGTGAGGATCAGCCCCTGGAACGAGGTCTTGTGGGACGAGATCTCGTCAGACGAGAGTTTGGGCGCGGGATCGACGGCGCTCGACATGGAATGGCGTCCGGTGCGGTTGACTGGCGGGCAGCGTTTAAGGGGGTCGCCCCCCGTGTCAACGGCACCGCTGTGCACGGTGGTGTGTGCCCGGGCACGCAATTCCGCCACGATTCGATTTAGGCCCGGAACTGTCCCGCCTGCAGCCAAGTTTATGCAGCAATCAAGGGGTCGCGGATCGTCTTCGGATGGTCCCGTAAATCGGAATGCCGGATCATGCGCCAGTCGTTCACTGTCTTCGCCGCCGTCCTCGCCGCCTCGCTGGTCGCGACACCTCTGGTGATCAGCGCCTCCAACGCCTTCGCAACCCCTGAGAGCACGGATGCCGTGGTGATGCCCGCGGTGGTGACTGCGATCGAGGTCGCGCCGGTGGCCGCGCCCGTTGTCGCCGAGACCTGCCAGCGCAAGGTCCGCGTCGTCTATGCTGGCTACGCCCAGGCGGGCTGCACCGCCGCCCGCTGAGCCGGCCTCACAACCCGAATCGCGCCCAGGCCGCCCTCTCGTCGAGGGCGGCGATCGCGTCCTCGGCCAGGTTCGGCATTCGTGCGAAAGACGTTCCGCCGGGTCCGGCCCGCCGCAGGAGCCGCGCGATCAGCGAACCCCGGCGGTCCGCCACGAGGACGAGTTCCACCACCTTGCCGTACCGCTCCCTCAGGGTCGAGCGCACGTCGCCGAGGCCGTCGACAAGACCGAGCTCGAGTGCCTGACGCCCGGTCCACACCGCACCGGTGAAGAGGTTGCGGTCGGCCGTCAGCTTCGGGCGGCGCTCGCGGACCAGGGCGGTGAAGAGCTCCTGCACGTCGGCCTGGATGGCGAGCAGGCGGGCGACGTCGGCCGGGTCTTCCGGCCGGAACGGATCGAGCATGGCCTTGGCCTCGCCCTGGGTGTGGATGCGACGCTCGACACCCAGACGCTCGATGAGCCTGTCGAAACCGAACCCCGCCGACACGACGCCGATGGAGCCCACCAGAGAGGCCGGATCGGCCACGATCTCGTCGGCGGCGCAGGCGATCATGTAGCCGCCCGAGGCCGCGACATCCTCGACGAACGCGAAGACCGGCAGTGTCTTCTCACCCGCCAGTGCCCGGATCCGCCGATGGATGAGATGCGACTGCGCGGCCGACCCGCCGGGCGAATTGATGACGAGGGCCACCGCCGTGATCCCCTTGAGGGAGAACCCGCGCTCCAGGCTCGCGGCGACGCCGGCGATCGACAACCCGGCGCGGAACGGGGAGACCGCGCCGATCGCGCCGCTGAGGCGGATCACCGCCACCCGCGGCACGGTCTTGCGCCAGCGGCCCGGAAGCATCGAGCGAAGCCAGGTGGGCAGGGTGATCGGCATGGTCGCGAATTCCCGAGGGCTTGAGTCGGGATGCGGCTTACCACGGCGGGCGACGACCGCGGGTGCCCCCGCGTCGCCGCAGACTCAGGTCGTGGGAAGACCCGCGCCGCGGTGGAGGGCTTGCGCCTCGGGGGTGAAGCGGCCGTCCGCCTGCTGCAGCACCAGGGGCGGCAGCAGGCTGGTGGGAGCACGGCTGGCCTTGGTCGCCGTCACCAGGATGCGGATCGCGGGCCGGTCGGCACGGGCATGGACCGGGCGGATGGCGAGACCGCCGAAGCGGGCGCGCAAGGCCTCCAGGCAATGCTCCAGGGCATCGGCCCGATGGATCAGGCCGAGCCGGCCCTTGGGCCCGAGCACATCGGTGCAGGTGCGCAGCCAGCCATCGAGGTCACCGGCGCCGAAGCTGTGGGCATCGCGCTTGCCCGCGACCGGCGACGGGCGATGCCGCGATTCGTCGAAATAGGGCGGGTTCGTCACGACGAGGTCGGCCAGTCCCGGCAGGAGGCCGGCGGCATGGCGCGCGGTCGCGGCGGCCAGGATATCGGCCTCGATGACGGAGGCGCGGTCGCCGAGCCCGTTCAACGCAACATTGGCGCGGGCCAGTTCGACGAGGGTGGCTTCGCGTTCCACCAGGACGACCCGGCACGCGGGATTGAGCGCGGCGACCGCCAGCCCCACCGCACCGGCGCCCGCGCCGAGATCGCAGACGGTGCTGCCCGGCTCCGGCGCCACGAGATGCGCCAGGAGGACCGCATCGGTTCCGGCCCGATGCGCGCCCGGCGGCGGCTGGTGCAGATGCAGGCGTCCACCGAGCCAGGCGTCGGGGTCCGCCATTGTCACGGTGCGCGCAACTCGTGGGCGAGGCCGGCGTCCGTGAGGAGGCGCCGGGCCTGGAGGGCAAGGTCGTCGGGCACGAGCAGGCGCCGTGAGAACGCGCCGATCGACCCTTCCATCAGGCTCATGTGGGTGTCGGCCACCAGGACCGGGATCTCGGCGCCGTCGAGGAGGGATTGGGCGAAACCGATCAGGACGATGTCGTTGGTGCGGATCAGTTCCGTCATGCTCAAGCTCCCCCGGCGGTCGTGTCGACTCGGCTGGCGCGGGCCGCGACACGGGAAAAGCTTAGCCTTTTTCCTTGCGGCATGCTGCGTGTTGCGAGCGCGGGGACCGCGTGCCATGGGAGCCTGACGGTTGGAGCGCGGGCTCCGCCGCCGACCGCTCAGCATGGAGGCTTGGCCCATTGGGTGTCGTGGTTCCCTTCGATGAGGCCCGTTCCGATCCGGAAGCGAGCCTGAACGATCTCGTCGCCCTGGTGGCCAAGGGCATGGAGCGCGTCAACGCGACGATCCTGTCCCGCACCGGCTCCGACGTGGCGATGATCCCGGAGGTGGCCAACCACCTGATCGCGTCGGGCGGCAAGCGCCTGCGGCCGATCCTCACCCTGGCGACCGCCGACCTGTGCGGCTACGGCCACGGCGAGGGCGCGGTCAAGCTCGCGGCCAGCGTCGAGTTCATGCACACGGCCACCCTCCTGCACGACGACGTGGTCGACGAGAGCGACATGCGCCGTGGCCGGGTGGCGGCGCGGATCAAGTGGGGCAACGAGGCCAGCGTGCTGGTCGGCGACTTCCTGCTCGGCCAGGCCTTTCGCATGATGGTGGAGGTCGGGAGCTTACGAGCGCTGGATATCCTCTCTGCCGCCGCCACGGTGATCGCCGAGGGCGAGGTGATGCAGCTCACCGCCGCCAAGAACACCGAGACCAGCGAAGACGAGTACCTCGCCGTCATCCGCGCCAAGACGGCCGAGCTGTTCGCCGCCGCCTGCGAAGTCGGACCGGTGCTGGCCGACCGCCCCCGGGCCGAGCAGGCCGCCTGCCGGTCCTACGGGATGAACCTGGGCATCGCGTTCCAGCTCGTGGACGACGCCCTCGATTACGGCGGCACCAGCGCCTCGTTGGGCAAGAACGTCGGCGACGATTTTCGAGAGGGCAAGATCACCCTGCCGGTCGTGCTCGCGTTCCGGCGCGGCAGCGACGAGGAGCGGGCGTTCTGGCGCCGGACCCTGGAGCAGGGGGCGCTGGCGGAGGGCGACCTCGATACCGCCTTGGCGATCCTGCATCGGCATCGGGCGCTGGACGACACCATCGAGCGCGCCCGCCACTACGGCGCCATGGCCCGCGATGCCCTCGCATTGTTCCCGAACGGCCCGATGAAGGCGGCGCTCCTCCAGGTCGTGGATTTCTGCATCGCGCGGGCGCACTGAGCCGGGCGGCCGGCGGCATCGCACGACTGCGCAGGCCCGCCCGCGCCGGACTTCCCGGTCAGGCGGCGGACGCCCTTAGCGCGCCGGCCTTCAACTGACGCTGGGCCTCGGCCGCCCCGTCAAGCACGACCTTGCCGCTCTCGTCCGACCATTCGGCCAGGAGGACATCGGTGGCGGACTTGCCCATGGGCGCTCCGAACAGGAAGCCCTGGCCGTAGGTGCAGCCCTGGTCTGCGAGCCAGTCGACGCTCGACGCCGTCTCGATCCCCTCGGCCGTGGTCAGGAGGCCGAGGCTCGAGCCCAGCGCGATGATCGCATCGACGAGCTTGGCTCGTTCCGAACCCAGCGGGATCGAGGCGACGTAGCTGCGGTCGATCTTGAGCTTGTCGAACTGCAGCTCGCGCAGGTGATAGAGGCTCGAATAACCGGTTCCGAAATCGTCGAGCGCGATGCGCACGCCGAGGTTCTGCAGCGACTTGAGGGCGACGCGGGCGGCTTCCAGATCGTTGACGAGGGCCGTCTCGGTGATCTCGATCTCCAGGCGGCTGGGGGCGAAGCCGGTCTCGGTCAGGATCGCCAGCACGCGCTCGGGCATCTGCTTGTCCTGCAACTGCAGCGGCGAGATGTTGATGGCGAGCTGGAGGTGCTGCGGCCACGAGCGGGCATCGCGACAGGCCTGGCGCATCAGCGACCAGCACAGGTCGGCGATCATGCCGGTCTCTTCGGCGAGCGTGATGAAGTCGCTCGGGTTCATCAGGCCGTGCTCGGGATGACGCCAGCGAGCCAGGACCTCGAAGCCGATCAGCTCGCGGCCCGGCAGCGCCACCACCGGCTGGTAGAAGGGCTCGATCTCGCCGCGGGCGATGCCGGCGCGCAGGTCCTGTTCGAGAAGCGCGCGGATCTTGAGGGCGTGCCCCATCTCGAGCTGGAAGAACCGGTAGGTGCTGCGCCCGTCGCGCTTGCCCTGGTACATGGCGACGTCGGCCGCATGCAGCAGGGTCTCCGACGTGACGGTCTCGACGCTCGCCAGGGCGATGCCGATGGTGGCGCCGATCTCCAGGCGGCCTGCGCCCCACGGGATCGGCTGCGAAAGGCTGGTGATGATCTGCTGGGCGAGCCGGCTCACCGATTCGGTGTCGGCGCCGTAGTCGAACAGCAGCGCGAACTCGTCCCCACCGAGCCGCGCCGCGGTGTTGCCGGGGGGCAGGAGCCCGCGCAGCCGGTCGGCCACGGCGCAGAGCACGGCGTCGCCGGCGGCATGGCCATGGACGTCGTTGACGGGCTTGAAGCGATCGAGGTCGATCTGGATGACGGCGATGCTCGGAATGCCCTCTGCGGAGGCGAGGCGGGCATCAAGGGTCTCCTTGAAGAGACGGCGGTTGGCCAGTCCGGTGAGGACGTCGTGGCGGGCCACCGACTCCGCCTGCGCCTGGGCGCCGTCGCGCGCCTCCATCACGCGACGCAGCTTGAACGACTTGCGCACGGCTGCCACCCCGATCCCGAGGGACATGCAGATGGCGAGCATCAGGAGATGTTCGAGCCCGTGCAGCGCCGTGAATTCGAGCAGGATCTTGAAGACCCCGAGCTGCGTACCGACGATCCAGACACAGACGCCGATCATCATCAGCGACAGGAGCTCCCGCGCTTCCCCCTCGGCCCACGAGGCAGATCGATCGTCGCTCATTCGTCGCTCCTGTTGCCCCAGTCTTAGGCAGCGGACTCTTTCGCGAGCGTAAACGAGGGCCGGCCCTTCCTTCATCGAATGCCGGAGGCACGTCGTACAGTCCGGCGGCGACGGATATCAGTCTCGATGGAGCGATAGTCGGGAGGACGCGAAGGATCCGACCGCCGTCAACGCAGTAACGCCGATATGATCCACCATTCCGGCTGCCGCGAGCGTATCCGCGCGGCGGCGCGAACCGCTGCACGGCGATCGGCGAACACGCCGAAGACCGTCGCGCCCGAACCCGACATGCGCGCGAGCCGGCAGCCGGGCTCGTCGCGCAGGGCGCGGAGCGCGTCGCCGATGACCGGGGCCACGGTGAGGGCGGGCGCCTCCAGGTCGTTGCGGGCCGGTGCGAGGACGGCGAGGGTCGCATCCACGCCTGCATCAGCGACGAGGACGGGGTGAGGCGCACCCTCGTTGCGGGCCCCGACCGTGAGGCCAAGGGCACGGAACACCGGGGCCGTCGCCACCGGGACGCCGGGATTGATGAGGACCGCGGGGAGGGGGGCCAGGCGGAGGGCGTCGCTCACGGTCTCGCCGGCCCCGCGCATCATCCGGGCCGTCGGCTCGAGGCACACGGGAACGTCGGCACCGGTCCGTCCGGCGGCCAGCCGCACGGCGGGGTCGGTCAGGGCCAGATCGTTGAGGCCGGCGAGCAGCCGCAACGCGGCGGCGGCGTCGGAGGAGCCGCCGCCGATGCCGGCGGCGACCGGCAGCCGCTTCACGAGGTAGAACGCCCCCCAGCGCAAGCCCGGAACGGCCTCGGCGAGATGACGGGCCGCCCGGATCACCAGGTTGTCGTCGAGGGGCCCCGCGGGCCCCGCGGTCGGGCCGGAGACGGTCAGCGCGAGCTCCGGGCCGGGATCGAGGCTCAGCGTATCGCCGGCCCCCGTGAAGGCGACCAGGCTCTCGAGCTCGTGATATCCGTCCCCCTCGCGGCGACCGAGGACGTGGAGGGTCAGATTGACCTTCGCCGGAGCACGGGTGACGAGACGGGACACGGGCACTCGGAGGATCGAGGACGGCGACGCCGCCGGGCGCCCGGCTATGGCCGGACGCCCGCGACGAGGTCAAGCCGGGCGGAGCTTCAGCCGCCGCTCTTCTTGTCGGCCGCTCCCGGAGGCTCGCTCGGAGCGGGAGCACCCTTGGGTAGCTCGGGGTTCACGGCCTCGGCCGGAGGATTCTCGGCGGTCGCCGCGGGCTTGTCGAGTTCGGGCAGGCCATCCTTGAGCTTGGCGTTGATCTTTTCGAGATCCTCCGGCTCCGGGTTCAGGTCCTTGGCGTGCTGCCACTGGAACTTGCCCTCGAGCCGGCGCCCGGCCCGCCAATAGGCATCGCCGAGGTGGTCGTTGATGGTGGGGTCGCCGGGCTTCAGCTCGATCGCCTTTTCCAGCTCGCGCACCGCGTCGTCCCAGCGGCCGAGGCGGAAGTAGGCCCAGCCGAGGCTGTCGATGATCATGCCGTCGCGCGGGCTGGCGTCGACCGCCTGCTTGAGCATGGTGAAGGCTTCGTCGATGTTCAGGTTCTGGTCGACCCAGGAATAGGCGAGGTAGTTGAGCACCTGCGCGCGGGCGCCGGGCTGGGAGGCCGGCACCAGTTCCAAAGCCTTCTTCAGGTCGGCCTCGGCCTTGGACCATTCCTTGGCCCGCTCGTAGGCGGTGCCGCGGAAGTAGAAGGTGGTCCAGTAGCTCGCCGCCGGCCGGTCGCCGATCAGTTCGATCGCCCGGCTGTAGGTGGCCGCGGCCTCCGCGTACTTCTTGCGCGACCGCTGGACGTTGCCGAGCGCGGTCACCGCGTCGATATCGGTGGGGTGCGCCTTCATGACCGCGTCGAGATGCGCCAGGGCCTCGTCGCCCTTGCCCATCTGTTCGAGGTTCAGGCCGACCTGGATGTCGGCATTGAGCCGCAGCGGCGAGGTCGCCGGGATCTGAGCATAGGCCTCGTTGGCCCGCTCGGTCTGCTTCATCCGGTCGAGAAGATCGGCCAGGGTCAGGCGGGCCAGGGCGTGATCGGGAGCGAGGTAGAGGGCGAGGCGCAGGTAGACCACCGCCGGCAGTTCGTCGCCCTGGGTCGAGCCGGCCGAGCCGAGCCCGTAGAGCACCTCGGCGGCACCCTCCTGCGCGTTGGTGATCAGGCGGCCGAGGGGCTTGCCCGCCTTGAGGCGGTCGAGGGCGTCGCGCACGATGGGGTGGCGGGCCATCAGCTGGTCGAACTCGGTGTAGGCCTGGATCGCCAGGTCGGTGCGGCCGGCCTGCGCTTCGAAGCGGCCGTAGGCGTCGACGATCCGCAGAGTGTTGTGGTCGGCGTCGTAGGCGGCCTTGAGCCGGCGCTCGGCCTCGGCCTGGTCGCCGACCACGCTGGCGATCAGGCCGGCGTGGTAGTCGCGGAAGGTGTTGTAGTAGCGCTCGCCCTTGAGCTTGGACACGGTCTCCAGCGCCCGCCTGCCGTCGTTGGCGCCGGCGTAGGCCCAGGCCGACAGGAGCGTGCCGGTGAGGTCGGCCGCGGCACCGCGACCGCTGCGGGCGAAGTTCTGGCGGGCCTGGGCGAACTGGCCGGCCTTGATCTGGCGTACGCCGAGCGCGAGCTGGGCGAGCCCGTTCGATCCGTCGCGGGCGGTCAGGCGCTCGGCCGTGCGGAAGGCGTCGGGCAGAGCACCGTCGGCGAGCAGCGAGATGAAGGCGCGTTCCTGCAGTTCGGAATTGCGCGGGTCGGCCTTCAGCGCCTCGCGGTAGAAGGTGGCGGCTGCCGCCGTGTCGCGGGAGGCCCCCGCGATGTAGGCCGAGAGGAAGTTGCCTTCGAGGGATTCCGCCGGCTCGAAACTCGAGATCGGCGCCGATTCCCGTGGCTGCATCGCCAGGGCCGGCGCGCCGACAACGGCGACCGATGCGAGGAGCGAGAGGACGGACAGCGTCCGGCGAGCAGCGCGTGCGGTCATCGGTCTTCCGTTCATGGGCACCGGTCACGGTTAGCGGCGCCGGCCCTGAGGGACCGGCGGGGAATGGCGGCGGAGACTGGACTCTTCCCGCCAGGGCCGCAAGGCCATCTTCCGGCCAGAGCGGCACCGTCTTCCCGCCAGCACGGCGAGGCGAAAGGATGGCGCGCGAGAAGGCGCCACCGCCCACCATTACATGTTGGGGTAGTTCGGCCCGCCCGGCCCCTCGGGCGTGACCCAGTTGATGTTCTGGTTGGGGTCCTTGATGTCGCAGGTCTTGCAGTGGACGCAGTTCTGGGCGTTGATCTGGTAGCGCACGCCCTGCGAGGCCGCGGCCTCCGCCACCCATTCGTAGACCCCGGCCGGGCAGTAGCGCGCCGAGGGACCGCCGTAGACGTCGTGCTCCGAACTCTTCTGGAGGCCGATGTCGCCGATGGTGAGGTGGGGCGGCTGGTCCTCCTCGTGGTTGGTGTTCGAGAGGTAGACCGAGGACAGGCGGTCGAAGGTCAGCACGCCGTCGGGCTTCGGGTAGACGATCGGCGTCACCTCGGCGATCGGCTTGGTGCAGGCGTGGTCGGGCTTGCCGTGCGCCAGGGTGCCGAAGGGCGAGGCCCCGAAGATCGTGTTGGCCCACATGTCGAGGCCGCCGAGGCCGACGCCGACGAGGGTGCCGTAGCGCGACCACAGCGGCTTGACGTTGCGCACCGGCTTCAGGTCGCGGCCGATGTCGCTGTCGCGCCAGCCGGTGTCGTAGTCGGTGAGCTCGTCGCCCCGGCGGCCTGCGGCCAGCGCCGCGGCGATGGCCGTCGCCGCCTGCATCCCCGAGAGCACGGCGTTGTGCGAGCCCTTGATGCGGGGCACGTTCACGAAGCCGGCGGAATCGCCCACCAGGCAGCCGCCCGGGAACACGAGCTTGGGCACCGACTGCCAGCCGCCCTCCATGATGGCGCGGGCCCCGTAGCCGATGCGCTTGGCGCCCTCGAACACCTCGCGGATCATCGGGTGGGTCTTGAAGCGCTGGAACTCCTCGAACGGCGACAGGGTCGGGTTCTCGTAGTTCAGGTGCGTGACGAAGCCCACGGAGAGCAGGTGGTCGTCGAAATGGTAGAGCCAGGAGCCGCCGCCGGCCTTGTTGGGCAAAGGCCAACCCATGGTGTGCTGGACGAGGCCGGGCTGGAATGTGTCGGGGCTGAGCTGCCAGAGCTCCTTCACGCCCAGACCGTATTTCGGGTGGTCGCTCCGGGCGGCGAGGTCGAACCGGGCGATCAGCGACTTGGTGAGCGAACCGCGCGCGCCCTCGCCGAAGACCGTGTACTTGCCGCGCAGCTCCATGCCGCGGGTGTAGTCGTCGCGCGGCTCGCCGGACTTGCCGATGCCGAGGTCGCCGGTGGCGATGCCCACCACCGCCCCGCGGTCGTCGAACAGCACCTCTGACGCCGGGAAGCCCGGATAGACCTCGACGCCGAGGGCCTCGGCCTTGGCGCCGAGGTACTTCGTGACGTTGGAGAGCGAGCCGACGAAGTTGCCGTGGTTGCTCATGAACTTGGGAAAGAACAGGTTCGGCATCGTCACGCCGCTGTTCTTGGTGAGCATCATGAACTCGTCGCGCTCGACCGCGGTCTTGAGCGGCCGCTCGGGATCGTCGCGCCACTCCGGCATCAGCCGGTCGAGGCCGAGCGGATCCACGACGGCGCCCGACAGGATGTGCGCCCCGACTTCCGAGCCCTTCTCGACGACGACGATGCTGATCTCGTTCCCGGTCTCGGCGGAGAGCTGCTTGAGGCGAATGGCGGCGGCGAGCCCGGCCGGCCCCGCGCCCACGATCACCACGTCGAAATCCATCCCCTCGCGTTCCGGCAGCGCCATTCCCGATGTTCCTTGCCCAATGGTCTCTTGGTCGCGACGCTCGGGACCGTTGCGGCCACCGCGCCCTTCGTCCCTCACTCTCAACCCATTCCAGGGTGCAATGGCAAGTCGGTCGTCGCCTTCTCAACCGTCGCAGGAGTGGCGTACAAAAGACCAGTCTACGGCGCCCGCCTCACAGGCCGGCGGTTGTCCACAGCCGCGGTGGGCGCCAGATAGGATGCCATGACCGAGGCCCACGACGAACGGCGCGACCTGACCGCCTGTCTCGACTTCTACACCGAGGCGGGGGTCGATCTGGCCCTCGACGAGCGTCCGCACGACCGTTTCGCCGAAGTCGATCCGATCCCCGCGCCGCGCCTCGAGCGGAGGGATGTCGAGCGGCCCGCCCCGCAAAGGCAGCCGCTGCCCGACCGGGGGACGCCGGTCGATCCGCCACGGCAGCAGACGTTCGGCCGGTCGGCATCCGCCATGCCCGAGGCGGCGGCCGGCGATGCGCGGGCGAAGGCCAAGGATTGCGCGACGCTGGCCGACCTTGAAGCCCTGCTCGCCACCTTCGACGGATGCCCGCTGAAATTCACAGCCAAGAACCTCGTCTTCGCCGACGGCAACCCCGCCGCGAAGCTGATGTTCGTCGGCGAGGCGCCCGGCGCCGATGAGGACCGGATCGGCAAGCCGTTCATGGGCCGCTCGGGCCAGCTCCTCGACCGGATGATGGCGGCGATCGGCCTCGATCGGACCCGCGCCTACGTCACCAACATCGTGCCGTGGCGGCCGCCGGGGAACCGCAACCCGACACCGCAGGAGGTGGCGATCTGCCGGCCCTTCATCGAGCGTCAGATCGAGCTGGCCGATCCCGACCTGATCGTCTGCCTCGGCAGCCCGGCCACGCAGGCGCTGACGGGGACTAAGGACGGCATCCTCAAGGCGCGTGGCCGCTTCTATCCCTACCGGGTGGGCCAGCGTGAGATCCGCGCCCTGGCGACCCTCCATCCGGCCTATCTGCTGCGCCAGCCGCTGCAGAAGCGGCTCGCGTGGCGCGACTTCCGCCTGCTGCGCAACGCCCTCGACGGCAAGGCCTGAGCCCGCTAGGGCGAGGGCCGACGGAACCGTCACGCTCGCGCGGGAATTACTCCGTGCGACGCCGGCCCGACCAGACGTCCGGACACAGGTGGTAGCCTCGACATGCGCTGGGAAGATTTTCGCTCGTCGGACAACGTCGAGGACCGCCGCGGCGAGGGTGGCGGCGGCGGCTTTCCGGGCGGCGGTGCCGGCGGGCTCGGCATCGGCGCCATCGTCATCCTTTGCATCATCGGCTGGGTCACCGGCATCAACCCCGCCGTCCTGATCGGCGGCGCCGAGCAGATGATGGGCGGCGGCGCGCCGCGTCAGGAACAGGTCGACCCTCAGACCCAGGCCAGGCGCGGCACCAAGCCCGCCGACGATGCCGGGCGCTTCGCCGCCGCCATCCTAGGCAATACCGAGGACGTCTGGAAGGAGATCCTGCCCAACCAGACCGGCAAGCAATACCGGCCGACCGGGATGGTGCTCTACACCGGTGGCACCCGCAGCGGCTGCGGTTCGGCCAAGGCGGCGATGGGCCCGTTCTACTGTCCGCTGGACAAGAAGGTCTATCTCGACACGACCTTCTTCAAGGAGATGGAGACGAAGTTCGGCGTGAAGGGCGACTTCGCCTACGCCTACGTCATCGCCCACGAGGTCGGTCACCACATCCAGGGCGAGCTCGGAATCCTCGGCAAGGTCCAGTCCCGCCAGCAGGCGGCGGGTCAGGTCGAGAGCAACAAGCTATCGGTTCGCGTCGAGCTGATGGCCGATTGCCTCGCCGGCGTCTGGGCCAAGAACTCGAACGACCGCTTCAATTCGCTCGAGCCCGGCGACATCGAGGAGGCGATGCAGGCGGCCAGCGCCATCGGCGACGACAAGCTGCAGAAGCAGTCGCAGGGTTATGCCGTGCCCGATTCCTTCACGCACGGTTCGTCGGCGCAGCGGATGCGGTGGTTCATGACCGGCTACAAGAGCGGCCAGACCCGCTCCTGCGACACCTTCCGCGCCGCCGCGAACTGAGAACGCGACCCGGCGGGGGAGATCCGCTGGCGGCGGTCCATTCCATTGCGGCCGTCATGCCGGTCCGGCACGGCCTTTCTTCCTTCGAGGACACCGTCCCATGGTCGCCTCCGACAAGACCCGCACCTTCGTTCCCCTGGCCATCGCCGTGCTCACCGTCTCGGACACACGGACGGCCGAGGACGACCGCTCCGGCGATCTCCTCACGGAGCGGTTGACCGCGGCCGGTCATCGCCTCGCCGCCCGCGGGATCGTCCCCGACGAGGTCCCGGCGATCCGGGCGCGGGTCGAGGAATGGGTGCGGGACCCGGGCATCGACGTGGTTCTCACCACCGGCGGTACCGGCTTCACCGGCCGTGACGTCACCCCGGAAGCCCTCGAGCCACTGTTCGAGAAACGGATGGACGGCTTCTCGGCGGTGTTCCACCGCATCTCCTACGACAAGATCGGAACCTCGACGCTGCAGTCGCGCGCCACCGCCGGTGTCGCCGGGGCCACCTACATCTTCGTACTGCCGGGCTCCCCCGGCGCCTGCCGGGACGCCTGGGACGGCATCCTGGCCGCCCAACTCGACTACCGGCATCGCCCCTGCAACTTCGTCGAGATCATGCCGCGCCTCGACGAACATCTGCGCCGGGGGGCCACCGTCAGCGTCTGACCCCGCTCAGGGCCGATCGATCCGCGCGGAGAGCCGGCGTGGACGCAGGCGCGGCGAGAAGGTGGGCTCGGCGAGCAGACGGTCGCGTCGGACGAGATCGCCCGGGCGCGGCCGGCTGACGCCGACCACCGCCTCACCGCGGGCGGCCAGACGGATCGGAAGCCGGGTGTGAGGTCGCCGCAGCCTGCCCAGAGCGACGTCGGGCCGGGCCATGCCGATGAACCGGTCGAGGGTGCGGATCCAGCCTTCCGCGAGGACGTCGCCGGCCTCCAGGCACAGCACCCACTCGCGCCGCGCTATCCTGGCACCCGCCGTCCAGGGGCTTGCGCCGCGGGTGCGCACCACCAGGGTGGCCCCTGTGGCCTCCGCCACGGCCTCGATGGCCTCGGTGGAGGTCGGCACGACGATCACCGCATCACCCACGAGCCCGGCCGCCACGCCCGCCACGAGGGCGGCCAGCGAATCCGCGAGGCGATCGACGGCAAGCGCGTCACCGGGTCTGGCGACATGGATCAAGCCTGAAATCATGCGCGCCCATACCGCATTTTGGCGGGTCGCCAAGCGGTCGCTCCACACCAGGCACATCGGAATCGGGGTTGTCGGGACCATTCGCGGGAATTGCCCGAAATCCGTGCAGAATCGCCGATCTGACGTTCTTGCTATGTTCTCTGTGTCGGCCGATGCTCGATCACGGGACTGCGGAGGACGACCATGCGCGAGGACGGCAAGATCGATTATCTGGAACTGCCCGGCGGGACGCTCGGACCCGTGAAGGCGTTCTACGCGCAAGCGTTCGGGTGGACCTTCGTCGACTACGGACCCGCCTATTGCGCCTTTGACGAGGGGCTGGAGGGTGGCTTCGATGGCGATCCGCAGAAGGGGACCCGCGTGCCGCTCGCCGTCCTCTATGCGACGGATCTCGAAGCCATGCGGGTGCGGGTCGAGGCGGCCGGCGGCCTCATCGTGAGGCCGATCTTCGCCTTTCCGGGTGGGCGGCGGTTCCATTTCCGCGATCCGGCCGGAACCGAGCTCGCGGTCTGGTCGGAGCGATGACGGCGGCGGCGCGTACGTTCAAGGGGTGCGGCGCCACGGTCAATCCGGACGGACGCTACGAGGCGGCCCGGCACGAGGCCTTCGACGACGGCTGGGGTGGCGACGAGGCCCCGTCCGCCCCGCGCGCCGAAGTCCTGCGCGCCGAAGTCCTGCGTACCGAGGTCCTGCCGGAGGCCGCGCGCAGCATCATCACCCGCAACACCTCGCCCGACATCGCCTTCGACCGGTCGATCAACCCCTATCGTGGCTGCGAGCACGGTTGCGTCTACTGCTTCGCGCGGCCCAACCACGCCTACGTCGGCCTCTCGCCGGGGCTCGACTTCGAGACGCGGCTGTTCACCAAGCCGGATGCGGCCCGGCTGCTGGAGCGCGAGCTCGCGGCCCCCGGCTACCGCCCGGCCACCATCGCGCTGGGAACCGCCACCGACCCCTACCAGCCGATCGAACGGACGCACCGCCTGACCCGGCAGGTGCTGGAGGTGCTGGCGCGCGCCCGGCATCTTGTGGGTATCGTCACGAAATCGAATCTCGTCACCCGCGACATCGACATCCTGTCGGACATGGCCGCGATGGGCCTCGTGAAGGTGGCGATGTCGGTGACGACCCTCGATCCGGCCCTGGCCCGCCGGATGGAGCCGCGCGCACCGCATCCGGAACGGCGCCTCGACGCGATCCGGCAACTGACGGCGGCCGGCATTCCGGTTCTCGTCATGGTGGCGCCGATCATCCCCTCGCTCAACGACCACGACATCGAGGCGATCCTGGCGCGGGCGCGGGACTGCGGCGCGATGGAAGCCCGTCACGTCCTGCTGCGCCTGCCGCTCGAACTCGACGACCTCGTCGGCGACTGGTTGAGTGCGCATTACCCCGGCAAGAAGCGGCACGTGATGTCCCAGGTCCGCCAGGCGCGCGGCGGCAAGGCCTACGACGCCGCCTTCGGCCGGCGCATGACCGGTGCCGGTCCCTATGCCGAGCTGATCGCGGAGCGGATGCGGCTCGCGCGAAAACGCTTGGGCTACCGCGAGACCCGCGTCCCGCTGCGGACCGACCTGTTCGTCAGACCCTCCCGCGACGGCGCCCAGCTCAGCCTGCTGTGACACCGGGGAGCTGAGCGTAGCGGCGGGTGAAACTGATGCGGTGGTGTGGGGTGCGCCCGAGGCTGGCGAGGCCCGCCAGATGGGTGCGGGTGCCGTAGCCGACGTTGCTGTCCCAGCCATAGGACGGGTAGCGGACGGCCAGGGCCCGCATCAGGGCGTCGCGCACCGTCTTGGCCAGGATGGAGGCGGCGGCGATCTGGGGCACCAGCCGGTCGCCTCCGACGATCGCCGTGCAGGGCCGGTCGAGCCCCGGGATGGGATCGCGGCCGTCCACCATCACGGGGCCGTCGAGGCCGAGACCGACGACGGCGCGGCGCATGGCGTCGAGCGTGGCGGCGCGCACGTTGATCCGGTCGACGAGGGCGCGGGAGCCGGCGGCCAGCGCGATACGCGCGCAGGCCCGGATCTCCGGCGCCAGCGCCTCGCGGGTCGCGCGGTCGAGGCGCTTGCTGTCGTCCAGGCGTCCCAGCACCGACGGCGGGATCGCGGCGGGATCGAACCAGACCGCCGCCACCACCACTGGCCCGCACAGGGCCCCGCGCCCGACCTCGTCGCAGCCGACGACGGCGGGATAGCGGCCGGGCGACGCGGGATCGAAGGGAGGCATGAGAACCGTCGCGCGAAGAACGAGCCCCGGGGCCGAACCGCTCGTCCGGCAGGGACAGGGATCGTCTAACGGGGCTCGACCGAACCGACAACGGCGGGCGCGACGCGCTCGCGCCGTCGCGCGGGCAGCCCGTGGGCGCGCTCGATGTTGCCGAAGAACTGCCGCGCGCTCTCGGTCCAGGTGTAGCGCAAGGCCTCCGTCCGGCAGGTCTTGCGCGGGATGTCGAGGGCCGCCAGGGCCGCCTTGCGCAGATCCGCGTCGAGCACGCCGGCGTCGGTGCCGCCGATCACGTCGAGGGGGCCGGTGACCGGGTAGGCGGCCACGGGCACGCCGGAGGCCAGAGCCTCCAGGAGCACGATGCCGAAGGTGTCGGTGAGGCTCGGGAACACGAAGACATCGGCGGCGGCGTAGACCGCGGCGAGGCCGGCGCCGGTCCGCATCCCAAGGAAGCGGGCGGCCGGGTAGAGCGAGGCCAGCCTGGCGCGGTCTGGACCGTCGCCGACCACGACCTTGCTGCCAGGCAGATCGAGGTCGAGGAAGGCCGCGATGTTCTTCTCGACGGCGACACGGCCCACGAAGAGGAAGACGGGGCGCGGCAGGCCGGCCAGCGCGTCGCTCTCCTGAGGCCGGAACAGGTCAGTGTCGACACCGCGCGTCCAGCGCATCAGGCGCGTGAAGCCCCGCGCGGAGAGATCCTGCTCCAGGGACGGCGTGCTGACCATGGTGCCATTGGCGGCATCGTGGAAACGTCGCAGCCAGGCATAGCTCCAGGCTTCCGGCACCGGCAGTCGGGCGGAGAGGTATTCGGGAAAGCGGGTGTGGTAGCTCGTCGTGAAGGGCCGCCCCTGCGCCAGGCAGAGGCGGCGCGTAGCGTAGCCCACCGTCCCCTCGGTGGCGATGTGGACATGGGTCGGCGCGAACTGCGACCACAGCCGGGCGACCTTCGTGCGGGTCGCATAGGCGAGCCTGATCTCGGGGTAGCCGGGCAGCGGCAGGGACGCGAAGTTCTCGTGGGTGAGGAAGATCGTCTCGAAGCCGAAGGCGTGTCCCGCCGCGGCCATGTGCTCGAGGGAGCGCACGACGCCGTTGACCTGGGGGTGCCAGGCATCGGTGGCGATGAGCAGCCTCACGCGACGGCCCGCGCCCCGCCCCTGTCGACCGCGATGGTCACCGCGGAGGCGGCCTCGCGGGCGCGCAGGACACTGGGATAATGCAGCACCTCCATCGTGCCGTCGTAATGCTCGACGATGGCCGTGCAGGATTCCACCCAGTCGCCGGTGTTGAGGTAGGTCAGCCCGTCGATCTGCCGGTTGGCGGCGTGGTGGATATGGCCGCAGATGACCCCGTCCGCCCCGACGCGCTTGGCTTCCGCCGCGAGCAGCTCCTCGAACTTGCCGATGAAGTTGACGGCGTTCTTCACCCTCAGCTTGGCCCAGGCCGAGAGCGACCAATAGGCCAGACCGAGGCGGCGGCGCACGGTGTTGAGGTGCGTGTTGATGAAGAGCGCCGCCGTGTAGGCGCCATCGCCGAGGTAGGCGAGCCACTTGGCGTGGCGCACCACCATGTCGAACTGGTCGCCGTGGATGACGAGGTAGCGTTTGCCGTCGGCGGCCACATGCACGCGCTGGTCGGCGACCTCGATGCCGCCGAAGTGCGCGCCGAGGTAGTCGCGCAGGAACTCGTCGTGGTTGCCGGGCACGTAGATCAGGCTCGTGCCCTTGCGGACCTTGCGCAGCAGCTTCTGCACCACGTCGTTGTGGCTCTGGGGCCAGTACCAGCCCGACTTCAGTTGCCATCCGTCGACGATGTCGCCGACGAGGTAGATCTCGTCGGCATCGTAGTCGCGCAGGAAGTCGAGCAGCAGGGCGGCCTGGCAGCCCTTGGTGCCCAGGTGCATGTCGGACAGGAAGAGCGTCCGGACACGGATCGCCTTCTCGTTGTCTTCGCTCACGGGGATCTCCGGGCAGACGCGTCGTGCCGGAGCCAAACCGGATTCCCGTATCAGTTTGATGACGCGGCCCCACGCGGCAGCCCGAGCGCGCCCCGGGAAACCGGTCGTCGGCGGCCACGGGCGGGCCCTCTGTTGCAGCGCAATTTTTTGAGTCGCGTGGACAAGTTTTTTCAGTTTTCCTTCACAGCGGAAGCTCGCCATATTGCCGGCGCGACAGGGGCGGCGCGAGCCGTCCCTTGCGCGCGGCCATCTCACGCCGGGTCGGCGTTTCGGGACGGAGCGGACGGAACCGGTGGACGGCGTTCTACGAACGCGACACCCGTACGACGCTCTGGACTACAGGGATGGGCGCGCCGGGTCGTCACGACCCGTCGGCAGACAATCATCGTTCGAGGCGCCGCCACATCGCGGTCGCGAGACGCACTGGGAACCGGAGACAATCATCATGGCGCCAACGAAACGGCCTGGTCGCAACCACCTCTTCGTGCCGGGCCCGACCAACATCCCCGACCGCGTGATGCGGGCGATGATCGTCCCCTCCGAGGATCACCGCTCGGTGGATTTCCCGGCGCTGACCAAGCCCCTGTTCGAGGACACCAAGATGGTGTTCGGTTCGACCGACGGCACCATCTTCCTGTTCCCGGCCTCCGGCACGGGCATCTGGGAATCCGCGCTCACCAACACCCTGTCGCGCGGCGACAAGGTGCTGACCTCGCGCTTCGGCCAGTTCAGCCATCTCTGGGTCGACATGGCCGAGCGCCTCGGCCTCGAGGTCATCGTCCAGGACGAGGAGTGGGGCACCGGCGCCGATCCTCAGCGGATCGAGGAGGCCCTGCGGGCCGACAAGAACCACGAGATCAAGGCCGTCATGACGGTCCACAACGAGACCGCCACCGGCGTCACCAGCGACATCGGTGCGGTGCGCAAGGCCATCGACGCGGCCGGCCACCCGGCGCTGCTGTTCGTGGACGGCGTGTCCTCGATCGGCTCGCTGCCGTTCTACGCCGACCAGTGGAAGGTCGATTGCGCCATCGCCGGCTCCCAGAAGGGCCTGATGCTGCCGGCCGGCCTCGGCGTGATCTGCGTCAGCCAGAAGGCGCTCAAGGCCGCCGAGACCTCCTCGGGCAAGAACGACCGTCTCGCGGCCGTCTACTTCGCCTGGTCCGACCACCAGAAGCAGAACCCGGGCGGCTACTTCCCCTACACCCCGTCGCTGCCGCTGCTCTACGGCCTGCGCGAGGCGCTGGCCTGCATCAAAGAGGAAGGCCTCGAGAACGTCTATCACCGCCATCACGTGCTCGGCGAGGCGACCCGCCAGGCCGTGGCGGCCTGGGGCCTCAAGACCTGCGCCAAGGAGCCCAAGTGGAACTCCGACACGGTGACGGCGATCCTCGCTCCCGAGGGTGTCGACGCCGCCGCGATCATCAAGCACGCCTACGTGCGCTACAACCTGGCGCTCGGCGCGGGCTTGAGCAAAGTGGCCGGCAAGGTGTTCCGCATCGGCCACGTCGGTGACCTGAACGAGCTCTCGTTGCTCGGCGCCATCGCCGGTGCCGAGATGTCGATGCTGGACAACGGCGTGAAGGTGCAGCCGGGCTCCGGCGTCGCCGCCGCCTCGAGCTACCTGCGCGAGAACCCGCTGTTCAAGGCCTGATCCGACCCCTCCCGGGGCCGGTCTCCACGACCGGCCCCGGACTTTCGACAGACCACGCGTTCGCGTTCGGCCGTGCCTCGCGCGGGGACGTCACCGAGAGTTTCCATGACGCACAAAATCGTCTTCCTCGACCGTGAGTCCCTCGACGCCACCGTGCGCGAATTCAATTTCCCGCACGCGTACAAGGAATACGAGTCGACCTGGACGCCCGACGAGATTGTCGAGCGGCTTCAGGGCGCGTCGATCGCGCTGATCAACAAGGTTCCGATGCGGGCCGACACCCTGGCGAGGCTGCCGGACCTCAAGCTGATCGCGGTGGCCGCCACCGGCACCGACGTCGTCGACAAGGCCGCCGCCAAGGAGCGCGGCATCACCGTCGTCAACATCCGCAACTACGCCTTCAACACCGTGCCCGAGCACGTGATCGGACTGATGTTCGCCCTGCGCCGGGCCATCGTGCCCTACGCGAACTCCGTGCGCCGGGGCGACTGGGCCAAGTCCACCCAGTTCTGCTACTTCGACTACCCGATCCACGACATCGCAGGCTCGACCCTGGGTATCGTCGGCTACGGGGCGCTCGGCAAGTCCATCGCCAAGCGCGCCGAAGCCCTCGGCATGAAGGTCATCGCCTACGACGTGTTCCCGCAGGAAGGCCTCGTCGACTTCGAGACGATCCTGACGGAATCGGACGTCATCACCTTGCACGCGCCGCTGACGCCCGAGACCCGCAACATGATCGGGCGCGAGCAGCTGGCGAAGATGAAGAAGAGCGCCATCCTCATCAACACCGCCCGCGGCGGCCTCGTGGACGAGGAGGCCCTGGCCGAGGCGCTCAAGGCCGGCACCATCGGCGGCGCCGGCTTCGACGTGGTGATGACCGAGCCCCCCAAGAACGGCAACATCCTGTGCGAGCTCGACCTGCCCAACCTCATCGTCACGCCGCACGTGGCCTGGGCGAGCAAGCAGGCCATGCAGATCCTGGCCGACCAGCTGGTGGACAACGTCGAGGCCTTCGTGGCGGGCAAGCCGCAGAACGTGGTCGAGTCTTGAAGGGAGACGGTACGATCGCGCCACCTGTCGGTCCTGGGCTGCGGCGCAGACCCCGGAATCCATAACCGTCGACGCGGCAGGATGGAGCACCCTCGGCGGCTTCGGAGTCCCGGTTCGCCCGTGCGGCGCCCCGGAACGACGACGCACCGACGCGCCCACGCCGACGTCCCGTAACGCCCAGTCGAAACGCCGACCGCTCAGCGATGCGGCCAGAGGAACCGAAGACATGACCAAGAAACTGCTGTTCCTGTTCGACACCGACGCGGTGCCCAGCGTGTTCGACACCGTTGTCGGCTACGACGGCGGCGCCGATCACATCACCGGCTACGGCAACGTCACGCCCGAGAACGTCGGCGCGCTGGTGGACGGCACGATCTACACCCGCGGCGGTTCCGAGAAGAAGTCCACCGCGATCTTCGTCGGCGGCGGCAACATGGCCGCCGGCGAGGCGGTGCTGAAGGCGGTCAAGAAGCGGTTCTTCGGGCCCTTCCGCATCTCGACGATGCTCGATTCCAACGGCTCCAACACCACGGCCGCCGCCGGCGTCGCACTGGTGCAGAAGGCCGCCGGTTCGCTCCAGGGCAAGAAGGCCGTGGTGCTGGCCGGGACAGGCCCCGTCGGCATGCGCTCGGCCGCGCTGCTCGCCCAGGAAGGCGCCAGCGTGGTCCTGTGCGGGCGCTCGCTCGACAAGGCCCAGGCCGCCGCCGACCAGATCAACCAGCGCTTCAAGGTCGCGATCTCGGCGGCCGCGACGCCCGACGCCGCCTCCCGCGCCGCCATCGTGAAGGGCCAGAACCTGGTGTTCTCCGCCGGCGCCATCGGCATCGAGCTCCTCTCGGAAGCCGATTGGAAGGACGAGGCCAGCATCGAGTTCATCGCCGACTACAACGCCCAGCCCCCGCTCGGCTTCGGCGGGATCGACGCGATGGACAAGGCCAGGGAGCGCCACGGCAAGATCGTGTTCGGCGCGCTCGGCATCGGAGGCCTGAAGCTCAAGCTCCACCGCGCCTGCGTCGGCAAGCTCTTCGAGAACACCGAGACGGTGTTCGACGCCGAGGAGATCTACGCCCTCGCCAAGTCGATGGCCTGAACCATGGCCGCCACCGAAACCATCCAGAACTTCCTCGACGGTCTGGCGAGTTCGGCCCCGACCCCCGGTGGGGGTGGCGCCGCCGCCATCTCCGGCGCCATGGGCGCCGCACTCCTCAGCATGGTCTGCAACCTGACCATCGGGAAGAAGAAGTACGTGGAGGTCGAGGAGGAGCTGAAGGGCATCCTCGTCCAGTCCGAAGCGTTGCGGGCCAAGCTCACGGGCATGATCGCCGACGACGTCGAGGCGTTCGACGCGGTGATGGCGGCCTACGGGCTGCCCAAGGGCACCGACGAGGAGAAGGCCGCGCGCGCGGCCAAGATCCAGGAGGTGCTGAAGGTGGCCACCGACGTGCCGCTCGCCTGTTGCAAGGCCTGCCGCGAGGTCGTCGACCTCGCCCAGGCCGTGGCCGACAAGGGCAACCTCAACGTCATCTCGGATGCCGGGGTCGCCGTCCTCTCGGCCTACGCCGGCCTGCGCAGCGCCGCGCTCAACGTCTACGTCAACGCCAAGGGCCTGGACGATCGCGGCTTCGCCGAACAGCGCCTGGCCGAACTCGAAGGTCTGCTCGGCGATGCGGGCGCGAAGAACGAAGCCATCTACGAGGTCGTGAAGACCAAGGTGAACTGAGCCGGTTCACTGTCCAAACTCAAGCATTCCGGCTGCTCTCAAGGCAGACTGAAAGAGAATGTAAAAAAATAAAAATGGCAAAGGCCTTTTCGTGAAGTCAAATTTACGAGAAGGTCCGCGCCAAGGGAAGCGTCGAGGAGCGAGCAGATGGATGTCCACGAATACCAGGCCAAGGAGCTTCTAGCCGGCTTCGGAGTCGCGGTTCCCAAGGGCGCCGTGGCGTTCAGCCCCGATCAGGCGGTCTATGCCGCTACCGAACTCGGCGGCTCGTTCTGGGCGGTGAAGGCCCAGATCCACGCCGGCGCCCGCGGCAAGGCCGGCGGGATCAAGCTGTGCCGGACCTACAACGAGGTCCGCGACGCCGCCAAGGATCTGCTCGGCAAGCGCCTGGTGACGCTGCAGACGGGGCCCGAGGGCAAGCCGGTCCAGCGCGTCTACATCGAGACCGCCGACCCGTTCGAGCGCGAACTCTACCTCGGCTACGTCCTCGACCGGAAGACCGAGCGGGTGCGCGTCATCGCCTCGCAGCGCGGCGGCATGGACATCGAGGAGATCGCGGCCAACGAGCCCGAGGCCCTGATCCAGGTGGTCGTCGAGCCGGCGGTGGGACTGCAGCAGTTCCAGGCCCGCGAGATCGCGTTCCAGCTCGGCCTGAACATCAAGCAGGTCTCGGCCGCCGTGAAGACGATCATGAACGCCTATCGGGCGTTCCGCGATTGCGACGGCACCATGCTCGAGATCAACCCCCTCGTCGTCACCAAGGACGACCGGGTGCTGGCCCTCGATGCCAAGATGTCGTTCGACGACAACGCCATGTTCCGCCGCAGCAACATCGCCGACATGCACGATCCCTCGCAGGGCGATCCGCGCGAGGCCCAGGCCGCCGAGCACAACCTCAGCTACATCGGCCTCGAGGGCGAGATCGGCTGCATCGTCAACGGTGCGGGCCTGGCCATGGCCACCATGGACATGATCAAGCACGCCGGCGGCGAGCCGGCCAACTTCCTCGACGTCGGCGGCGGTGCCTCGCCGGACCGGGTCGCGACGGCCTTCCGGCTCGTCCTGTCCGATCGCAACGTCAAGGCGATCCTCGTCAACATCTTCGCCGGCATCAACCGCTGCGACTGGGTCGCCCAGGGCGTGATCCAGGCGGCCAAGGAAGTGAAGATCGACGTTCCGCTGATCGTCCGGCTCGCCGGCACCAATGTCGAGGAGGGCCAGAAGATCCTGGCCGAGAGCGGTCTCGACCTCATCACCGCCGACAGCCTGTCGGATGCCGCCGCCAAGGCCGTCGCGGCCTGCGACGCCGCCAAGCGCAAGCATTAAGGTCGGGGAGAGAAGACCATGAGCATTCTGATCGACGAGAAGACCCCGATCATCGTCCAGGGCATCACCGGTGACAAGGGAACGTTCCACGCCCGCGAGATGGTGGAATACGGCTCCAACGTCGTCGGCGGCGTGACGCCGGGCAAGGGCGGAAAGACCCACCTCGGCCTGCCGGTGTTCAACACCGTCAAGGAGGCCGTGGCGGCCACCGGTGCCACCACCTCCATCACCTTCGTGGCCCCGCCCTTCGCGGCGGACGCGATCATGGAGGCGGCGGACGCCGGCCTGAAGCTGATCTGCTCGATCACCGACGGCATCCCGGCCCAGGACATGATGCGGGTGAAGCGCTACCTCATGCGCTATCCCAAGGACCGCCGCTCGATGGTGGTGGGCCCGAACTGCGCCGGCATCATCTCGCCCGGCAAGTCGATGCTCGGGATCATGCCCGGCCACATCTACCTGAAGGGCAACGTCGGCGTGATCTCGCGCTCGGGTACGCTGGGCTACGAGGCCGCGGCTCAAATGAAGGCGGTGGGCATCGGCATCACCACCTCGGTGGGCATCGGCGGAGACCCGATCAACGGCTCGTCGTTCCTCGACCACCTCGCCCTGTTCGAGCAGGACCCCGACACCAAGGCGGTGCTGATGATCGGCGAGATCGGCGGCCCGCAGGAGGCCGAGGCCTCGGCGTGGATCAAGGAGAACATGACGAAGCCCGTCATCGGCTTCGTCGCCGGACTCACCGCCCCGAAGGGCCGCCGCATGGGCCACGCCGGCGCCATCATCTCGGCGACCGGCGACTCGGCCGCGGAGAAGGCCGAGATCATGCGCTCCTACGGCCTCACCGTCGCGCCGAGCCCCGGCGAATTCGGTTCGACCGTGGCGGACGTGATGAGAAAGCTCGCGGCCTGAGCCGAACCGTAGAACCCTTCCCCCTCGGCGGGGGAGGGTGCCTCGCGGATGCGAGGCGGGAGAGGGGCAGAACGACCTCTCCGAACAGGGCGGCGCTCCCCTCTCCCGCCCGACTTCGTGGGCCGCCCGACCCCGCGGAGGGGGAGGGATGACGCCCGCGCCTGACGCGGGCACCATTCGTGCGCCCAAGACCGAGGTGGCCACCCGATGACCGACACCCTTCACGCCCCCCTCGGCGCCGTCGACCAGGCCTTCGCGCCGCCGGTGATCACGGGCACGTCCTCCAAGGACGCCCTCGACATCCTGTTTCACGCCCTGCTCGACGTCGCCCGCCGCCACGAGCCGGAGCTCGAGGACGTGCTGCACGGTCGCGCCGATATCTCGACCTTCACGCCCGAGATGCTGGCCCGCGCGCTCCAGGTGCAGGGCATCTGGTTCCAGCTGCTTTCCATCGCCGAGCAGAACGCCGCCATGCGTCGCCGCCGCCAGGTGGAGCGGACCAAGGGCCGGGCCGAACTGTCGGGCAGCTTCAGCGCCGTGCTCGCCGATGCGGTGAAGGATGGGGTCGCGGCACCCGAGATCCATGCGCTTCTCAAGGACCTGCGCATCCGCCCGACGATCACCGCCCACCCCACCGAGGGCAAGCGCGTCACGGTGCTGGAGAAGTTCCGGCGCATCTATCTCGTCCTGCGCGAGCTCGAATTGCCGCGCTGGACCGAGCGCGAGCGCAACGGCTTGATGAGCGAACTGCGCGACCAGATCGAACTCGTCTGGATGACCGGCGAGTTGCACCTGGAGAAGGCCACCGTCGAGCGGGAGGTCGCCTGGGGGCTGCACTTCTTCGACGAGACCTTGTTCGAGATGCTGCCGGAGGTGTTGTACTCCCTCGAGGAGTCGCTGGCCGAGTATTATCCGGACGAGAAGTTCGAGGTGCCGGCCTTCTTCCAGTTCGGCTCCTGGATCGGCGGCGACCGCGACGGCAACCCCTACGTCACGGCGTCGGTCACCCGCACCACCCTGCAGCGCAACGCCCTCGCCTCGCTACGGCGCTACCGCGATGGCGTGACGGCGCTGGGCCGTACCCTCTCGCTCACGGAACGCTCGCTGCCGGTGCCGAAGTCGTTCAAGCAAGAGCTGGCCCAGAAGCTCACCGAGAGCGGCGACGGCCGGGCGATCGCCAGCCGCAACCCGGGAGAGGCCTACCGCCAGTACCTCACCTGCATCCTGCGCAAGATCGAGGCGACCATCGCCCGCAACAAGGGGCTGCGTTCGACGGGACCCGACTATCCGAGCGCGGACGGGCTCATCAACGACTTGCGCATGCTGGAGAAGGGGTTGGCGGACGCGCGATGCCCGTCGCTCGCCAGCGACCTCGTGCGGCCGGTACGCCGGATGGTGGAGATCTTCCGGTTCTCCACGGTGCGGCTCGACCTTCGCGAGAACACCACCCGCACCACCAAGACTCTGCACGCGCTCTGGCAGCAGGCCAACGGCCAGACCAAGACGCCGCCCGAACTCGACTCGCCCGAATGGAAGAAGTGGCTGCTTTCCGAACTCGCCAAGCCGCGTTCGGGCGACCGCTCGTTCGAGGGGCTGCCCGACGATGCCCGCGAGACGCTGGAGACCTTCGCGCTGGTGGGCGAGATGCGCGAGCAGCTCGACCGCGAGGCCTTCGGCGCCTTCGTCCTGTCGATGACCCGTTCGGTACCCGACATCCTGGGAGCCTACCTGCTCGCCAAGGAGGCTGGAAACTTCCTCGACGGCGCCGGCACCGAGATCTGCTGCCTGCCGATCGTGCCGCTGTTCGAGACCATCGACGACCTGCGGGCGGCGCCGGCGATCATGAAGGAGCTGTTCTCGATTCCGGTGGTGCGCCGCTCCACCCGCTGGCAGGGCGGCGTGCAGGAGGTGATGATCGGCTACTCGGATTCGAACAAGGACGGCGGCTTCGTCGCCTCTAACTGGGAGCTGTACAAGGCGCAGGACAAGCTGACCCAGCTCGGCAAGGCCTCGGGCGTGCCGATCGCGTTCTTCCACGGCCGCGGCGGCTCCGTGAGCCGGGGCGGGGCGCCGACGGCGCGCGCCATCGCGGCGCAGCCGCCCGGCTCGATCAACGGGCGCTTCCGCACCACCGAGCAGGGCGAGGTCGTCTCGTTCAAATACGCCAACCGCGGCACGGCGGCCTACCAGATGGAGCTCTTGGCCTCGTCGGTGTTCGCGCACGCGCTCAAATCCGAGCGCGAGGCCGCCAAGCTCCCGCGCAACGAGTTCGACGACGCGCTGGAGGCCCTCTCGGGAGCTTCGCGGGCGGCCTACGTCAACCTGATCCAGCACCCCGACCTCGTCACCTATTTCCAGGCGGCGAGCCCGCTCGACGAGATCGCGCTCCTCAACATCGGCTCGCGTCCGGCGCGCCGCTTTGGAGCCCGGTCTCTATCGGACCTGCGTGCGATCCCGTGGGTGTTCGCCTGGTCGCAGAATCGGCACGTGATCACCGGCTGGTACGGCGTCGGCTCGGGCCTCAAGAGCTTCCTCGACGTCCGCGGCGCGCAGGGCGAGGCCTTGCTCAAACGTTTGTTCGCGGAATCACGCCTGTTCCGCCTCATCCTCGACGAGGTCGAGAAGACATTGCTGATGGTCGATCTCGACATCGCCCGCGATTATGCCGGCCTCGTGGCCGACGTGGGCGCGCGCGAGGCGATCTTCCCGCTGATCGAGGCCGAATACGCGCTGACCCGCGAGATGGCCCTGCGGGTGAGCGGGGGCACCGAACTCGCCGAGCGTTTTCCCCTGTTCCGCGACCGCCTCAACGGCCGGCTGCCGACCATCAACCAGGTCAGCCGCGAACAGGTCGAGCTCCTCCGGCGTTTCAGGGCCGAGGAGGACGAGGACAAGCGCGAAGCGGTCAAATCCGCTCTCCTGCTCTCCATCAACTGCATCGCCGTCGGCTTCGGCGCGACGGGCTGATACCGCAATTCCGGGTGCCGGAACGGCACCCGGCCGAGGGCGGGGTTTCTTGCGCGGCTCCGGTCGCGAAGGGGCCTCGCACGCCAGACGATCGAATACGGTCGACATTTTAGGAAGGAAACATCGATGAGCTTCACCCTGATCCAGCAGGCCACCCCGCGCCTGCACCGCTCGGAACTCGCCGTCCCCGGCTCCAACCCGACCTTCATGGAAAAGTCGGCGACCTCGAAGGCCGACGTGATCTTCCTCGACCTCGAGGACGCGGTCGCGCCGGACGACAAGGAGCAGGCGCGCAAGAACATCATCCAGGCGCTCAATGAGATCGACTGGGGCAACAAGACCATGATGATCCGCATCAACGGTCTCGACACCCACTACATGTACCGCGACGTCGTCGACATCGTGGAGGCCTGCCCGCGCCTCGACATGATCCTGATCCCCAAGGTCGGCGTGCCGGCCGACGTCTATGCCATCGACGTGATGGTCACCCAGATCGAGCAGGCCAAGAAGCGCGAGAAGAAGATCGGCTTCGAGGTGCTGATCGAGACCGCGCTCGGCATGGCCAACGTGGAGGCCATCGCCACCTCGTCGAAGCGCCTGGAGGCCATGTCCTTCGGCGTCGCCGATTACGCCGCCTCCACCCGCGCCCGCTCCCAGGTGATCGGCGGAGTCAACGCCGACTATAGCGTGCTGACCGACAAGGACGAAGCCGGCAACCGCCAGACCCATTGGCAGGACCCGTGGCTGTTCGCCCAGGCCCGCATGATGGTGGCCTGCCGCGCCTACGGCCTGCGCCCGATCGACGGTCCGTTCGGCGACTTCTCCGATCCGGACGGCTACACCTCCGCCGCCCGCCGCTGCGCCGCGCTCGGCTTCGAGGGCAAGTGGGCGATCCACCCCTCGCAGATCGACCTCGCCAACGACGTGTTCACCCCGTCGGAAGCCGAAGTCGGCAAGGCCCGCCGTATCCTGGCGGCGATGGAAGAGGCCGCCAAGGCCGGCAAGGGCGCCGTCTCGCTGGACGGGCGCCTCATCGACATCGCCTCGATCCGCATGGCCGAGGCGCTGATCGAGAAGGCCAACGCGATGGCCAAGGGCTGAACGTCGGACGCTCGGACGGCCTGAGAACCTCAAGCCGCGACGGCCGCTCCCCACCGGGGGGCGGCCGTCGTCATATCGGCACCGAATGCCGCAGCCGTTCGTTATCTGCATGCCGATGCAACTGGCATCACGCCACAAACGACACCCTACCGACGACCTCGCGACTCCCAGGGAGACAACCCCCATGCACGTCACCATCGAAGACGCTCACAAGGCCATCGAGGCCGCCCGCGCCAAGGCGGTGGAGCTCAACACTCAGATGTGTATCGCGGTCGTCGATTCCGGCGGAAACCTGAAGGCCTTCTACCGGATGGACGGCGCCTGGGTCGGGTCCATCGACATCGCCCAGAAGAAGGCCAAGACCTCGGTGTTCTTCGGCATGATGACCGGCCAGATCGGCCAGCTGTCCCAGCCCGGAGGCCCGCTGTTCGGCATCGAGCATTCCAACGACGGGCTCGTCACCTTCCCAGGCGGCATCCCGATCGTGGACAAGGACGGCGAGATGTCCGGTGCCATCGGCGTCAGCGGTTCGACCGTCGAGAACGACCATGCGGTCGCCCTGGCCGGCGCCAGTGTCATCGGCGCGACGGAACTGCCGGCCCACCCCTGGCGGACCTGAGGGCGATGGCCGGTTCGCCGAAAGGCCGACGAACCAGCCTAGGTGGCACCCTTGGAGACGAACGAAAGAAGGGGCGCTCCGACGAGGAGCGCCCCTTCTTTTGGAGACGGCCAGCCCTTGGGGGGCTTGGCCGCGCTTACAGCCGAAAAGCTAGAAGCCTCCGAACTTGTAGTTGAATCCTGCCCGAACGATGCTGCCTTCGGTCGTGAAGCGCGAGGTGTAGGAGCCCGTGGCCGGCGTCAGGCCGGTGGCGGCCACCGTCACGTTGCGGCTGCCGAGGTCGTAGCGCAGGTACTCGGCCTTGAGCGTGATCGCACTGGCACCGAGGAGATTGCCGATGATGCTGTAGCGGCTGAGGAAGCTGTCGGCGGGGATCGCGTACTCGATGCCGCCGCCGTAGACGTAGCCGGTCTCGATACCGTCGTTACGACCGAGATAGGCCAGGGCCAGGGCGCCGTTGTAGAACTTGGCGTTGTAGTTCACGTCGCCGTAGGCGAAGCCACCGGTGCCGTAGACCAGGACGCGGTCGAAGGCATAGCCGACACGTCCTTGCGCCGTACCGAGCCAGTTGAGGCCCTGCCGGAACGAGCTCGGATCGGGGACGCCGCCGTTGGCGGCCAGCGCCGGGCCGAGGTAGAGATAGTTCTTGCGCAGGTCGGTCCAGGTCCAGTCGGCCTCCACGCCCACGACGAAGCCGGAGCCCGGCGTGAACTGGTGATTGTAGCCGACGCCGGCGCCGAAGTTGCCCCGGCCGTCCTGCTCCGAGCGCAGGCTCGGCGGGCGACGCAGGGTCTGCACGTTGCCGATGGTGTTGGTGGTGGTGCTGCCGTCGTTGTTGCCGACGGTGCGGATCTGCTGGCTGTCGCTGAAGCTGTAGGAGCTGTGCGTCCCGGCATAGAAGCCGGTCCAGGTGAAGACTGGAACCGGCACGAAGGCCGGTGCGGACTCGACGCGCCGCGGCAGGTCGGCGGCGGAGGCGGAGCCGACGGCCAGGAGCGCCGCCGTACCGGCCAGAAGCAGCTTCATCATTATGCAGGTGTCTCTCAAAAAATGCCCATCTCGGATGCAACGTACCCTTGTCGCTGCCCAGTCCCTATGCCTGGAGAGCCACACCGAGCCTCGGATGCGAGAGGAGCCATCGGTCCCGTCCGCACCGTGGCGAGCGAGCCGACAACACCCGGTTAAGGCTGTTGCCTTAATCAGGGCCGAACCGATCTTCAGTCCCGACAGGAGCGCCGATGACCCGTGATCAACTCGCCGCCGAACTGAAGCGCATGGCGAGCGTCCACGTCAGCGACATCGAGCGTGCGGTGAAGGACGGCCACAAGACCATCGCCCTCAACGAACTGGCGGACCTCAACCGCCAGCTCAAGGCACTGTCGGCGGCGGTGAAGGCCAAGCCCGTAGTGCGGGCCTGAATGTCGGTCCCGAAACGCGTGTTCCGGTGCCGCGCGCAGGAGAAGAACGCCCGGTGATCAGGCGTTCCGTGGGGTGCACTAACCCGCTCGGCCGCCTGCTTTTTCCTCCTCCACCTGCGGCGCGACCTGCCCGTAGTTGAGGACCGCGACCAGGGCGGTGCCGCCGAAGACGTTGCCGATGAGCGTCGGCACGAAGAAATGCCACAGGTAGTCGGACATGGAGGCCTCGCCGGTGAAGACGAGGTAGAACGTATCCACCGAGCCGGCCACGATGTGGGCGAGGCCGCAGACCGCCACGAGCCCCGTCATCAGCACCACGATAAAGGGCGCGGCCGACCCGGTGGCGGGCAGCATCCACACCATCAGCGCGATGAGCCAGCCGGCGAACACCGCCTTGATGGTGGTGGTCCAGAACGGGGCCGCGCTGGCGTGGTGGCTGATCTCGGCGAAGGCCTTGCGGACCTCCGGCTCGAAGGCGTCGGAATGGGCGAGGACGGCGGCGACGAGGGCGGTGGCGATGATGTTGCCGACGAGCACGATCCCCCACAGCCGCGCGACCCGCCACAGGGTCGCCACGGTGCGGTCGTGCAGCAGCGGCAGGATCGGCGTCAGGGTGTTCTCGGTGAAGAGCTGCTGGCGTCCGAGCACCACGATGAGGAAGCCGGTGGCGTAGCCCATGCCCGAGATGAGCTCGCTCCACGGCGCCTCCGGCAGGTGCGCCTTGAGGACGCCCGGCACGATCAGCGAGAACCCCATGGTGAGGCCTGCCGCCAGGGCGGAGAGGAAGAGCGCCCCGGCCTTGCGGCGCAGCTCCTCGTCACCCTCCTTGCGGATGACCTCGTGCAGCACGAAGGCGTCGGGGCGGATCACCTCCGCGACGCTCTCCTCGTGCTCCTTCTTTTTCTCGGCGGTGGTGTTGGCATCGTCCAGAGTCATCGGCGTTTCCTCAGCGCCGGTTTCCGGGCGCCGGCCCCCCTTCGCTGCGGCTTGATGCCGCTTGGGGAGGCAAAGCCGCAATCAGGCGCCGGTTCCCCCGCGCAGGCGTTCAACCAGGGCGATGACCGCGTCCCGCGCCCGCGCGACGGACACGGCGTCCCGGCCCCGCACCACGATGCGGTTGGCGAACCCCGTCGGCGTCATCGAGGGATACGATCCGATCGACACGGCCGTCTCCGCCTTGGCGATCGCGGCGAGATCGCCGGCGTAGGTGCCCTCGGGGAGGTTGCCGGCCTCGATGGTCTCGGAGATCACCTTGGCGCCCGTCTCGAGCGTCGGGCCGATCTGGTCGAGCATCGCCTGCATGATCGCCGGCACGCCGGCCATCACGAAGACGTTGCCGAGGCGAAACCCCGGTGCCTTCGAGATCGGGTTGGGCACGAGGTCGGCGCCATCGGGGATGCGGGCCATGCGCAGGCGGGCCTCGTTGAGATCCTCCGGCTTGTGCCGTTCCAGGAGCATCGCCTTGGCGCGGGGATCGACGTCGATGCCGACGCCGAAGGCGGCCGCGACGCAGTCGGCCGTGATGTCGTCGTGGGTCGGGCCGATGCCGCCGGTGGTGAAGAGGTAGGTGTTGCGGGCGCGCAGCGCGTTCACCGCCTCGACGATGGCGTCCGCCTCGTCGGGCACGACCCGGACCTCGCGCAGGTCGATGCCGATCGCCGTGAGGTAATCGGCGATGGTGCCGATGTTCTTGTCCTTGGTGCGCCCGGACAGGATCTCGTCGCCGATGACGAGGATGGCGGCGGTGACGGCGGGCGGTGGGGTCATCGGGGTCCGGGTGTCGGGAGAGGGGCCCCATCGCACCTAGCGCGGGGCACCGGCGCTGGCTATGGCCGTGCCTTTCCGCATCCAAGATCCGGCCCACATGCGCCTTCCCGCCCCCCTGATCGAAGGCCGCCTCGTGAGGCGCTACAAGCGCTTCCTGGCGGACGTCGAACTCGCCGACGGCACGGTGACGACGGCCCATTGCGCCAACCCCGGCGCGATGCTCGGCCTCCATACTCCGGGCAACCGGGTCCTGCTCTCGGCCTCCACCAATCCGGCGCGCAAACTCGGGTTCTCGTGGGAGCTGGTGGAGGCGGACCTGCCCGGCGGCCCGCAATGGGTCGGCATCAACACCATGCGCCCGAACGCCCTTGTGGCGGAGGCCTTCCGGGCCGGGCTGCTGGCGCCCCTCGCGGGCTACACCGGCCTCAAGCCGGAGGTGCGCTATGCCACGGCGAGCCGGGTCGATTTCCTGGCGACGGGGGAGGGCCTCGCCCCCTGTCACGTCGAGGTCAAGAACTGCCATCTCCTGCGCCGGCCCGGCCTCGCCGAATTCCCCGACTGCGTCGCCGCCCGCAGCGCCCGCCACATGCGGGACCTGGCGCAGGTGGTGCGGGACGGCGGCCGCGCGGTGGTGATCGTCGTGGTCCAGATGCAGGCGATCCGGTTCGACGTCGCCCGCGACCTCGATCCGGCCTTCGACCGGGCGTTCCAGGCCGCGCGGGAGGCCGGCGTCGCCGTCCACGCCTATCGCTGCCGGGTGACCCCGGAGGAGGTCGCCATCGCCGAGGAGATCCCGGTCGCCTGAAGCACGGCCACGCCGCGGGCGACTTGCGCCCCGGCCGGTTCGGACCGATCCTCGTCTCCGGCATCCGTCGAAGGGCCATCCGATGAGCGAGACACCGCCCACCTGCCGTCTCGTCAAGGCCGGAGCCGCCTTCACCGGCAGGCAGGGGCTCGACTACGCCGTGGCGATCTCGGCCGAGACGGTGGGGGCGAAATCGCTGCACATGCAGATCGTGACGTTGCCGCCCGGCGTGCGCGCCAAGGCGCACCGGCACGAGGCGCACGAGAGCGCCATCCATGTGCTGAGCGGCGAATCCGGTTGCTGGTACGGCGAGACGCTGGAGCACCACGCCGTGGTGAGGGCGGGGGATTTCTTCTACATCCCGGCCGGCGTGCCGCACCTGCCCTACAACCCGAGCGACAGCGTACCCTGCGTGGCGGTGATCGCCCGGACCGATCCCAACGAGCAGGAGAGCGTCGTGCTCATGCCGCAACTCGACGGACGGGTCTGAACCGCTCTCAGACCGTCCGCTCGAACACCAGGTTCAGCCGAGTCTCGGCGATGCGGCGGTAGCCGTGGCCCTCGAGCAGGCCCGCGAGGTCGATCTGCCACTGGTCGGTGCCGTTCTCGACGAGGAGCAGGGTCGGATGCAGGCTTTTGGGCGCCGCGCGCAGGAAAGGCTCCAGGATCAGGTCCTCGGCGCCCTCGACGTCGAGCTTCATCGCGTCGATGCGGGTGATGCCCTCGCTCTCGGCCAGGCCCAGCAACGTCACGGCGGGCACGCGGATCTGGGCGCTCTCGTTGGTGCCGACGATCTTGAGACTCGATTCGCCGCGGTTGCGCGGATCGACGAACAGCGTGAGTTCGCCGGCCTTGTCGGCCACCGCGCAGGCCACCGCCTTGACGGTGCCGAAGGGGTTCTGCGCGATGTTGTAGGTGAGCCGGTCGAACACGTCGGGCTGAGGCTCCACCGCGAGGATGCGGGCGCGCGGCCCGGCGAAGGCCGCCACGGCCAAGGCGTAGGCGCCGATGTTCGATCCAATGTCGAGGAAGGTGCAGCCCTGCGGCAGGCGGGCCTTCAGCAGCGCACGCTCCTCGGGATCGAAAAACTGCGGCGTGAACAGCACCTTCTTCTCGCAATTGTTATTGTAGGGGTAGAGCCGCATCCGGGCGCCGTAGCGCTCGACGTCGAGGGGGCGCCCGCGCAGCAGGGTGATGCCGATCCGGCGCAGGAACAGGGCGAGGCGCCGGCCGCTCCAGCGCGCATCCGAGATCCGGCCGGTGCGCGCCAGCAAGCGCGCCACGAGGCCCGCGGGCGCGTAGGTTCCGAAAGGGGGGCTGTTCTTCATGGCAGGCCGGGTGATGCCAGCAGCCGTCGCCGGGGGCAAGCAGGTCGCCCCTCGGCCACCGGCATGATAGGCATCCCCGTCATGCGAACCAGCCACGGGGATGGGCGGACGTGCCGGAGCCGATGCAGCGATTTCATTCCGATGGCGTCGCCATCGCCTATATCGACGTGCCGCCGGCAAGCGGCGGCGGCGACGCGATCCTGCTGATCCACGGCTTCGCCTCGAACCACGCGGTCAACTGGGTCAACACGCTGTGGGTGCGCACGCTGACCCAGGCCGGCTACCGGGTGGTGGCCCTGGACAACCGCGGCCACGGCGAGAGCCAGAAGCTCTACGACCCGGACGCCTACGGCTCGGACATCATGGCCGCCGACGCGCGGCGCCTGCTCGACCACCTCGACATCGCCCGCGCCGACGTGATGGGCTACTCGATGGGCGCGCGCATCGGTGCCTTCCTCGCCCTCGACGAGCCAGCCCGCGTGCGCTCCCTGCTGCTGGGCGGCCTCGGGCTGCACCTCGTCGAGGGCAAGGGGTTGCCGAGCGGGATCTCCGAGGCGTTGGAGGCGCCCCCCGGCACCCCGGCTCCGAACCCGACGGCCGCCGCCTTCCGCACCTTCGCCGAACAGACCCGTAGCGACCTTCGGGCACTGGCCGCCTGCATGCGCGGCTCGCGCCAGACCCTGTCACGCGAAGAGGTCTCGCAGATCGAGGCGCCGAGCCTGGTCACAGTGGGCAGCCTCGACACGGTGGCCGGCTCCGGCCCGGCCCTGGCGGCATTGATGCAAGACGCCAAAGCCCTCGACCTGCCGGGGCGCGACCACTCGACGGCGGTGGGCGACAAGGGGCATCGCACCGGCGTTCTGGAGTTCCTGGCTGCGCGGCCTTGAGCGGCGCGGTTTCGGGCAACCCGTAGCAGGGCGCCGACCGGTCCCTCGCCGGGAAGGGGGTTCAGCTCTTCAGCCGATACCCCGTCCGAAAGATCCACGTCACGGCAGCCAGGCACGCGCTCAGGAACAGCAGCGTCATCCCGAGGCTGATCTCGACCGCCACGTCGCCCTTGCCGAAGAAGCTCCAGCGGAAACCGCTGATCAGGTAGACGACCGGGTTGAACAGGCTCACCGCGCGCCAGAACGGCGGCAGCATGTCGATGGCGTAGAAGCTGCCGCCGAGGAAGGTCAGCGGCGTCACCACCAGCAGCGGGACCAGCTGCAGCTTCTCGAACCCGTCCGCCCACAGGCCGATGAGGAAGCCGAACAGGCTGAAAGTGACGGCGGTGAGCAGCAGGAAGACCACCATCATCGCCGGATGTTCGATGTGGATCGGCACGAACAGGGTCGCGGTGGCCAGGATGATCAGCCCGATCAGGATCGACTTGGAGGCCGCGGCACCGACGTAGCCGAGGACGATCTCGAAGGGCGAGACGGGGGCCGACAGGATCTCGTAGATCGTGCCGGCGAACCGCGGGAAGTAGATGCCGAAGGAGGCGTTGGCGATGCTCTGCGTGAGCAGCGACAGCATGATCAGGCCCGGCACGATGAAGGCGCCGTAGGCGATCCCGTCCACGGCGGTCACCCGCGAACCGATGGCCGCCCCGAACACCACGAAATACAGCGAGGTCGCGATGACCGGCGCGACGATGCTCTGCAGGGCGGTGCGCCAGAAACGGGCCATCTCGAAGCGGTAGATGGCGGTGACCGCCGGCCAGTTCATGGTCATGCGTCGATCCCTGCGTCGATCCCTGCGCTGGTCCTCGCACCGGTCCTGACGAGGTCCACGAAGATGTCCTCGAGCGAGCTCTGCCGGGTGGAGAGGTCGCTCACCGAGAGGCCGGCGGCGGCGAGATCGGACAGAAGCGTCGCGATCCCGGTCTCGGCGGCCTGCGTGTCGTAGGTGTAGGTGAGTTCGGCGCCGTCCGCCCCGAGGGCGAGGCCGGGATGGGCGGCGAGCGAGGCGGGCAGGGCCGTCAGCGGGCCCTGGAGCTGGAGGATGAGCTGCTTCTTGCCGAGCTTGCGCATCAACTCGGCCTTCTCCTCGACCAGGATGATCTCGCCCTTGGCGATGACGCCGACCCGGTCGGCCATCTCCTCGGCCTCCTCGATGTAGTGCGTGGTCAGGATGATGGTGACGCCCTGGTCGCGTAAGGAGCGTACCAGGCGCCACATGTCCTGGCGCAGTTCCACGTCGACGCCGGCGGTGGGCTCGTCGAGGAACAGGATGCGCGGCTGGTGGCTCAGCGCCTTGGCGATCAGCACCCGTCGCTTCATGCCGCCCGAGAGGGTCATGATCCGGCTGTCGCGCTTGTCCCACAAGGAGAGGTCGCGCAGCACCCGCTCGATATGGGCCGGGTCGGGCTTCAGGCCGAAGAGACCGCGGGTGAAGCTGGTGGTGGCCCACACCGTCTCGAAGGCGTCGGTGGTGAGTTCCTGCGGCACCAGGCCGATCGCCGTGCGTGCGGCCCGGTAGTCCTTGGCGGCGTCGTGACCGTCGATCCGGATGGTGCCGGCACTCGGCGTCACGATCCCGCAGACGATGTTGATCAGCGTGCTCTTGCCCGCCCCGTTGGGGCCGAGCAGCGCGAAGATCTCGCCCTTGGCGATCTCCAGGTTGACGTCGCGCAGGGCCTGGTGGCCGGAGGCATAGACCTTGGACAGGTTCGCGATCGCGATGATCGGCGGCATCGGGTCTCCGTGGGTCGGGAGCGGGCGCCGCCTATACCACGCCGAGGCCGTTCGCGAGGGGCAATCGGCCGGCCGCCGCGTCGCGGCTCCTGTCGGCCTCGGGGACGAACCGGCCCCCCGACGGGTGGCCGGTTCGAGCCGAGCCCTAGCCGGCGAGCCGCTGGCCCTGCCGCTTGGCTTGCTCGAAGGCCTGGAGGTCGAGGGCGAGGGCGACGACCTGTGCGCTCTTGAGGCGCGACGGGTCCATCGCGCTGCCGATCCCGTGCTCCAGGTAGATCTCTTCCATCTCGGGCGTGCGCATGGCCCCACCCATGGTCCAGTTCGGAAAGAGGCGTGCCTCGATATCGCGCACGTTCAGGATGGTCGCCGTGGAATGGCGGGTGTCGCGGGCGATGCGGTTGTAGGTTTCGACCACCTGCGCCTTGTCACCTTCGAGGATCTGTACGAACCACGTCTTGTCGAAGATCAGGAACCCCGTGACCCCGTCGCGGCTGTTGTTGCGCTGGGAGGCGGAGACGATCTCGCGCAGGTTGGTCAACATGGCGCGGTCGCCACCCTGCACCGTGTTGCGGCTGTAGTAGACGAGTTGGTGGATCATGAATGTTCCGCCCCGGGACAGGTTGTTATGGCGTTCTGCGACGCTTGCCCGGACATCGATGGTCGAACGGGCCGTCGTGTCCCAGGGGTGTCACCGACGCACTAAGGATTTCTGAATCGTCTTCCGAATACATGTGTCGAACGAAAATCGATTGCGTTCGGTAGAAACTCGTCGACCTACAACTCGAAATGATTCGGATTGGACATAACGCATGTTAAGGCTACCGCATCTGCCAACGACCCCACGGGGGCGATGGGGACGCTGCGATGCCGGCGTACCCGACGCCCATCCACCCGGTAGGGGATCGACGAGCGATCATGATTTCACGATGCGGTCGAGGCGGGCGTTCACGAAGAAATACAGCTCCTTTGCACCGGGCTCGGCATAGAGCACCTGAACTTCGCGGCCGGCGCGGCCGGCACCCACGAGAACATCGGTGGGCGGCCGGCCCTTGAGACGCACGAGGTCGCATTCGCCGATCCCCGGCTCGATCGCCGTGGCGACGACCGGGCCGGCCTCGGAACAACTGCCGTCCGGGCGCAGCACGGGGCCCGGGGACACCGCTGCTGCGGGGGGCGGCGCCGGAGGGGCTGCGGCCTCGACGGCTTCGGCGGGTCGCCTGTCGGACGCGACGCAGCCCGTCACGGCCACGGCGAGCAACACGGTCAGCACGGAACGAACCGGTTTCATCGGCCTGCCTCACCCTCGCCGGTCCCGGATCGGGCACGGATGGCGGCGGCATAGAGATCGGCGGCATCGCGATGGAACGCGGCGCGGGAATCGGGGCGCGAATAGAACATGTGGCCGCCGGGATAGACCGAGAGGCCGAGGCGGCCGCCGCCGAGCGGCGGCATCTGGTCGATCAGGAGCTTCGAGGTGAAATACGGCGTCACGAGATCCGTGAAGCCGTGGACGACGAGGACGCGCAGACGTCCGTCGAGCGCCATCACGCCGCGCAGGGTGCTCAGGGATTCGGGCGCACTGCGGCCCGATCCCCAGGTCCAGCCGCGGTTGACCGCGTTGTTGAGGAGTTCATAGCGCAGGTCCGGCACCCGGTAGCCGAGGCGCGTCGCATAAAGGTCCAGCATCGCGGTGGTGAGGGGGGCCTGCATTCCGGTGAGCAGGGGGTCCTCGAAGCCGGAGACCGCGGCGGTCGGGTCGGGGTCCCAGCCGGTGACGCCGGTGTCGTAGGCGCTGGCGACCCGGCCTTCGTCGCGGCCGATCTCGCGCTGGACGCTCGCGCCGGACAACCGTCCCGCCTGGCGGCGCACGAACGCGGGATCGAGCCCCGTGAGGGCGCCGACCCTGTCGCCGAGACGGGCGACGGCTTGGCTGTCGCCCGGCCCCTTGAGGAGGTCGGCGATATAGGGGCCGGTGGCATAGGACTCGGCCTCGGCGAGGGCGGCCCGGCTCGGCGTCCGGCCCGCCCGTTCCATCGCGGCGGCGGCCAGCGAAGGCAGCTTGGTCACGTGGCCCCAGGGCGTGGTGCGCGGCGCCTGCAGCCAGGCGAAATCGAACACCGGCGACACGAGGACGAGGCCGGACAGGCCGATGCCGATCTCCTCCTGGAGCTTGGCGGCGATCAAGGGCCCGCGAAAGCCGCCGTAGCTCTCCCCGAGGAAGAACTTCGCGGAGGCGACACGGTCGTTGACCCGCAGGTAACGGGCGATGGCCGCGGCGAGCACCGAGGCGTCCGAATCCACGCTCCAGTAGCGCTTGGCGTCGCCGTCGGCGGCGCGGCTGTAGCCGGTCCCGACCGGGTCGATGAAGACGAGGTCGGTGAAGTCGAGCCAGGTGCCGTCGTTGGCCACGAGGTCCACCGGCATCGACGGGCTGATGCTGGCGCCCTCGAGCGGCAGCCGCCAGGGGCCGACCGCACCGATGTTGAGATAGGCGGAGGCAGCGCCGGGGCCGCCGTTGACCGCGAAGGTGATCGGACGGGCGGGCTCGCCTTCCCTCGGCGCCTGCACGTAGGCGATGAAGGCGATCTCCGCCTGGAGCTTGCCGGCCTCGTCCATCAGCGGCAGGCTGCCGGCGGTGGCCTTGAAGGCCAGCGAGCGCCCGTCCGGCAGGGTGACGGTGTGGTCGGTGGTCACGTTGGCCGGGAGCTTGCGACCCTCGACGGGCCTGGCCTCCGGGCCTTTCCGGGCCTCCTGGGCCGGGGAGCCGTGCGGATTGGCCTGCGCTAGCGCCAGGAGCGGAGCCGCGAGGAGGGCCATCAGGACGGGGATGATGCGGTGCATGCGGGTGTCCCGGCCGCCTCGGCGGCATCCATCGGTGAGGGGCGGTCGTGGGCCGATCACGCCTTCTTCTGCCAGCGGCCGTCGTCGTCCTGCTGCCAATAGGCGAGGACGTGGCCCGCCTCCTTGGCCTGCTTCCACTGCGCCCGGGCGAGCAGCAGCGACTCCTGGTCGGTGCCGTCGAACAGGATGCAGAGGCGCTCGTAGCCCTGCGCGTCGGCCGGGAGCGGCGATCCCTCCACGAGGAAGCGGATCGCGGCGGCGTTGGGGTTGGCCTCCGCCAGCGTCAGGACCACGGGCAGGCCGGCGGCATCCGGCTCGCGGTCGGTGCCGTGGGGGAGAAAGCTGTCGTCAGTGTAGGTCCAGAGCTGATCGTCGAGCGCCTGCAGGCGCTCTTCGGACGAGGCCTGGATCACCACTCGCCAGTCGCGCGCCAGGGAGCGCTCGACGAGGCTGGGCAGCACCTTCTCCAGGGGCTGGCGCTGCAGATGGTAGAACAGGATCTCGGTCACGCCCCGACATATAGGGCCGCCGATGCCTTTGACAGCGCGGCGGCGGATCGATCACGGCGCCTCGATGAGATGGGGCACGAACACGGCCGCGTCCGTGGTGACCGGGCCTTCGGCCTCGCGGATGCAGAGACCCGCGGCGGCATCCCCGACGATCCATGAGCCGACGAGGGGGTGCCGGCCGTCGAAGGCGGGCATCGGGGCCAGGGCTTGGCGGACGAACCCCTCCCGGTCGTAGGGACCGGGCAGGTCGGCGAGCACGCGTCCGTCCCGCACCATCCGCACGTTCGCGCCTTCGCGCGAGTGCAGCGGTTTCCTCACGTAGGCCCCGCCGAGACACGCCGCCTGCGGATCGTCCTCGAAATAGGCCGCCAGCAGGTTGGGATGACCGGGCTCCATCGCGTGGAGATGGACGAGGGCGCCCTTGTTCGAGAGGACCGCTTTCCAGGGCGGTTCGAGGAAACGGGTGGGCGTGTCGCGCAATGCGCCACCGAAGGCGTCGGCGAAGGCCCATTCCCACGGATAGAGCTTGAACAGCGTCGCGATCGGCGCATGTGCCGGATCGATGAAGCGGCCATCGCCGGACAGGCCGATCTCGGCGAGGTCGAGGAAGCGGGTGGCGAGCCCCGCCTGGCGGGCGCAATCCTCGAGGTAGGCGACGGTGCCGCGGTCCTCCGGCGCGTCGGCATAGGCGGTCAGGCACAGGGTGCCGTCGCCGGGCATGCGCCGGA
The DNA here is from genome assembly GCF_001425565.1 of Methylobacterium sp. Leaf466. Taxonomy (NCBI): domain Bacteria; kingdom Pseudomonadati; phylum Pseudomonadota; class Alphaproteobacteria; order Hyphomicrobiales; family Methylobacteriaceae; genus Methylobacterium; species Methylobacterium sp. Leaf466. Next base: position 312,325 of record NZ_LMRC01000001.1, on the reverse strand, counting down.
AGCGATCGATCAGGTGTTCATGGACCGCGTTGAACTGGTCCGATCCCGGCGGCAGCCGCCCGGTGGCCAGCATCTCCTCAAGCCAGAGCCACTGGAACACGCCGGTCTCGTAGAGGGCGGTGGGCGTATCGGCGTTGTACTCCAGCAACTTGGCCGGTCCGGTCCCGGCGCCGCCATAGGCCAGGTCGAGGCGGCCGTAGAGGGAGGGGTCTCCCCGCCGCGAGCTGTCGCGGACCGCATCCCAGGCGTGTTCGGGAATCGCGAGGGAGGCGAGGATGCGCTCGTCCTCCACCGCCCTGGCGACGAAGGCGAGGCAGAGGGCGTGGAGTTCGGCACTGGGGCCTTCGATGTCGCGCTCGATCTCCGCCAGCGTGAAGGCATAGGCATGGCTCTCGTCCCAATAGGGCGCGCCGTCGATCGTGTGGAAGGTGAAGCCGTGGGCGCGGGCGGTCCCACGCCAGTCCGGCCGTTCGCCGATGGCGAGGCGGCGCATCAGCCGCCGCCGTGGCCGGACGAGCCGTGCGAGGAGAAGCCGCGCCCGGTCCGGCCGAACCCGCCGAACGAGGCCTGCCGCACCGCCGACGAGGCGACGCGGGCGCTCGACGACGTGCCGCCGCTGGCGGTGACGACCCGCCCGCCCCAGCTCGTGCAATAGCCGCCGTGCCCGGCATGGGCATGGGCATGGGCGGCCTGTTCCGGCCGGTGGTGGTAGATCGGCTGGGGGGTGAGGCCCTGATCGGGCCGACGCCCGAGCAGATAGCCGGCCAGCATCGGCACGAAACGTCCCGTGGCGCTGGCGGCCACGACGGCGCCTGCGAGGCAATGGGCCGGACCGTGATGGGCCTCGCAATCGGGCAGCGACCCGTAGCGCGGCGCCGCCTCCGGATAGGCCTGCCGCGCGATGGCGTAGTCGCGCCGGCAATCCGCCTCGGTACGGATGGCGGCCGACACGCAGGCGTCGGGGCCGGGATAGACGAGCACATCCTCCTCGCGCTGCGTCGGATCGACCTGACCGAGCACGAGGGCCGTGGTTCCCGCTCCGGCCACCAGGGCCAGGGAGACGGTCGCGGAGCGCTTCCGGTGCTTCGAGAACGGCGGTGTCATCGACGGTCGGACCTCGGCGGACGGGTCCGTCTCCCCCACGGCCGGATGCCGCATGGGAGAGGAGCATAGGCGGTTCCGGCCCGGTGAAAAGCCGGGTCTCCCACGTCAGTAGGTCATCGCGGCCGCATCGACGATTCCGCCGGCGACCGAGGCCGACGCCAGGAACGTGGCGGCGGCGACCTCACCGGCCTCGATCCGCCGCGACAGGTCGGGCAGCACCAGGCGCACCAGACCGTAGACCGAGAGCTGGACCACCAGGGCGACGAGGCCCCAGATCACGCAGTCGAGGATGGATTGCGCGTTGAAGATCGAGACCGAGAGCGGAACGGTGTAGCCGACCAGGCTACCGCCCAGGGCGACGGCGGCGGCGAGGTTGTTCTCGCGGATCAGCGCGATCTCGCGGTGGGCCGTGGCGGTGAGATAGACGCCGAGGTAGAGCGCCACGAGGCCGAGCGCGGTGGCGGCGTAGGCGCAAAAGGCCGGCAGGCCGGAAATCGAGACCATCACGGGCTCCTCGTCCGCAGGGTCGACGGCGGATGCTCGGTGGGAGCGATCAGAGCGCCCGCATCACACGAGCCGGCTCTGCTCCATCGCCGCGCCGATGAAGCTGCGGAACAGCGGATGCGGCTCGAACGGGCGCGACTTCAGTTCCGGATGGAACTGCACGCCGATGAACCACGGATGGCCGACGTGCTCCACCGTCTCCGGCAGCAGGCCGTCCGGCGACAGGCCGGAAAAGCGCAGGCCCCTGGCCTCCAGGCACTCGCGATAGGCCATGTTGACCTCGTAGCGATGGCGGTGGCGCTCGGAGATCTCGGTGGTGCCGTAGATCTCGGCGATCTTCGTGTCGGCGTGGAGCGTCGCCTTGTAGGCACCGAGCCGCATGGTGCCGCCGAGGTCGCCCTCCGCCGCGCGCCGCTCCAGCTCGGTCCCGCGCAGCCACTCGGTGAGGAGGCCGACCACCGGCTCGGCGGTCTCGCCGAACTCGCTGGAATTGGCGTCCGGCACCCCGGCCAGCGAGCGGGCCGCCTCGATCACGGCCATCTGCATGCCGAAGCAGATGCCGAAATACGGGATCTTGCGCTCGCGGGCGAAGCGGGCCGCGCGGATCTTGCCCTCGGCACCGCGCTGGCCGAAGCCGCCGGGCACGAGGATGCCGTTGATGCCCTCGAGGAACGGGGCCGGGTCCTCGCGCTCGAACACCTCGGACTCGATCCATTCGAGGTTGACCTTCACCCGGTTGGCGATGCCGCCGTGGGTGAGTGCCTCGGTCAGCGACTTGTAGGCGTCCTTGAGGCCCGTGTACTTGCCGACGATGGCGATGTTCACCTCACCCTCGGGGTTGCGCACCCGCTCCGAGATCGTCGTCCAGCGCGTCAGGTCCGGCTCGACCTCCGGCGCGATGTCGAAATGCGCCAGCACCTCGCGGTCGAGGCCGGCCTCGCGGTAGGACAGCGGCACGTCGTAGATCGAGGCCACGTCCCGGGCCTCGATGACGGCGGTCTCGCGGACGTTGCAGAACAGCCCGAGCTTGCGCCGTTCCTCCACGGGAATCGGACGGTCGCAGCGGCAGAGCAGGATGTCGGGCTGGATGCCGATGGAGCGCAGCTCCTTGACCGAATGCTGCGTCGGCTTGGTCTTCAGCTCGCCGGCGGATGGGATGTAGGGCAGGAGCGTCAGGTGCACGAAGGCGGTGGTGCCGCGCGGCAGCTCCTGGCCGAGCTGACGGATCGCCTCGAAGAACGGCAGGCCCTCGATGTCGCCCACCGTGCCGCCGATCTCGACGAGCACGAAGTCGAAGGCGTCGTTGCCGTCGAGCACGAACGCCTTGATGGCATTGGTGACGTGCGGGATCACCTGGATGGTGGCGCCGAGGTAGTCGCCGCGCCGCTCCTTGGTGATGATGTCGAGGTAGATCCGGCCGGTGGTGATGTTGTCGGCCTTGGTGGCCGGCAGACCGGTGAAGCGCTCGTAATGGCCGAGGTCGAGATCGGTCTCGGCGCCGTCGTCGGTCACGAAGACCTCGCCGTGCTGGGTCGGGCTCATCGTGCCCGGATCGACGTTCAGATAGGGGTCGAGCTTGCGCAGGCGGACCTTGTAGCCGCGCGCCTGGAGCAGGGCCGCGAGGGCGGCCGAACCGAGACCCTTGCCGAGCGAGGAGACCACGCCGCCGGTGATGAAAACGTACCGCGTCATGGGCTTTGGTCCATAAACAAGGGAGGTCGATTCGCCAAACGGCAACGCGACAAAGCCGTGGACGGTCCTTGGCAGAACCGTCCCACGGGTCCGGGCCGCATTGATCGCCGGCTCAGGGCGGGTCTGGAGGGACCCGTCGCAAACGCGACGACCCGATCATCGCTGACCGGGCCGTCGATGGCAGGCGGCAGGCGAACGATCGTCCGCCGCGAGGTCCGTCGTCGCGGCCTAAGCAGGGGCACGTCGGCGAACCGACGCTTCACCCTGCTCGGGTCTTTGGCGTGTCGGCGTGTCGTGACGCCAAACCGGTGACCGCTCTTGCGAACCGTGCTCAGCGCGACTGGGGTGCGTCCGGGGTCGAGGGCTGTGCCGGAACCGGAACGGGCGCGGCGGGCTGGCCCGGCGTCGCGGGGGCGGCGGGCACGCCCTGACCCTGGCGCAGGGTGTCGAGCAGATTGTCGGCGTTGGGCTGGGCGGGCTGCGTGGCGGAGCCGGCACCCTCGATGATCGAACGGGGCGCGGCGGCACGATGCGACATCACCGCCAGGGTCATGCTGGTGGTGAAGAACAGGGCCGCCAGGATCGCCGTGGCGCGGGTCAGCGCATTGGCCTGGCCGCGGCCGGTCATGAAGCCGGAGACGCCGCCGCCACCGCTGCCGCCACCGCCGAGCCCGAGCCCGCCTTCGGACCGCTGCAGCAGCACCACGACGATCAGGCCGAGGACGACGATGAGGTGGATCGAGATCAGGACGGTCTGCATGTCGCTTTACGAAGGTCCGAGGCTCCGCCCGGCGGGGCGACCCAATGGTCGCCGCATCGATGCGGTGCGTCTACGAAAGAAAGCGCTCGTACACGAGATCGGGATGGGCGCCAAATCCCGCAAGGGAGACGGGTCCGGCCAGGTCAGGCGCAGGCCGAGACGATCCCCAGGAAGTCCTCGGCCACCAGGCTGGCGCCGCCGACCAGTGCCCCGTCGACGTTGTCGACCGCCATCAGCTCGCGGGCGTTGCCCGGCTTGACCGAGCCGCCGTAGAGAATGCGGACGTTCTGGGCCTCGACGCCGATGAGCTGGCCGAGCATCTCGCGCAAGGATGCATGCACCTCGGCGATGTCGCGCGGCGTCGGGGTGAGGCCGGTGCCGATCGCCCAGACCGGCTCGTAGGCGATCACGGTGTCGCGGCCGGTGGCACCCTTGGGCACGCCGATGGCGAGCTGGGCCCGCACGATGTCGAGCGCCCGGCCCTCCTCGCGCTCCTCTTGCGTCTCGCCGACGCAGATGATGCCGCACAGGCCCGCACGGCGGGCGCCCAGCGCCTTGGCGTGGACGCCGTCGTCGGTCTCGTGGTGGTAGGCCCGGCGTTCGGAGTGGCCGACGATGACGTAGCGGGCGCCGAGGTCGGCCAGCATCTCCGCCGAGATCGAGCCCGTGAAGGCGCCGCTGGCCTTGGCGTGAAGGTTCTGTCCGCCGATGGCGACGGGCGAATCGTAGGTCGCCGCGACGCAGGAGGCGATCAGGGTGGAGGGCGGGCAGATCAGCACGTCGACACGCTCGCGCATCTGCGGAGTCAGACCGTCACGCACCGCCTCGACGATGGCGACCGACTTGCGCAGGCCGTTCATCTTCCAATTGCCGGCAACCAGCGGACGCCGCACCCGACCCGTCATTCTGTCCCTCATGCCTCGATCTGCCGTCGTATCGGGCGGTCGCCCGCCGCGGCGCGGGCCTAACAGAGCCCTATCGGTGGCGCAAACCGCGCGGCTCCCCGGATTCCGCTTCGCCTTTGCGGATGGCGACCGGATCGGCTATCGGCAGACGCTCCACGATGCCTCCCGCGCGCCGGAGACGGATCACCCGCGATCCGGTCGGTCGCGCGGGGAGGGCGCAAGAGCACCTTTGGTCACGAGCCGCCGAGCGTTCGATGCTTCAGTCCATCCGTACCGCCAGCCGCCATTGGCTCGGCAAGATCGTCCTCGGCGTGATCTTCACCTTCCTGATCGCCGGTATCGCGGTGTTCGGCGTGGAGGAGTTCTTCCGCGGGGGATCGACGAGCAGCGTCGCGACGGTGGGCAAGACGCCGATCACGGCGGAGGCGGTGCGCAGCGCCTACCAGAACCAGCTCCAGCGGTACCAGAGCCAGATGCAGCGCAGCTTCACGCCGGACCAGGCGCGGGCGCTGGGCATCGACCGGCAGGTGCTGGCCCAGCTGATCAGCGAAGCCTCCCTCGACCAGCAGACCCAGCAGCTCGGCCTCGTGGTGCCGGACGCGGCCGTCCTGCGGGCGATCCGCGAGGAGGCCGCGTTCAAGGGCGCCAACGGCAGCTTCGATTCGAGCCTGTTCTTCCAGACCCTGCAGCGCGCCGGCATCACTGAGACGGCCTTCGTGCGCGAGCAGCGCGCCGTCATCGCGCGGCTCCAGCTCGCCGAGGCGGTGGCCGCCGACCTGCACGTACCCGTGGCGATGCGCGAGGCGGTCCACCGCTATTCCAGCGAGCGGCGCTCGGCCGCCTTCATGACGCTGCCGCCCTCCGTGGCCGGCGACGTCCCGGCGGCGAACGAGGACGAGCTCAAGGCCTACTACGAGGAGAACAAGTCCTCGTACCGTGCGCCCGAGACCCGCGCCGTGACGATGCTGATCCTCGATCCGCAGACGATGGCCAAGCCCGACGCCGTGAGCGCCGACGAAGTCGCCAAGCGCTACGAGGCCAACAGAAGCAGCTTCGGCTCGCCCGAGAAGCGCACGATCCAGCAGATCGTCTTCCCCGATGCCGCCGCCGCGGAAGCGGCCCGCAAGCAGATCGAGGCGGGCGAGAAGCCGTTCGAGGCAGTAGCGGCCGAGCGCGGGCTCGACGCCAAGAACCTGTCGCTCGGCACGCTGACGAAGGCGGAGGTCTTCGACAAGGCGGTGGCCGACGCGGCCTTCGCGCTGTCCCTCAACACGGTCAGCGCCCCGGTGCAGGGCCGCTTCGGCAGCGTCCTGCTGCGGGTGAGCGCCATCGTCCCCGAAGACGTGAAGCCGCTGGCCGCGGTCGAGGCCGAGATCCGCAAGGCGATCGCCACCGAGCGCGCGACCCGGGACATCGACGCCGCGCACGACGCCATCGAGGACCAGCGCGCCAACACCAAGCCGCTGGCCGACATCGCCAAGGACCGCGACATGGCGCTCCTCACCGTCCCGTCGGTGGACGCGCGCGGCGCCGACCCCACGGGCAAGACCGTCGAGGGCATCCCGGACCGCGACACGGTGCTGGCGGCGGTGTTCCGCAGTGACGTCGGCGGCGACACCGAGGCGTTGCGCACCAAGTCCGGCGGCTACGTCTGGTTCGACGTGACCCAGGTCGATCAGGCCCGCGACAAGCCCCTGGCCGACGTCCGCGACGCGGTGGCCGCCGGCTGGCGCAGCGCCGAGGTCGCCAAGCGCCTGGCCGCCAAGGCCAAGGATCTCGTCGCCCGCCTCGACAAGGGCGAGGCCCTGGAGACGCTGGCCGCCGAGACCGGCGTGCAGGCCGAGACGGAAACCGACCTCGTGCGCGGGCAGCCCAAGGGCCAGCTCACCGCCGCCAGCGTCGAGCGCGTCTTCGCGACGCTCCTCGACAAGGCGAGCTCGGCGGAATCGGGCGAGTCGCGCGTGGTGTTCAAGGTCACCGGTGCGACCATGCCGGGCCTGGCGCTGGGTAGCCCCACCGACACCGCCATCGAGAGCCGGTTCCGCACCGTGGTCGCCGACGACGTGCTGAGCCAGTACATCGGCGAGGTCCAGAAGGACGCCGGGGTCACGGTCAACCAGGCCGCCTTCCGGCGCGCCATCGGCGGCGAATACTGAAACCTCAGGACCGATGCCGATGTCCGATCCCTCCGCCGAATCGCAGGTGATGGAGGCCTACGGGGCGGGGCGGGCGAGCCTCGTCAGCCTGACGCTGGTGGCCGACCTCGAAACCCCCGTGGCGGCCTACCTGAAACTCAGGGCCGGCCACGCCGGGCCGGCCTTCCTGCTCGAATCGGTGGAAGGCGGCGCCGTGCGCGGCCGCTATTCGATGATCGGCCTCGATCCCGATCTCGCCTGGCGCTGCCGCGACGGCCGGGCCGAGATCGCGCAAGGGAGCGACCTGACCGCCTTCACGCCCGAGCCCGATCATCCGTTGCAGAGCCTGCGCAGCCTCATCGCCGCCAGTGCCATCGGCGACGAGGCCCGCGACGAAGCGCTTCCGCCCATGGCGGCGGGCCTGTTCGGCTACCTCGGCTACGACATGGTCCGGTCGATGGAGGCGCTCGGCGTGCCCAACCCCGACCCCCTCGGCGTGCCGGACGCGATCCTGATCCGGCCGCGCGTGATGGTGGTGTTCGACGCCGTGCGCGACCTCATCACCGTGGTCGCCCCGGTGCGGCCGCGCGAGGGCATCGGCGCCAGGGCCGCCTACGAGACGGCGCTCTCCACCCTCGAGCGCGTGGCGGAGACCCTGGAAGGGCCGCTGCCGGTGGAGGCGCGGATCGATCCTCGCGGAATGGCGGCGCCCGATCCCGTCTCCAACACCACGCCGGACCAGTTCTACGCGATGGTGGCCCGTGCCAAGGAGTACATCGTCGCCGGCGACGTGTTCCAGGTGGTGCTGTCGCAAAGGTTCGAGGCGCCCTTCACCCTGCCGGCCTTCGCGCTCTACCGCTCGCTGCGGCGGACGAACCCGGCCCCGTTCCTGTGCTACCTCGACTTCGAGGCGTTCCAGGTGGTGTGTTCGTCGCCCGAGATCCTGGTGCGGGTGCGCGAGGGCGTCGTCACCATCCGGCCCATCGCCGGGACCCGGCCCCGCGGCGCCACCCCGGCCGAGGACAGGGCGCTGGCCGAGGAACTGCTGGCCGACCCCAAGGAGCGCTCGGAGCACCTGATGCTGCTCGACCTCGGCCGCAACGACGTCGGCCGCGTCTCGACCATCGGCTCTGTGACGGTGACGGATTCGTTCTTCCTCGAATACTACAGCCAGGTCATGCACATCGTCTCGAACGTCGAGGGCAGGTTGGACCCCGCCCACGACCCCTTGAGCGCCCTGGCCGCCGGCTTTCCCGCCGGCACCGTCTCCGGGGCGCCGAAGGTCCGTGCGATGCAAATCATCGACGAGCTGGAAAGCCAGAAGCGCGGGCCCTACGGCGGTTGCATCGGCTACTTCGGCGCGCGCGGCGAGATGGACACTTGCATCGTCCTGCGCACCGCCATCGTGAAGGAAGGCCGCATGCACGTTCAGGCCGGGGCGGGCATCGTCTACGATTCCGACGCCGCGTCCGAGCAGCAGGAATGCGTCAACAAGGCCCGGGCCCTGTTTCGCGCCGCAGAGGACGCGGTGAGGTTCGCGAGCCGGGCGCGCAGGGGGCAGTAGAACCGTCCCCCGCGCCGTCGCCGGCCGTCAGAGGCCCACCACCCGGCGCAATGGCGGCGCGACCGGGGACGCGAGCCGCGCGCCTGCCGCGCGGGCCTGGTTGTAGAGGCCGCGGTGCGTCGGACTCGGCACGAGCCGGTCGGTGAGGCCGATCACGGTCTCGGCGGCGCCGAGCAGCAGGGCCCCGTCAGGCGACAGGCTGGCGCTGAGCCGCCCGAGGACGTCGCCCTTGGTCGGCGCATCGAAGTAGATCAGCACGTTGCGGCAGTAGATGATGTCGAAGGTGCCCAGCGCGTCGAAGGGGTGCAGCAGGTTGAGGGGACGGTAGTCCACCATCTGGCGCAGGCCCTGCGAGATCCGCCACTGCTCGCCGATCTGCTCGAAGTGCTTGAGCAGGAGCTGCACCGGCAGGCCGCGCTGCACCTCGAAGTGGCTGTAGAGCCCGGCCCTGGCCTTCTCCAGCACCTCGGTGGAGATGTCGGTGGCGACGATCTCGACGGTCCAGCCGGCCAGCCGCGGGGCGGCGTCCTGCAGCATCATGGCGATGGAGTACGGCTCCTGGCCGGTGGAGGCCGCCGCGCACCAGATCCGCAGCTTGCGCTGGGCCGCCCGGCGCACGATCGCCTCGGGCAGGAGCACGTCCTTGAACAGGTCGAACGGCGTGCGGTCGCGGAAGAAGAACGTCTCGTTGGTGGTCATCGCCTCGACCACCGCCTTCTCCACGGCCGGGTCGCGGGGCGTCTTCAGCGCGCCGACGAGGTCGTGCAGGGTGGCGAGGTTGAACCGGCGGCAGACCGGGCCCAGGCGGCTCTCGACGAGGTAGCGCTTCTCGGCCGTGAGGGCGAGGCCGGAGCGCGTCTTGAGATAGGCGCGCAGGAAATCGAACTCGACGTCGGTCATGCGCCATGTCCCGTCAGAAGGTTGCGCAGGGCGGCGCCGATGTCGCCCAGAGGCAGGATCGCCTGGGCGAGGCCGGCCTTGGCGATGCTGCCGGGCATGCCCCAGACCGTGCTGGTGGCCTCGTCCTGGGCCAGCACCGCGCCGCCGGCCTCCGTGAGCGCCCTGGCGCCCCCGGTGCCGTCCGAGCCCATGCCCGTGAGCACCACCGACAGGGTGGCGGCGCCGTAGATGGCGGCGGCATCCCTGAACAGCACGTCGACCGCGGGCCGGCAGAAGTTCACCACCGGCCCGTCGTCGAGGCGGATCGTGACCTCGCCGCGGTTTCCGGCGAGCCCCATGTGGCGCCCGCCGGGCGCAACGTAGATCCGGCCCGGCATCAGGCGTTCGTCGGCCTTGCCCTCCGCCGCCGGAAGGCAGGTGCGGGCGCCGAGGTGCTCGGCGAAGACCGCCGTGAACACCGGCGGCATGTGCTGGACAATGAGGACGGGGAACTGGCGCAGGGTCGCCGCCCCGATCTTCTCCAGCACCTCGCCGACGGCGCGCGGCCCGCCGGTGGAGGCCCCGATGAGCAGGACCTTGGGGGGCACGACCGACCGGGCCTTGGGCCGCAGCAGGACGGGGGCGGCGGGGCGTGCGGACGGGAGCGGCACCCCGGCCTGGCCGGCAGTCGCGGCCGACGAGGAATGGGACGGACGGCGCCTGGCCCTGGCGGACCCGAACACCCGGACCCGTTCGATCAGGTCGGTGCGGAACACGTCGGAGGTTGTGACGCCGCGGTTGCTCTCGGGCTTGGCCAGATAATCGACTGCGCCGAGCGCCAGGCAACGCAGGGAGATGTCGGCATTGCGCGTCGTGAGGGTCGACATCATCACGACCTGGAGGCCGGGGCTCTTGGCCAGCAGCAGCGGCAGCGCCTGGGTGCCGTCGAGCTCGGGCATGTCGATGTCGAGGAGGACCACGTCCGGGTCGTGGCGGGACATCGCCTCGACGGCGATCCGACCGTTGGCGGCGGTGGCGACGACGTCGTAGCCGGCCTCGCCGAGCCAGCGGGCGACGAGGCCGCGCACCACGGCGGAATCGTCGGCGATCATCACCCGGATGCGGTGTCCCGCTCCTGCCGCGGTTCCTCCCGGAGTCGGAGCGTGCGACGGGGCGATGGCTGCCAACATGGGATGATACGCTTCACTGACGCGAACACGGAGGGAGGCCGTCGAGCCCCGAGGGACGTGGCTCAGGCGGCGTTGGCCTGGACCGGGAAGCCGACCTGCTCGAGCTTGGCCGAGACGATGTCGCGGTCGAAAGGCTTCATGATGTATTCGTCGGCGCCGGCGTGCAGGGCCCGGGCGATCGCGCCGACGTCGTTCTCGGTGGTGCAGAACAGCACCTTGGGGGATCCGCCCGTGGGACTCTGGCGCAGGGCCCGCAGGAAGTCGTAGCCGTCCATCTCGGGCATGTTCCAATCGAGCAGGATCACGTCCGGCATCGCATCCGAGCATTGGACGAGGGCCTTGGCACCGTCCTCGGCCTCGGCGACCTTGAAGTTCATGCCCTCGAGGATCCGGCGGGCCACCTTCCGGATAACGGCGGAATCGTCGACGATGAGACAGGTTTTCATCGGTTGCGTCCTCGGTTGACCGGTCAGGCGGCGCCGGCGGCGTGACGGGGGGCGCCGAACGCCAGCAGCGCATCGACGTCGAGGATCACGAGAAGGCGTCCGTCGAGGCGGTGGACGCCGAGGGTCAGGTCGCGCCAGCGCGCGTCGAGGTTGATGGGGACCGGCTCGTGTGTGCTCGACCCGAGCTTGAGCACCTCGCCGACCCCGTCGACGACGAGGGCGAAGGTCTCGCCGCCCTGTTCGAGGCCGATGGCCATCTGCTTGGCGTCGCCGACCCGTGCCGGAAGTCCGAGGCGGCGGCGCAGGCACAGGGCCGTGACGACGCGGCCGCGCAGGTTGAGGAGGCCGACGATTTCCGGCGGAGACAGCGGTACGGGGGTCACCCCGGCCGGGATGAACACGTCGTGGACCCGGTCGATCGCCAGGCCGAACATGGTCTCGCCGACGAAGACCGTGACGAAGTCGTTGGTCGCCCCGGCCTCGGCCTGGGTCGTGTTGGTGTTGGCGGCCTGCATCATGGAACTCACTCCGAACTCGGGATGTCGGCCTCAGGCGGCGTTGGCGAGGGGGACGACCTGGATCTCGGACAGTGCCGAGATCAGGCCGCTCCGGTCGAACTTCGCCACGAGGTCGAGGATGGCGAGGCCCCGCGCCCGCTCGATCGCCTCCGGGCCGATCGAGCCGGTCAGGCCGATCACCGGCAGGGCCGCGACCCGTCCCTCCGCCTTGCGCATGGCCGCGACGAGGTCGAAGCCGTTGCGGCCCGGCATGTCGAGGTCGCAGACCACCACGTCGATCCGGCCGTTGGTGATCATCGTGGACAGCCCCTCTTCGGCGCTGCCGGCGGTGATGACGTGGTAGCCGGCCGCCTTGAGCACCGGGCTCAGCATGTCGCGGAAGAAGGCGGAATCGTCCACGAGGAGCAGCGTCGAGGTGCGGGTCTCGGTCTTGCGGGTCCCGCGGGCCCAGTCGTCGTAGGCCAGCGGCAGGAAGTGGGCGATGTTGATGATCTCGGTGGCGCGACCGCGCAGGACCGCCGAGCCGATGAGGTCGGAGCGGTCCGCCGAGATCTCGACGTCGAGGCGCTCCTCGACGATGTCGACGATCTCGTCGACCACGAGGCCCATGGCGCGCTCGCCGTCCGAGAACACCACCAGGGCCTGAGTGCCCTCGGACCGGATCTCGATGGAGGAATCGGCCGGGACCAGGGGCATCAGGCGGCCGCGGTACTGCACCAGGGGCCGGCCGCCGACCCACTCGATCTTCGAGGCCTCGATCTCCTCGAGGCGGGTGACGAGGGAGAGCGGCACCGCCTTGAAGCTGCCGGCACCGCCGCGGAACACCAGGAGCGTCGCCTTGGAGTCGGTATCGGCGACCTCCTCCACCTCGGCCTCGATCGGCATGCCGCCGGCCTGCGAGCCCTGGCTGACCTGCTGGGCGATGCCGTTGGGATCGACGATCAGCACCACCGCGCCGTCGCCGAGGATGGTGTTGCCAGCAAACAGCGACAGGTGGCGCAGCTTCGAGGACATCGGCTTCACGACGATCTCCTCCGTGTGGAAGACCTCGTCGACGAGGATGCCGAAGCGCTGGCGGCCGACCTGAGCCACCACCACGAAGCCGGAATCGATGGTCTCGGCGTTCTGCTCCTGGCCGAGCACGCCGGTGAGCGTGACGATCGGCAGGAGGCGCTCGCGCAGGCGCAGCACCGGCGAGCCGTTGATGCGCTCCACGGTCTGGGCGGTGGTGCTGTCGACCCGCACCAGTTCGAGGACGGCCACCTGGGGCACCGCGTAGCGCAGGTCGCCGGCCTTGACGATGAGGGCGGCGATGATGGCGAGGGTGAGCGGGATCTTGATCGTGAAGGTGGTACCGCGCCCGAGCTGGGTGTTGATGTCGATCACGCCGCCGATGACGTCGATGTTGGTCTTGACGACGTCCATGCCGACGCCGCGCCCGGAGACCGAGGTCACGGCCTTGGCGGTGGAGAAGCCGGGGTGGAAGATGAACTTCGCCACCTGGGCGTCGGTCATCCGGTCGATCTCGGCCTGGCTGGCGACGCTGCGCTCCACCGCCTTGCGGCGGATCGCGGACAGGTCGAGGCCCTTGCCGTCGTCGGAGATCTCGATCGTGATCGTCCCGCCCTCGTGGTAGGCCGACAGGCGGATCGTGCCCTTGACGGGCTTGCCGGCGGCCTTGCGCTCGGCCGCCGACTCGATGCCGTGGTCGGCCGAGTTGCGGACCATGTGGGTGAGCGGGTCCTTGATGACCTCCAGGACCTGGCGGTCGAGCTCGGTCTCGGCGCCGTTCATCACGAGCTCGATCGACTTGCCGAGTTCGGAGGACAGGTCGCGCACCACCCGCGGCAGCTTCTGCCAGGCATTGCCGATCGGCTGCATGCGCGTCTTCATGACGCCTTCCTGCAGCTCGGCGGTGACGTGGCTGAGCCGCTGCAGCGGGACCTTGTAGGTCGAATCGTCGTGCTGGCGGGCGATCTCGAGGAGCTGGTTGCGGGTCAGCACCAGCTCGGACACCATCGTCATGAGGTGTTCGAGGGTGTCGACGTTCACGCGGATGGTCTGGACCTTGGCGACGCCGCCTTCGCTTTCGCCGCCGGACGCTGCCGGCGCCTCGGCCTTTGCCACGGGGGCGGGGACCGGGGGTGCGACCAGCTCGGGCTCGGGAAGCGGAGCCGGTGCCATCGCCATGGCCAAGTCGTCGGGGCCTTCCGCTTCCATGAAGGCGCGTTCGAGGTCCTCGAGGGTGACCTCGCCGGGCTTCAGCTCGCGCTGGACGGGCGGCGGCAGCACGATGTCGGCGCGCGGCTGCGTGGCTGCGGGGACAGCAGCTTGGCCGACCGGCCCGGAGGCCATGTGCTCGAGGGCGCCGATCAGGTCCTCGTCGTAGCCGACGGGCTCGGTCCCGGTCTTCTCGAGGTCGCCGAGGATCGACTTCAGACGGTCGAGGGTCACCAGGATCAGGCTGACGGCGGCGCCGGTCACCGGCATGCCGTCGCGGAACTGGCCCATCAGCGTTTCGGCCGCATGCGCCAGCGCTTCGAGGCGGGGCAGGCCGAGGAAGCCGCAGGTGCCCTTGATGGTGTGGACGAGCCGGAAGATGTTGCTCAGGATCGTCTTGTTGTTCGGATCCTGCTCGAAACGGACGAGTTCGGTGTCGACCGTGTCGAGGTGCTCGGCACTCTCAGTGAGAAACTCACGCAGCAAGTCGTCCATGAGAGGTACTCAGTCCAAACGCGCACTACCGTCCGTGCAGACGAGACCTTGAGCCATAATCAGTTAGTGAAGCGTTTCCGGCGATCACCAAAGCGTGACTCTCATCGGTAAATCGGGATGCCGCCGTGAGCACCCGGTGCCTCCATCGCGCCCGGCCGAGCGTCGTGTGTCGCCCTGTCCGGCGGTGGCTTTCATGGTATCGCATGGCGGGGCGCGGACCGGTTCGCGCTTCTCAAGGCGGCGGCACGGGGCGTCGAGGCGACGCCGCGAAGGAGGACGACCTTTTGCGACCCTGGCGCGACCAACCGGGCGACCGGCGCAGCTACCACCACGGCAATCTCAAGGAAGCGTTGATCGAGGCGGCCCGCCGCTTCATCGCCGAGCGGGGCGTTGGCGGTTTCACGCTGGTCGATGCCGCCCGCCTCGTCGGCGTCACCCCGGCCGCGCTGTATCGGCATTTTCGCGGGCGCGAGGCGCTCCTGGAGGAGGTGGCGGGCCGCGGCTTCACCGATCTCGCGGCACGCCTCGCCAAGGCGGTGGGCGGGAAAGGCACGCCCCTCGAACGCTTCACCCGAATGGGCGAGGCCTACCTCGCCTTCGCCGAAGAGGAACCGGGCTACTACGCCGCCATCTTCGAGAGCCGCAGCGCCGGCCTCGGGGCCGCCACCACCGCGGAGCCCGCGGCGGCGCGGCCGAGCCCGTTCGATCTCCTGGTCGAATCGCTGCGCTCGACGTTCCCCGACGGTTTCGGGGCCATCGATCCGCGCTTCATCGCGATGGAGGTGTGGGCGCTCGCCCACGGCCTCGCCACCCTCTCCGCCGCCGGTCAACTGCCGCGGGGGCCCGGCGTGCCGGACAAGTACGAGCTTCTGCGCGCCGGAGTCCTCGCCCTGGTCCACGGTGCGGGCGCCCCCGTGGCCGCCAACCCCGAAGGCACGCGCCGCGGGACTTGAAATACCGGGGGGGCACCCGCAAGTTAACGAGGTTCACATTGACATCGGAGCATGCACCGTGAGCTTTTCCTCGACCTCCCCCTGGGCCAGCGGCAAGTCTTTCAGCGGCAAGTCCTTCACAGGCAAGTCCTACCGCAACGGTCCGTTTCCGCGCCGGTCCTTCGAGATCGGCGCCATCGTCGTCGCCTTCATCTACTGGTGGCCGCTGGCGCTGGGTTACGTCGTCTGGAAGCTCTCGGGCTATCCGGCCTTTTCCGAACTGCGTGATCTCGTCGGCCGCACCACGGCGGCCGGAGCGAGCGGCCGGTCGCGATTCGCGGCGGCCTTCGAGGCCACCAATGTCGGCGGCACCGGCAACCTGGCCTTCGACGCCTATCGCAAGGCCGAGATCGAGCGCCTCGTCGCCCAGCGTCGCGCGCTCGACGAGGAGGGCCGCGCCTTCGCCGCCTTCGTCGAGGAGCTGAAGCGCGCCAAGGACCGCGAGCAGTTCGATGCTTTCATGGCCCAGCGTCGCGCCGCCGCCGGCTCGAAGGGGACTCCTGACGCCTGATCCGGCCCGTCGATCCGATCCGTCGAGAAGGGCTCCCCGCCGAACGGCGGGGAGCCCTTTTTCGTGGGTGCCCGCCGGGGATCGCGTCGTCGCCGCGCTTTCGCTGGTGTAGGACAGCGGCAGCAGCCTGACGGCGATGGCGAGCGGAGGAGCGGACGATGCGGGCTGAGGGCGAGACGGCATCGGTGAGGGTGGTCGACCATCCCCTGGTCCAGCACAAGCTGACGCTGCTGCGCGAGCGCGAGCGCTCGACCAAGGGATTCCGCCAGATCCTCAACGAGATCGGCATGCTGCTCGCCTACGAGGTCACCCGCGACCTCCCGCTCGAACCGGTGACCATCGAGACGCCGATCCAGACGATGGAAGGCCGCCAGATCGCCGGCAAGAAACTGGTGTTCGCCCCGATCCTGCGCGCCGGCGTCGGCTTCCTCGACGGGATGTTGTCGCTGGTGCCTTCGGCGCGCGTCGCGCACGTCGGCCTCTACCGCGACCCCGAGACGCTGCAGGCGGTGGAATACTACTTCAAGGCGCCCTCGGACCTCGTCGACCGCACCGTCCTGGTCCTCGACCCGATGCTGGCCACGGCCAATTCGGCGGTGGCGGCGATCGATCTGCTCAAGGCGCGCGGCGCCCAGGACCTGCGTTTCGTCTGCCTGCTCGCCGCCCCCGAGGGCATCGCCCGGCTCCAAGCCGCCCATCCGGACGTCCCCGTGTGGACTGCGGCTATCGACAGCCACCTCAACGACCACGGCTACATCGTGCCGGGACTGGGGGATGCGGGCGACCGGATGTACGGGACGCGGTGAACCGACTTCGGCGTCCTGCCCTTGCCTTCGGAGTGTACGACGGCGATGACGGCGGCTCGACGCCAGGAGACACGCCATGTCGACACCGCTCCCCGAGACCATGCGCCAGATCCGTTACACCGAGGCCGGCGGGCCGGAAGTGATCGCGGTCGAGACCGTGCCGGTGCCCAAACCCGGCCCGGGCCAGGTGCTGATCGAGGTGGTGGCGGCGGGCGTGAACCGGCCCGACATCATGCAGCGCGAAGGCAAGTATCCGCCGCCCAAGGGTGCCACCGAGGTGCCGGGGCTGGAAGTGTCCGGCCGGATCGTGGCGCTGGGGGAGGGCGCCGGCACCTTTTCCATCGGCGACGAGGTCTGTGCGCTGGTCATCAGCGGCGGCTATGCCGAGTTCGCCGTGGCGCAGGCCGGGCAGTGCCTGCCCAGGCCCAAGCCCCTGTCCCTCGTGGAGGCGGCCGGCCTGCCCGAGACCTATTTCACGGTGTTCAGCAACGTCATCGAGCGCGGGCGGCTCAAGGCCGGCGAGACCTTCCTCGTCCATGGCGGCTCGAGCGGCATCGGCTCCACCGCGATCCAGATCGCCAAGCACCACGGCGCCACCGTCTTCGCCACGGCGGGGTCGGACGAGAAATGTGCCTTCTGCCGAGACCTCGGGGCGGATGCCGCCATCAACTACCGCACAGCCGATTTCGCCGACGAGGTGAAGACGCTCACGGGCGGCAAGGGCGTCGACGTCATCCTCGACATGGTCGGCGCCCCCTATCTGGCCCGCAACCTGTCGGCCCTGGCCGTCGAGGGACGCCTCGTCCAGATCGCCTTCATGCAGGGCTACAAGGCTGAGAGCTTCAGCATGACGCCGATCATGATGAAGCGGCTCACCTTCACGGGCTCGACCTTGCGTGCCCGGCCCGATGCCGACAAGGCGCAGATCGCGCGCGGCTTGGCCAGCCAGGTCTGGCCGCTCCTGGAGGACGGACGTATCCGGCCGATCATCCACGCGACCTTCCCGTTCGACCAGGCGCGGCAGGCGCACGAACTGATGGAATCGAGCGCGCACCTCGGCAAGATCCTGCTGCTCACCGGTCGCTGACACGGGTGCATCGGGCCTCGACCAGGAACTCTCGTCGCGAGCGCCGCGTTTGACGACCAACACGATGCATCCGCGTCGGTCGTAAAACGAGAGGCCGGTCGCGGCCTCGCAGACGAGGTCCTTCATGCAAGAGAACAGGCAACAGCAGCAGGAGCAGGTTCCGGTTCAGGACGCCCGCCAGGGCAAGCGCGGCAAACCCGTGCTCTACGTGCTGGGTGCGAGCCTTCTTCTTCTGGCGATTGCGATCACCGGGCTGATGACGTGGCAGGGCGCCAACTCGCCGCCCGACTACGCGTCGAAGAGCCAGGAAGCCTCCCGCGAGCAGGTGACCGGTTCGGTCACCGGCGGCACAGCGAAGGCACCGACCACGCAGCCCGCCAACCCGACGAGCGGCGCTCCGGCCCAGCCGTCCAGCGACGGCGCCCGCAAGCCGGAGTGATCGGCTTGGCTTCCATCGTCCGTCTCGATCCTCAACGGGTCGGGACGGGCACCTCTCCACGATAATCGTAGAATCCGCGCTTGGTCTTGCGACCGAGCCATCCCGCCTCGACGTATTTCACGAGAAGCGGACAGGGGCGATATTTCGAGTCCGCCAAGCCTTCGTAGAGAACCTGCATGACCGACAGGCAGGTATCGAGGCCGATGAAGTCGGCGAGCTGCAGGGGCCCCATCGGGTGGTTGGCCCCGAGTTTCATCGCCGTATCGATCGATTCCACCGAACCGACGCCCTCGTAGAGCGTATAGATCGCCTCGTTGATCATCGGCAGCAGGATGCGGTTGACGATGAACGCCGGAAAATCCTCCGACATGGTCGAAGTCTTGCCGAGCTTGCCGATGAAGGCCTTGGCCGATTCGTAGGTCGGGTCTTCCGTCGCGATGCCACGGATCAGCTCGACGAGCTGCATGATCGGCACCGGGTTCATGAAGTGGATGCCGATGAACCGCTCCGGCCGATCGGTGGAGGCGGCCAGTCGCGTGATCGAGATCGACGAGGTGTTGGTGGCGATGATCGCGTCGGGCTTGAGCGACCCGCACAGGGTGCTGAAGATCTTGCGCTTGGTCGCTTCGTCCTCGGTCGCCGCTTCGATCACCAGATCGCAGGGAGCGAGGTCGTCGTAGCTTCGCGCCTGGACGATGCGGCCGACCGCGCCGCGGCGCTGATCGTCGGTGATGGTACCCTTGGCCACCTGTCGGGCGAGATTTCCGTCGATGGTGGCGAGCCCGCTCTCGATCCGCGAGCCTTCACGGTCGTTGAGCCGCACGTCGAGCCCCGCCATCGCGCAGACATGGGCGATGCCACTTCCCATCTGTCCCGCACCGACGATCCCGACGGTCTTGATATCGATGCCCATCGCGTAACCCGCACCCCCGATGCGTCGTCGGCGGAGCCGGCGAACGCGTTGCATGCCAGGGCGTCGTGCCGACGCAGCGATCCCCCCGGATCAGTCGTTCCTTAGAACATTTTCACACGCAGGTGCAGTGCGGCGGCGAGCGTTTAATGCATGCCCGACCGCGCCGCGGCCGGGCATACGCAGTCGGCTTGCCTTCAGCCCTTGGCGCCGGCGATGGCGGCCTGCAGATCGGGCACCACCTGGAACAGGTCGCCCACGAGGCCGTAGTCCGCCACCTGGAAGATCGGCGCATCCTCGTCCTTGTTGATGGCGACGATGACCTTGGAGTCCTTCATGCCGGCCAGATGCTGGATCGCACCCGAAATTCCCACCGCCACGTAGAGGTCGGGCGCCACAACCTTGCCGGTCTGGCCGACCTGCCAATCGTTGGGCGCGTAGCCGGCATCCACCGCAGCGCGCGAGGCGCCCACCGCCGCGCCGAGGCTGTCGGCCAGGGGCTCGATGAGCTCCTTGAACTTTTCCGCCGAACCGAGCGAGCGGCCGCCCGAAACGATGATCTTGGCCGCCGCCAACTCCGGCCGGTCGGATACGGCGATCTCCTCGCCCTTGAAGGTCGAGCCCCCGGCGGCCGGGACGGCGGCCTCCAACGGCTGGACGGTGCCGGCGGAACCACCCTCCGCCGCCGCCTTGAAGGCGGCGGTCCGCACGGTGATCACCGCCTTGCCTGCCGGCGCCTGCACGGTCTGGATGGCGTTGCCGGCGTAGATCGGCCGCTCGAACGTATCGGGCGAGACGACCTTAATGATGTCCGAGATCTGGGCGACGTCGAGGAGGGCGGCCACCCGCGGCAGCACGTTCTTGCCCGTGGTCGATGCGGCGGCCAGGATGACGTCGTAGGGTCCGGCCATGGACGCGATGAGGGCGCCGGTGGGCTCGGCGAGGAGGTGGTCGTAGGCAGAATCCTCGGAGACGAGCACCGTCTCGACGCCGTCGAGCTTGGCCGCCGCCGCCGCCGCCGCCTGCGCGCCGCTGCCCAGCACCAGGGCGTGGATCGGGCCGCCGATGTCGCGCGCGGCCGTGACCGCCTTGAGGCTGCCGTCGCGAACCGCACCGTTTTCGTGCTCGATGAGAAGAAGGATGGTCATGGTCTGGAATAACCTCGGATCGGGTTGCCGCTGCGGGATGGACGACGCGTCGGGGAGGGGGCTCAGATCACCCCGGCTTCGCCTCGCAGCTTCTCCACCAGGGCGGCGGCGGATTCGACTTTCACGCCGGCCTTGCGCCCGGCCGGCTCCACCGTCTTGAGCACCTTGATCCGCGGTGTCACGTCGACGCCGAGGGCGTCGGGCGACAGCTCCTCCAGCGGCTTCTTCTTCGCCTTCATAATGTTGGGCAGGCTGGCATAGCGCGGCTCGTTGAGGCGCAGATCGGTGGTGACGATGGCCGGCAGGGCCAGGGTCACGGTCTGCAGGCCGCCGTCGACCTCGCGGGTGACGTCGATGCTTCCTTCGCCGAACGCGACCTTGAAGGCGAAGGTGCCCTGCGGCCAGCCGAGCAGGGCTGCCAGCATCTGGCCGGTCTGGTTGGAATCGTCGTCAATGGCCTGCTTGCCGAGGATGACGAGACCCGGGGATTCCTTCTCGACCACCGCCTTGAGGATCTTGGCAACGCCCAGCGGCTCGACGGTGACGTCGGTCTTGACCAGGATCGCGCGGTCGGCACCCATCGCGAGCGCCGTGCGCAGCGTCTCCTGGGCCTGCTGCGGCCCGATCGAGACGGCGACGATCTCCGTGACCTTGCCCTTCTCCTTCAGGCGGATCGCCTCCTCGACCGCGATCTCGTCGAAGGGATTCATCGACATCTTGACGTTGGCGAGTTCGACGCCCGACCCATCGGCCTTGACGCGGATCTTGACGTTGTAGTCGACGACCCGCTTGACGGGCACAAGAACCTTCATGGCGGTCACAATCCTCAGCGCAGACACATCGATGCAGCGGGGCGGTCGACGGCCCTTCGTCCGGGCTCCTGTCGATCGAGCCCCCACGACAAGGCGGCGGACCGTAGCGATGTGATTTCGCGGTTGTCAACGCGGGGCCCGGCACAGTCCGTGCGCGATCCCGGACACGAGGGCGTCGACGGGAACCTGGGCGCGGACGGGCGTTTCGGTTTCCCGCCTACCGGTTCTTGCCCGGAACCCACAACACGTCGTCCGCGCCGTTGGCGTTCGCCGTGCGGCTCGCCACGAACAGGAAGTCCGACAGGCGGTTGAGGTATTGCAGCGCCTCGGCCGAGACCTGCTCGCCCTCGACGGCGGCGAGCGCCACGGCGAGGCGCTCCGCCCGGCGGCAGACAGTGCGGGCCTGATGGAGAAACGCCGCTGCGGCCGATCCACCCGGCAGCACGAACGACTTCAGGGGCGCGATGTCGGCGTTCAGCGCGTCGATGTCGGCCTCGATGCGCTTGACCTGGGAAGCGACGATCCGCAGCGGCTCGTAGGCCGGCTTCTCCACGCCTTCGGGGGTCGCGAGGTCGGCACCGAGGTCGAACAGGTCGTTCTGGATGCGGCCGAGCATGGCATCGAGTTCGGGACCGGCATGCAGCCGCACGAGACCGATGCAGGCGTTGGTCTCGTCCACGGTGCCGTAGGTCTCGACCCTCAGGTCGGCCTTGGAGCGGCGCTCACCGTTGGCGAGGGCCGTCGAGCCCTTGTCACCGGTGCGGGTGTAGATGCGGTTGAGGGTGACCACGGTGTTCGATCCGGGGTGATGTCAGCGGATTGCCGTCAGAAGGTGTAGCCGATCCGGCCACCATAGTTGGTCAGGCCGCGATTGTTCGCACACAGGCCGGCGTTCGACATGTGCTCGATCGTCGCCATGATGCTCCAGCGCTCGGTGATGCGGAAGCCCAATGCGGCGGCCTCGCGGAACAGCGGGTTGCAGCCCAGCGTGTTGAACCCATAGGGCGTGTTCGCCTTAGGGCCGGTGTAACCGTTGTGGGCGGCGCCGCCGAAGAAGCCGTCGAGGAAGACGCGCCGGCCGAAGGTCTCGGGAAAGAGGTCCACCGACCAGGTGGCGCCGATGTAGGCGAAGCTCGTGCGGCCGCCGGTGTTGTAGCTGCCACCAACGGTCGGACGTGGGACGAAGGCCTGCCAGAACGGGTCCGCGCTGATGATCGGCTTGGCGAACAGGATCTCGCCGTTGACGTTGGCGGTGCTGAATCCCCGGGCCTTGCCTTCGGCGCTGCCGGGGTCCTGCACCGATCCGCCGATGCGGACCTCCGAAACGAAGCTCATCGGCTGGGCCGGAGCGACATAGACGGGCGGCGCGGGCCGCGCGCCACGCAGGTCCGCACCCTGCGCGCTCGGGATCGTCGCGACGGCGCCGATCGCCACGGCGAGGGCGCCCTTGAGAAGGCGCAAGTGTTGGAACGGCATCGCTTCGGTGTCCGGCATGGCTCTCGCGCGAGGCTAGCACGCATCCGGTCCGCCCGTTGAGGGGACCACGCCGCCAATCATCCGGGGAGCGCGCGATAGATCCCCGGTGAGCCCTCGCCGCCACACCTTGGACGCCGGGCCGACCTCAGGCGGAGCGCCACCACAGCACGCCCATGATCACGACGATCGCGGCGAACTGCAGGATCACGCGCAGCCGCATCAGCCTCTGAGAGACGTTGCTGCTGCCGCCCCGCATCATGTTGACGAGGCCGAGCAGCAGGACGACGGCCACGGCGATGCAGGCGAACAGGACGATGGTGTTGGAGGACATCGGACGGGCGTCTCGGCTCGAGGGCGGGTGGTCCGGTGCCTGACGGTCTCCGGTCTCCGGACCACAGACATAGGACCGGATCGGCGAATCGTCGCCGGGGCAGGAGGGCGCATCGCGACGGGGCGAGACCGCGTTTGGGCTCCGGTGAACCGGCTCCGCCGGCCGCCGCGATCAGTTCCGGCGCAGCAGGCGCTCGAAGTAGTCGAGCTCTTCGCGCGGCCGGCTCGGGTCGCCGAGCTTGCGCCGCAACTCCTCCATGATCCGACGGGTACGCTGAACCCCCGATTCGTCGGCGGTGGGAACCCGGACGTTGCCGCCGGAGGTGTCGCGTCCCTTGGTCGGGCGGCCGAGCGGATCGTCGTCGCGCGAGCCGGCCTGGCCCTGCTGGCTCGGGGACTTGCCGCCCTCCTGCTGGCCTTCGCCTTCGCCCTCGCCCTCGGCCATCTCCTGGCGCTGCTGCTGCATCCCCTCGGCACCGCGCTTGAGCCCGTCGAGCGCACGCCCCTGGGCATCGACGGCGTCGCCCTCCCGACCCTGGCCCAGGGCGTCCTCGGCCTCGCGCATGGCCTCCTCGGCATCGGACAGGCCTTCCTCGCCCTGCATGCCGAGTTCCTTCATGCGGCGTTGCAGGTCCTCCAGGCGCTCGCGCAGGGCCTGCTGGCGCTGGCCGGGGCCGCCTTGTCCCTGCCCTTGCCCCTGCTGGCCCTGGCCCTTTTCGCCCTTCTGTCCCTGACCCTGCTGGCCCTGGCCTTGTTGACCCTGGCCCTGTTGACCCTGCTGGCCCTGCCCTCCGGGCTGCTGCTGGCCCTGCTGGCCGTTGCGGGGGCGCGGCTGGCCGCGCTTGGCCTGTCCGTCCTTGAAGGTCTCGTCGCGCAGGCCCTGCTGCTCGCGCGCCATCTTGTCGAGATCCTCGGCCTGCTTGTCCATCTCGCGGGACCGGGGGTCGGACTTGCCGCCCTGCTCGGCGGTCTGGAGGTTCTCGAGGATGCCGCGCAGCTGCTCGAGCAGGCGCTGGGCCTCGGCGGTGTCGCCGCGCTTCATCGCCTCGGCCATGTCCTCGATCATCTTGTTGAGATCGTCGGGCGTGACGCTCTTGGCGTTCTGGTCCTTCTGGCCGCGCTCGTTGGGCTTTCGCGGCTCCTTGCCCTGGCGCTCGGCCATCTCCTTCATGAACTTGTCGAGGGCCTGCTTGAGGGCGTCGGTGAGCGCCTTGACCTCCTCGTCGGGGGCATTGCGGGCGATTGCCTCCTTGAGGCGGTCCTGGGCCGCCCGCAGCGACTTCTCGGCGTCCGACAGGTCACCGTCCTCGATCTTGAGGGCCATGTCCCACAGGAGGTCGGCGACCTCCGTCAGGGCCTCGTCGGTCCGGGCCGCCTTGAGGCGCCGCGAGGCGGTGCGCAGCCCGAGGAAGACGGCGGGCTCGGGCGTGAACCTGTCGGGCGCGATCATGAGGGCGTCCAGGGCGGTCTGGACCCGGGCGCGGCTCTCGTCGGGGGCCGTGACGAGGCGGCGACGCTCCTCGGCGAGCGCCCGCGCCAGCGGCTTCTGGAACGGCCGCGCCGGCAGGGTCATCTCGACGCCCTGGCTGCGTGCCTCCTGCTCGGCCTCGTCCTTCACCGTCAGGGTGAAGCGCACGCGAGCACCGGACCAGGGATTGTCGGTGAGGTCGACGAGCGTCTTGGTGTCGGTCTCGCCGCTGGCGTCTCCGGGCAGGGCCAGGGCGATGCGGGGCGGCGGGACCAGCGAGCGGCCGGGCTTGAGCGGCTCCACCACGCCTTCGGCCGAGACGATGCCGTAGTCGTCCCGGGCGCGGTAGCTCAGGTTGAAGGTGCCGCGGCCGTTCACCTCGGGCGTCCCCACGGCTTCGATGACGGGGGCGTCGTCCGGAATCGTCTCGATCACGAGGCGCTGCACCGGCGTGCCCGGCGTCTCGATCGTCAGATCGGCCGTTCCGCCGGTGAGCTTGAAGCGGTCCTCGCGCAGGTCGGGCCGCGGCTCCTTGCCCGGCAGGGATTGCAGGCCGGACCGGACGCCGAGCCTGGCCTCGCCCTGCCCGGCGATCCGCACGATCAGGGTGGAATTGATCGGCGCGCGCAGGCGCTGCTCGGCCTCGCCCAGGGCCACCACCAGGGGGGGCATGCGCGTGTAGAGCGGCGGGTCGATCCATCCGTCGACCCGGAAGCTCGGACCGGCCGAGACGGGCGCCCGCCAGTCGAAGGCCGCGCCGACACGCTGGCGCCACTCCGGCCCGGCGACGAACAGGCTCGCGGCGGCCGTGACCAGGACCGCCGCGCGCAGCGCGAAGGGATCGCGACGGGGCATCGCCGGCCGCGGCGGCGACACCGTCAGCGTCGCGATGGCGGCCACGGCGCGGCGGCGGTGGAGCGCCCAGAGCGCCTGCGTGGCCGGGTCACCGGTCCCGACGGCGAGGGTGTCCTCGATGGCGGAGGCGGGATTGTGGGCCAGGGCACCGCTGCCGGACGCGGCGTCGCGGTCGAGCCGCGCCAGCGCCTCGCGTCGGCTCGGGCGGGCGATCCGCGCCAGCGGCAGAAGCCCGGCGACGAGGGCGATGACGAAGAGGGCGAGCCCCACCATCCGGCCGAAGGGGGGGAGGTCGAGCCACAGCCCGAGCCAGGACGCGGCGAGGAAGGCCAGGACCACGGCGATCCCGCGCCACATGACCGGCCAGACCCGCTCCCAGACCGTGGCGGCGCCCGCACGGGCCACCAGGCGGTCGAGGCGGCTGCGCTCGGTTTCGGACGCGCTCATGGGCGCCGCTCCCTCGTCCGCCCTGCCGCTCTCTCGCGCCTCGCCCATGCTTCGACGGCTCCCCGGGCGGCTACCGACACCGGCGGCCACGCTGCGTGAGCCTAGCATGGTGGCCGGACCCGACCATCGGGTCAAATCCGCTCAGGGACTCCCGCGGGGGGCGCCCCGTTTACGCGCGGCGGCGTTTCACCGGGCCAGCCAGTCCGGCAGGCGGTCGAGGCCGATGAGTTCGTCGTAAGTCTGGCGCGGGCGCACGATCGCGGCGGCCTCGCCTCGCACCAGCACCTCCGGCACCAGCGGACGGGTGTTGTAGGTCCCGGCCTGGACCGCACCATAGGCGCCCGCGCTCATCACCGCGACGAGGTCGCCGGCCCTGAGTTCGGGCATCTCGCGGTCGAGGGCGATGTAGTCGCCGCTCTCGCAGACCGGCCCGACGAGGTCGACGACGACGCGGGGAGTCCCGGCCGTCGGCTCGACCACCGGCCTCACCCCGTGGAAGGCGTCGTAGAGGGTCGGCCTGATGAGGTCGTTCATGGCCGCGTCGACGATGACGAAGGTGCGGCCCTCGGTGCGCTTCACGTAGAGGACACGGCTGAGGAGGATGCCGGCGTTGCCGGCGATCATCCGGCCGATCTCGAACACCGGCCGCAGGCCGAGCGGCCGGAAATGCGGACGCAGCATCGCCGCGAAGGCCGCCGGGTCGGGCGGCGGCGCATCGTCGTCGCGGTAGGGAATGCCGAGGCCGCCGCCGAAGTCGATGTGATGGAGGCGATGCCCGTCGGCCAGGAGGTCGCGGGCGAGGCCGGAGAGCAGCCCGGCGGCCCGGTCGAACGGCGCCAGGTCGGTGATCTGGCTGCCGATGTGCATGTCGACGCCCGCCACCGCGAGGCCGGGCAGGGCGGCCGCCTTGGCGTAGACGGCGCGGGCGCGGCCGATAGGGATGCCGAACTTGTTCTCCGACTTGCCGGTGGAGATCTTGGCGTGCGTGCCGGCATCGACGTCGGGATTGACGCGGATCGAGACCGGCGCAGTGGCGCCGAGGCTCGCGGCCACCGTCGAGAGCGTCTCGAGTTCCGGCTCGCTCTCGACGTTGAAGCAGAGGATGCCGGCCTCGAGGGCGGCACGCATCTCCACCGGGGTCTTGCCCACACCCGAGAACACGATCTTGCGAGGATCGACCCCGGCCGCCAACGCCCGGCGCAATTCGCCCTCCGAGACGATGTCCATGCCGGCTCCGCTCCGGGCCAGGGTCGTCAGCACGGCCTGGTTGGAATTGGCCTTCATGGCATAGCAGACGAGGGCGTCGTCCCCGTCGAAGGCCTCGGCGAAGACCCGGTAGTGCCGCTCAAGGGTGGCGGTGGAATAGCAGTAGAACGGCGTGCCGACGGTCTCGGCCAGATCGCCGAGGTCGACGTCCTCCGCCTTCAGGCGACCGTCACGGTACTGGAAATGGTGCATCGGATACGCGGCGCTCGCCTCGTGAGAGCCCCGGCGGGCGCGGGCG
The DNA here is from genome assembly GCF_001425565.1 of Methylobacterium sp. Leaf466. NCBI lineage: Bacteria > Pseudomonadati > Pseudomonadota > Alphaproteobacteria > Hyphomicrobiales > Methylobacteriaceae > Methylobacterium > Methylobacterium sp. Leaf466. Next base: position 285,128 of record NZ_LMRC01000001.1, on the reverse strand, counting down.
AAGCGGCGGGCCGGGGTGAAGTCGGGACGGTCTCTTCACCTTCGGGCGCCGCACGGGTCGACACCGACGATCCCGAGGGTCAGAGCAGCGGGTCGAGGATGAAGGGGTCCTTCGGGATCGTATAGCCGCGTTTGGCGCCCCGCGACGTGGTCAACGGCGTGTCGAAGCCACCGCCCGCCACCGCTGCCGGGCTCAGCTCGTCGCCGTCCTGAACCGCGGTGGGCACGGCGACGGCAGCGGCGGGAAGGGCGCGGCTGGTCGCCGGGCCGGGGGGCGCGGAGCCGTTCGGCGGCGCTTCAAGGCCGCCGCGTCGCCCGCAGGCCGAAACGGCGAGGGCGACGAAGCCGAGCGCGACGAGAGGGGTCAACGGGCGGAAACGAAGAGGCATCGACGACGGGGTCCGGCAGTGACAGGCGAACACCTTAGCCGTTGCCGGGCCGCGAGGCGAGGACGACGACCCGGCTTTGCGATGGCCGGACGTCCCGGCGCGGGAGAAACCGGGGATGAGCCCGTCGCGCCCGCGTCATCGCCGCCGAGCCGAGGGCCGTCGCGACCGGAACCGCCCGTGAGTCAGCCCTTCTTCTCGGCGCCCTTCTTGTCGCCGCCCTTCTGGTAGGCGTCGATGGCGCGGCGGCAGTTCTCGCTCAGCTTCGTCCAGTTGGTCTGGAAGCACTTGTCCATGGCCGGGTCGTCCGGGGACAGGTTGCCGCAATAGCTCAGGTAGTCGCCGGTGCAGTATTTCTTGAGGGTCTCGTTACCGCGCTTGGTCTGCGGAGCCGCCTGGGCCATCGCCTGGACGGCGGGCAGGGACAATCCGGCAGCGAGGATCACGGCGAGCGATGTCAGCTTCAGGGACATATGAGGTCGGATCCGTCTCGAAAGGGCGTGGCTGATGATCGTGGGCCTGCGCGACCCGATGATGGGCCGTCATGGTCGAAACAAGGCGCCGGGGTGGTGATGCCGTGAACTGGCGGCCTTCTACGCCGCGACCCCCGGTCGCCGCAACGGTCCGATCCGATCAGGGCGGTGACGATCGGGTCGCCGGGCCGGGCATGGTGAACGCCGCCACGGAGGGCAGGCGTTCGGAGCGGACCAGGGCCTCGGCCACCGCCACGATGCTCTCGCGCAGCGCCGCGTTCTGTGCCTCGATTCCCGTTCCGGCATGGCGCGTGGCCGCTTCGGCGACGGCCAGGCGCGCACGCAGGGCCTCGCACTCGGCCGCGAGTTCCGCGATCCGCATCTGCGGGTCGGTCGCCGGTTCGAGGGTCGCGACGGGGAAGGGCCCGTAGGATCTGGCCGTCGCATCCCGGTTCGTCGCAGGCGCTTCAAGATCCTGCGCCTCGTGATCCTGGGCGTCGGAATCCTGCGGCTGCGGGCGACGGCGGCTCAGGAGGAGTTCGTCCAGCAGCGTGCGATGGGCCTCCTCGAGGATGCCGAGGGTCGCGACGCCGACGGCGAGATCGGAGCGGGAGGTGGCCAGATCGCCCGCGATGCCGTCGCGCTCGCTCCGGACGGCGGCGATCTCGCCCTCCCTGACGGTGATAAGGGCCTCGCGCTCCGAGATGGTCCTGGCCAGCGCCGCGGCCTCCAGGGTGCGCACGCCGATGGTCGCCATGTCGGCGTGCTTGGTGGCCCCCACCGCCTGCATGCGCTGCTCCATCCGCGTCCGCTCGACGGCGAACTGCGCGCGCAGGTAGTCCTTCTCGGCGGCGGCCTCGACGCCGGTGAGCGGGAACAGCGTCGCCATCCGGCGCCGGGCGAGCCGCCCGGCCCGGGCATTCACCGCAGGCAGCAGGAGGAGCGCGGTCAGGCTTGCCAGGAGGAAGCCGAACGCGAAGATCAGGATGGTTTCGATCACGCGGAAACGCTCATCACACCCGTGCTGGTGACCATCGGCCGACGCGACGCCCGACGCGCCCGGACGATCCTTAATTCACGTCGGCGCGCGGCGGGCAAGTCGGCCGGCCACACGACCCATTCCGACCTCGGCGGGTTCGCGTCGGCACGCCAACGCTTTACCTTGCTGGGATCCGTGTTCTGTCGCAGGTCTTCGCCGCAAGACCGGTGACCGCTTTTGCGCAACCCGCTTCGTGCTCAGAACGGGTTCCAGGTCGGCCGGCTCGTGAACTTGAGATAGCCGATGTTGATGCCGAAGCGGGCGCCGACACCCGTCCGGATCGGCACGACGATGATCCCGTCCGAGGTGGTGGCGCTCATGCCGATCCCGCCGACGAGGAAGGCCGAGCCGTCGACCCCTCCGAAGCGGCGGTAGAGCTTCGCCACCGACGGCAGGTTGTAGATCAGCATCATCGTCCGGTCGCCGTCGCCGCCGACGTCGAAGCCGATGCTAGGACCCTGCCAGTAGATCCGGCGCTGGCCGGCGTTGCGGGTGTAGAGCGTCCCCTCGCCGTAGCGGACACCGCCGACGATGGCGCCGGAGGCCTCCTGCCCGAGAATGTAGCCGTTGGGCTCGCCCCACCGCTTCGTCGCCTCCTCAACCGCGCGTCCGAGGCCGCGCGACACCGAGCCGAAGAACCGGTGGCCGGAGTCGACGATCTCGCGGGGGCGGAACGAGCCCGGGTCGCCGTCGTCCGCCGGCTGTGCGGCCACGGCTCCGGCGCCGTAGAGATAGGCCGCGGCGGCGAGCAGGGGCAGGCCCAGGAGGCGACGCCGTCCGCGATCGAGTGGGGCAGGGCAGGTCCGTTGATCCGACATCGGTCTCGTCATCCGCGCTGGGGACCGTTCCGAACGGGCAGGGTCCGCGTCACAAGGGCCACGTGAAGGGTATCTCGCCGGTGAGGTCTGAGGGATACGCCCGGCGGGGCGTCGAACCGGCGGGTCCGCCATCGGACCCCACTCTGAATTGATGACTCGGGACTCGGCAAGATGTGGTTAACAAGGCGTGGTTGCATGGGGCTGTTCGGCGCCGCGGCGTGGCCGCTCCGGCCTTCGGACGGCCATTCCGCGTCGCCGCCCGTCGCCCCGGCCGATCTCCTCGCCCTGCGCGGGTTCGACGTGGTGACCTATTTCCTCGACGGGGCGGCGCCGAGGCCCGGACGGCCCGATCTCGAGTTGGCCTGGAAGGGGCGCGCCTGGCGTTTCGTCAGCGCCGCCAACCGCACCGTGTTTCGCGAGGCTCCGGCCACCTATGCCCCGCGCCTCGACGGGTTCGACCCGGTGGCGATGGCCCAGGGGCGCCTCGTCGAGGCCGACCCGCTGGTGTTCGCACGCCTGCCCTTCGGCGCAGCAGAGCCGCTCTACCTGTTCCGCCACGACGCCAACCGTGCCGCCGCCCGGCAACAGCCGGGCATCGTCGCCGAGGCCGAGGCGCGCTGGCCGTCCCTGCTGCGCGGCCTCACCGACCTTCGGTTCCCCGACTGACCGATCCCACCCGTCCTCAGACCATCTGCTTGCGGGCGAAGACCGAGAGCGAGAAGGCGATCCCGGCGCCGGCGACGATGAGGCTGGTCATGAGGAGGCGGCGCGGCTGCTGGGCGGACTGGGCCATCACCGGCTCGACGACGGTGGTGAAGAACTCCACCTGCCGCGACGCGACGATGCGGGAGCGCTCATAGGCCGCCAGCACCTTCGCGTAATACTTTTCGGCATCCTTGCGGTCGTTGTCCAAGGCCTCGAAGCGCGTCAGGGCATCGGCCAGGATTCGGCGGCGCTCGGGCGCGACGCTGGTCGACTGCTGCTCGATGCGGGCGATGTTGTCGTCGAGGTCCCTGATCTGGGACTTGATGTCCTGGATGCGGCGCGATTCCGGCCCGAGGTCGCGTTGGCCGAGGCTGAGCTGTACCGCGAGGTTGATGCGGGCCGTGCGCAGATCGCCGATGACCTTGAGGTTGGCCTCGTTGGTCTTCTGCGCATCGAGCACGCCCTCTCGGTTTCGCAGGGCGGCGACCTCGATGCGGATCTTCGTCATGCGCTCCTCGGCGAGCTTCAGCTCGCGGGCGCTCTCGGCGACGGCATCCTCCCGCGCCTTGACGCTCAGCGCGTTCACCATGCGCTCGCTCTCCGCGAGGATCGCCTGCGTCAGCGCCAGCGATTCGGCGGCGTCGAAGGCCGTCACCGACAAGGCGAGAATGCCGGAATTGGTCTCGATCTCGATCTCGACGCGCCGGTTCCAGTACTTGAGGAATCTCTCGATCGGCTTGTCGATGTTGAAGCGCGACAGGTAGTCGATGTCGTCGCGGGCGAACATCTGGCGCACGGGCAGGGTGGCTTCGAGGGCCTCGATCATCGGGCGGCTGCTGATGTAGTTCATCACCAGCAGGCTGTCCTGGACGACCATCAGGGACGAACTGGTCCCGTTGTTGGTGCCGACCTGGTCGGGACTGGCCTTCTCCACGTTGCCGAGCGCGGGGCGCAGGGCGAAGCGGGCATGGGTCTCGTATTGATCCGAGGCGATGACGCCATAATAGAGCGCCCCGAGGACGGCGGGGATCAGGAACACGAACACGAACAGGATCGGGATGACCACGTCGCGCTTGACGTGGGTCTGGTAGGACCGGATGCCCTTCTTGCGGTCGACGAAGCGGGAGACCCGGGCGACCTGCTTGAGCGATTCGGCGACCGCGTTCGAGCGGTCGGCGGTGCTCAGCGGCTGCCCCTGGGGGTTGCGGATGTCGATGGTCATGAACCCCGGTCTTCCGATCTGTTGGTCACGGGCAGGGTCTCCGCGTCAGGCTCGCGCTGCACGCCCGGCACGTTCGGCCTCGCGAGGCCACCGAGCGTCGCCGCAGCCTCCGCCTAGGGGCAGCACGCGGCAAAACCATGGCCGGATCGCGGCCGGCCGGGCGGTCAGGCGTTCAAGCGCCGGTAGACCTCGACCGCGTCGTTGATGTCCTCGTAGACGATCGCCCGCCCGTTGATGATCACGATGCCCTGGGTGCACCATTCCCGCAGGGTCTCCATGGAGTGCGAGACCATGATCACGTCCGCGTTCTGTCGACGGGCGGCGAAGGCCTCGGTGCAGCGCCGCTGGAATCGGGAATCGCCTACGGCCGTGACCTCGTCGATGAGATAGCAATCGAACGGGATCGCCATGCTCATGCCGAACGCGAGGCGCGAGCCCATGCCTGAGGAATAGGTCTTGATCGGTACGTCGAGGTAGCTGCCGAGCTCGGAGAAATCCTCGACGAACTCGAGCACCTTCCTCGGGTCCTCGCCGTAGATCCTAGCGACGAAGATGACGTTCTCGCGGCCCGTCATGGCGGGATGGAACCCACCGGCGAACCCGAGCGGCCAAGACACCCTCAGGTTGCGATGGATCTTCCCCCGCGTCGCGTCCTCCGTACCGGAGATCAGCCGCATGGTGGTGGACTTGCCGGCACCGTTGATGCCCAAAATGCCGTAGCTGGTTCCGGGCCGAAGGGTGAAGGACGCTCGCTCCAGGATGGTGCGGCGATGGCCGTTGGTCCGGTAGATCTTGGTGACGTTCTCGAAGCGGATCACCGTCGGATATGCTCCTGAAGGCGACGCGGCTCACCGGAGTCGGATCGCGTGGCAGACTCATGCTGCGATGAAAGCGGCGATTCTGAGAATGTCCGGTCCGCCCCTCGGCTTGGACGATCGGCTCCGGTCGCTGGCGTCTCTTGCTCGCGAGCGCCTTGCACCAGAGCGCCGCGCCTTGTACAGCACGCCACCCGATGCCGAGGCGTCGCCGCTGCGACGCGGCGGTCGCATCCCGCATAGGGCCCGGAGGGGTGGCCGAGTGGTTGAAGGCGCACGCCTGGAAAGTGTGTATACCGGAAACGGTATCGCGGGTTCGAATCCCGCTCCCTCCGCCAAGTGGCTATAAACCACTGTCAATAGCCGTCCTTTAGCGCCCGACCTCGACCCACGCGCCGACACGGTGTCACCTTGGCCGTCGGGAGCGATGCCAACGGTGCCTTCGCCGATTATCTGCGATGTCGCTGGGCCGTCCGCCTGCGGGTTCCCACTCATCTCGTAGCTCACCGTGGGGCAGCAGCACCTCGTCAGAGCCCTCGACACCGCCAGCGAAGCGGTAGCGCGCCAGCGACGCCGGATTGCGCTCTCATCACTGTGGGATTGGAGCAGCGCTCAGACCGTCTGACACCGTTTCAGGTTGATGAGTTCGGCCTGGCAGGCCGTGGCCACCGGCGGACGAGTGTGGTGGCTCTCACGGTGTCTGGCTGAGCTCCGAGGTCGCGGCAATGTTGCTCGATGCGGTCTTGGATCTCGGTGAGGCGGTCGAAATACCGGTTGACGATGGGTTCGTCGCCGAGCCGCCAGAAGTGCTTTGCCGGCTGGAATTCGGGCGTGCAGGGCGGCAGGGAGGCGAACCGCAGACCTTTCCACGCGCGGTCCGGGTTCAGTGTCCCAGCCGGCATCATCGAGCGGCAGGGTGATGGTGCGTCGTGGATCTGCGCCGGCCTCGCGGGCGAACAATGCCGACAGGCGCTCGACGACCGGCTTGGTGACGCCGTTGCCGAAGCCAGCGCGACACGCAACCGGTCACGGCGGCCACCTCCGGCATCGTCTGTCCCCGGACCCCGGAAGCCAGATCGCCTGGTCGTGCAGCGCCGCGCACGCGTCCTTATTCGTACGCGCCCGCCGGCCCGATTCCTCGACGCTCGGATGGTCGACGATGTGAGCCTTGTCCGCCTCCGCAAGACAATGCCGAGGCTAGATCCATGATCCCCTGAAGAGGAATCCCACCCGGATCAATCCGCCGAAACCAGTGTCATTCCCACTCGATCGTGCCGGGGGGCTTCGAGGTGATGTCGTAGGTCACCCGGTTGATGCCCTTGACCTCGTTGATGATCCGGGTGGCGACCCGGCCGAGGAAGGCCATGTCGAAGGGATAGAAATCCGCCGTCATGCCGTCGACGGAGGTGACCGCGCGGAGCGCACAGACGTGGTCGTAGGTGCGGCCGTCGCCCATCACGCCCACCGTCTTGACCGGCAGGATCACCGCGAAGGCCTGCCAGATGGTGTCGTAGAGGCCGGCCTTGCGGATCTCGTCGAGATAGATCGCGTCGGCCTTGCGCAGGGCGTCGAGCTTCTCGCCCGTGATGACGCCGGGGCAGCGGATGGCCAGCCCCGGGCCGGGGAAGGGGTGGCGGCCGACGAAGGCCTCGGGCAGCCCGAGTTCCTTGCCGAGCACCCGGACCTCGTCCTTGAACAATTCACGCAGGGGCTCGACGAGCTGCATGTTCATGCGCTCGGGCAGGCCGCCGACGTTGTGGTGGCTCTTGATGGTGACGCTGGGGCCGCCGGTGAACGAGACGCTCTCGATCACGTCGGGGTAGAGGGTGCCCTGGGCGAGGAAGCGGGCGCCGCCGATCTTCTTCGCTTCGGCGTCGAACACGTCGATGAACAGGCGCCCGATGGTCTTGCGCTTGATCTCGGGGTCGCTGACGCCCTCCAGCTCGCCCAGGAACAGGTCCTGCGCCTGCACATGCACGAGCGGGATGTTGTAGTGGTCGCGAAACAGTCGCACGACCTCCTCGGCCTCGCCCATGCGCAGCAGGCCGTGGTCCACGAACACGCAGGTGAGCTGGTCGCCGATGGCCTCATGGATCAGGACCGCCGCCACCGAGGAATCGACGCCTCCCGAGAGGCCGCAGATGACCTTCTCCGTGCCCACCTGCTCGCGAATCTTGGCGATCGCCTCCTCGCGGTAGACGCCCATGGTCCAGTCGCCCGAGCAGCCGGCGATGTCGCGCACGAAGTTGCGAATCAGGAGCGCCCCGTGGGGCGTGTGCGCCACCTCCGGGTGGAACTGGACCGCGTAGTAGTTCCGCGCCTCGTCCGCGACGGCGGCGAAGGGCGCGTTCTTCGACATGGCGACGGTGGTGAAGCCGTCGGGCAGCTTGGTGACGCGGTCGCCGTGGCTCATCCAGACGGGGTAGTGCTCGCCAACGTGCCAGACGCCCTTGAACAGGGGGCAATCCGACAGGATCTCGATCTCGGCGCGGCCGAATTCGGCATGGTGCCCGGCCTCGACCTCGCCGCCGAGCTGGGCCGCCATGGTCTGCTGGCCGTAGCAGATTCCGAACACCGGCACGCCCGAATCGAAGATGACCTGCGGCGTGCGGGGTGAGGCGTCCGTCGTCACCGATTCCGGCCCGCCCGACAGGATCACGCCCTTGGGGATCGCATCCGCGAAGGCTTCGGCCGCTTTCGTGAAGGGCACGATCTCGCAATAGACGCCCTCCTCGCGCACCCGCCGCGCGATGAGCTGCGTCACCTGGGAGCCGAAGTCGACGATGAGGATCTTGTCGTGGTCGGTATTCATGGACCCGGAGTTAGACGAGGCGCCTCGCGGGTGCAACGCGCCCGCTCACGTCCGCGCGACCGAGCCCGAGGATTAATCGGGCGTTCATGCCCGGTCGGCGAAACGGCGCCCCCCAGCAACGAACAGGAGCCTCAGTCCATGAGAGCAACCATCCTCGGGATCGCCGCCATCGCCCTCGCCGGTCTCGCCATGCCGGCCCAGGCCGCGCCCTTGAGCGTCGGCACCGGGTTCGCGCCGGACAATGCCATCGAACAGGCCCGGGTCGTGCGGCGCACCGTGGTGCGTGGTCCCCGCTGCAAGACGGTGATTACCAAGCGTCGCGGGCCGCTCGGCCGCGTCACGGTGGTGCGCAAGCGCCAGTGCTTCTAATCGATGCGGCGCCGTCCCGAATGACGGCGCCCCACCCATGACGAGGATGGTCCCGTCACCACGGGGCCATCCGATCCGGCCCGGGCGGATGTCCCTCAGGCGGAGTCCGACACCCGCCGCGACGGCGTCTCCGGCGCGGCCTTGGACTTGAACAGCCCCATCACCTTAGCGGCCACCGGCACGATCAGGTACTGGGCGACCGGGATCGTCGCCGCCCCGATGGCGAGCCCGAGCACCCCCGACAGGGCGGCCGTGACGAGCCATTCCACGACCGCGGCCATGGCCGGGACCAGGCCCGCCGCCCACAGGGCCGCCGCGTGGACGATGTGGCTCGGCCCCTTCACGCCGTAGTCCTCGAGGCCGTGCAGGATGATGCCGCCGCCGACCCAGAGCATCGCCGCCGTGCCCACGATGGCGAGGACGGTGAGGAAATACGGCATGGCGACCACGAGGCCGCGCCCGAACCCTCGGGTGATCGGCGCCAGGCCGCGATCGGCTCCCGAGGGAGCGGCCGTGACCGGAACGGTCCGCAGGCCGAGCAGGCTCGAGGCCGGACGGTCGTTCACGGCCAGCGCCATCCCGGCGTCGTCGGCCTTCACGATGAGGGCCACGAACCCGTAGACGAGGAGGGTCACGCCCAGCGCCACGACGGCGAGGATGGTCGCCTGCATCGTCACGGACGTCGTGCCGAGGGAGGCGAGCGTCAGGGCCATGACCTCGGCCGAGAGGATGAAATCGGTCTGGATGGCGCTGCGGACGCGCTGGTCCTCCTGGGCCTTGGCGTCCTCCTTGGAGGCGCCGATCGCCGTCTCGTGGCGTTCGGCCTGATGCGGCATGACGGCGTGCAGCACCTTCTCCGCGCCCTCGTAGCAGAGGTAGATGCCGCCGAGCATGAGCAGGGGCGTGATCGCCCAGGGCGCGAAGAAGCTCAGCGCCAGGGCGCCGGGAAGCAGGAACAGGAACTTGTTCTTCAGCGATCCCATCGCGATCCGGCCGACGATCGGCACCTCGCGGGCGGCGGCGAAGCCGACGACGTAGCGCGGCGTGACGGCGGCGTCGTCGATGACGATGCCCAGCGCCTTGGTCCCGGCCTTGGCCGATTGCGCGGCGACGTCGTCCAGGGAGGCGGCGGCGACCTTGGCCAGCGCCACCACGTCGTCGATGATTGCGATCAGCCCGATACTCAACGGCGTTGTCCTTCAAATCTGTCTGCGGCCGGCCGGCGGCCGCCCGGTGCGCACGAACAACGAGACAGGCCGCCGAAAGATCGATGGCGTCATGGTCTTCGTTGTCCGCTCGTCTGCATAGCCCCTTATCGCAACGTCGGGAGGGTCGTCGCGATCAGAACGAAGCCCGAGGCGGTCAGGAGCGACAGGATCACGGTGCGAAAGGTCTCCTCGCTGAAGCGGCGGTAGAGCCGGGCACCCACGAGGGCGGGACACAGTACGGCGAGGGCGACGGCCGGGAACAGCGCGAAGGCCTCGGCCGGCACGGCATCGACCGCGACGTAGGTCGTCAGGGTGACGGCGTGCATCACCAGGTTGAACCCCTGGAAGACACCGCGCTGCGTGTCGCGGTCCCAACCGCGCAGGGTCGCCCAGAGCGTCGGAGCCGGCCCGGTGAGGCCGCCGAGGCCACCCATGATGCCGCCGACGACACCCACCGCACTGTCCGCGATGCGACCGCCCCAGGCGATGCGGGGCAGGTCCCGCGCAAACAGCATGATCGGGCACCAGACCGCCAGGAGGATGCCGATGGCGAGCTTGAAATGGCGCGGGTCGACCACCTGCAACAGGGCGACGCCGATGGGGACGCCGAGGATGCCGCCCGCCACGAAGGGCAGGAGGCGCTTCGGATCGAGACTCCGCCGGATCGCCCCGAGCGAGAGGAGCTGGCCGATCAGCGAGCCGAACACCACCAGGGGCCCGGTCAGCACCGGATCGAGGGACCACGCCCAGACCGCCATCGTCACGAGCCCGAACGAGGTTCCCGACAGGCCCTGGACGAAGCCGCCGGCGGCGGCCCCCAGCATCACGATGCCTGTCTGCGGGTCCATCGGGTCTCCTCGACATGGGCGTAACGCGTGCGGCAGGGGGCGTCGGCGGCCTGTGTCGCGCGATTCCACATCCTCACGCGCGTAAGAATCCGCGTCGGCGCATCCAGGTGAGGAACAGCCCCGGCCAGGCCGCCGCCGGCGAGCCCGGCACGCCGAGGCCGTAGCCGTGGCCGCCCCGTTCGAACAGGTGCAGTTCGACGGGGACGAGGGCGCGGCGCAGGGCCGAGAACATCACGAGGGAGTTGTCGACGACCGCGATCGGGTCGTCGGCCGATTGGGACAGGAAGATCGGCGGACCACGCTCGCGCACGTGGCTGTCGACGGAATGCGCCGCAGCCTCTTCCAATGTTGGGGACTCGCCGACGAGGACGCGGCGCGTCGAGGTGCGGTCGAAGGGCGGCCTCAGGGTGATGACCGGGTAGATGAGGCCGGCCAGATCGGGCCGGGGCGAAACGTCGTCCCGCGCATCCACGGCGGCGTAGAGGGCATCCGCCGAGCGGACCGCGGCCTCTCCCATCAGGTGGCCGCCCGCCGAGAAGCCGAGCACGCCGATCCGCTGCGGGTCGACGGCAAAGCGGGAAGCCTCGGACCGCACGAAGCGCAGGGCCCGCTGCACGTCCTGGATCGGCGCGACCGGCCCCGCCGCCCAGCCCTCGCCCGGCAGCCGGTAGATCAGGACGAACGCGGTGACGCCGGAGGCGGCCAGCCAATTGGCCACGGGAACACCCTCGTTGCCGATGTCGATGCGGCGGTAGCCGCCGCCGGCGGCCACCAGCATCGCCGCGCCGTTGGGTCTGGCCGCCCGCATCACCAGGAGGCAGGGGCGGGTCACGTTGGTGATCACGCCCTCGCGGGTCTCGTCGAAGCGTCCGTCGGCGGCAACGGGGCCGCCGCCGCCGGGGGGCGGGCCGGGCCAGAGGTCGAGGATCTCGAGGTCGGCACCGGGGGAGGCCAGGACGCCCGATCGCGGTGGGACGGGGGACGGCGCCTGAGCCTGCGCTTCCCGGGTCGTCGACAGGGCCGCGGCCAGGCCGGTGATGACGTCGCGACGGGCGAGCCTCATGCGGGTTCGCGCGATGTCGGATGGGCGGATGAAAGGCACGGGAGCGGACGCTCGGGGGGCCGGGAGTCTCCGCGCCGCACCTCCCGCATCAGCGCACCCGCTCGAGGGTGGCGACGTAGAAGCCGTCTGTTCCCGTCAGGCCCGGGCTCATCTGAAGCCCGAAAGTCGTCAGCCTGACGGCAGGACGAAGCGCGTCCCCGACGATGCCGGCGGCGGGGACGATGGCGAAGGCGTCGTCGTGTCGCCCGAGGAAGCCGGCGATGGCGCCGTCGTTCTCGGCCGGGAACAGCGAGCAGGTCACGTAGGTGATGCGCCCGCCCGGCCGTACCAGCCGCGCCGCCCGGTCGAGGACGCCGGCCTGGTCCTGGAGGCGGGCGGCCAGGGCGCCGGGCCTGACGCGCCACTTGGCGTCCGGATTGCGCCGCCAGGTGCCCGAGCCGGTGCAAGGCGCATCCACGAGTACGCGGTCGACCTCACCGTCGAGGTCGCCGAGGACGTCGGCGCGGGCGCGCCCGGCGCGCGGCGTCCTCACCTCGGCGACGGCGCCGGAGCGGCGCAGGCGCTCGTGGATCGGGGCGAGCCGGCGGGGATCGTCGTCGCTGGCGATGAGCCGGCCGGCATTGCCCATGGCGGCGGCCAGCGCCAGGGTCTTGCCGCCGCCGCCGGCACACAGATCGACCACCGTCTCGCCGGCCCTGGCGCCACAGAGGAGCCCGGCGAGCTGCGAGCCTTCGTCCTGGATCTCGTACCAGCCGTCGAGAAACTCAGGCTCCACGTGGAGGGCCGGCCCGCGCCCGTCCTCGCCCAGCGGGATGCGCAGGCCGTGGGGGGCATGCGGTGTCGGCTGGGCGGCCAGATGCGAAAGACCCGCCAGCGCCTCCCCGCGGCTGCGCTGAAGCGTGTTGATCCTGATATCGAGTGGCGCACGTCGGCCGAGCGCCCGCAATTCGTCGTGGAGCGCGTCGCCGAACACGTCCGTGAGGGCCGGCAGCACCCACTCCGGCACGTCGCCGGCGATGGCCGGAGGGGCCTCGGCCAACGAACCTTCGGTGAGGGCCCGGCGCTCGTCCGTCGTCAGGGGAGGGGGGGCGAAACGCTCACCCGAGAACAGGCCGGCGATGATCGGTTCGGCGAGCCCGTACTGAAGCCGCAGCATGCCGGCGACGACGGCGCGCGGCGTGTCCGCCCCCATGATCCAGGCGGCCGAGGCGCGCCGGCGCAGGGCGTCGTAGACGAGGCTGGCGATGGCGGCCCGGTCGCCGGAGCCGGCGAAACGGTGGCCGAGCCCCCAATCCTTGAGGGCGTCGGCGGCAGGGCGGCGGCGGTCGGCGATATCCGCCAGGATGTCGATGGCGGCGGACAGGCGGGCGGGTGGGGTCAGCGGTCGATCCTCGAAACGGCGTCGTCTGCCGCGATACGGCCACGCTTACGCCCAAAGCCCAGCATAGGCCGTCCTGGTGTCCGGTGCGAACCGCGATCGGACGCGGGGCCGTTTTTGCCTGTGACCATCCGGAGCTGCGAAGCCACCATGCCGTCCGTCATCCTGCCGCCCGTCGTCAAACTCACCGTCGCGAGCCTCGCCCTGGTCGCGCTCGCCGCCTGCGCCAGCGCGCCGCCGCCGGACCTGACCCCGCCCCCGGCCAAGCCCTACGACGCCAAGACCCAGCTCGAATACGGCGGACCGCGCAGTCCGCGCTCCTGAGCCTCAGGCCTTCGCGCGCTCGCGGCGGCGCTCGTAGGCCTTGAGATGGGTATAGGCCTGCCCCAGGAGGGGGCAGGCGGCGGGATCTGCCGCCCGGGCGATCAGGTCGCCGACGATGTGGTCGGCCTCGATTCTGGCCCCGTTCTCGATATCGCGCAGCATCGAGGCGGTGAAGGCCGAGCCCTCCGCCGTGAGGATGCCGCGCCCGCTGCGCACGGGCTTCTCGCGTGGGGTCCGGCCGGCGGCGGACGCGATGGCGATGCACTCGTCGTAGAGCCCGTTGACGAAGGCGAGCCCGCCCGGTGCGCCGACGATATCGCCGATGGTGGCGCGCATCAGGCAGGTCGATCCGGCCAGCGTGGCCAGGAAGACCCATTTTTCCCACATCTCCAGCACGATGGTCTCGCTCAGGCGCGGCTGGAAGCGCACGCCCTCCATCAGGGCTTCGACGGCCAGGATGCGCGGCGTGCGAGAGCCGTCGCGCTCGCCGTAGGTCAGGGTATGGAGGTCGTTCATCTGCCGGATCTCGCCGGCCGGTCCGAGCGTCGAGACGATGGCGCATGAACCGCCGAGCACGCGACCCGGCCCGAATGCGGCGTCGAGGGCGTCGAGGTGGCGCATGCCGTTGAGGATCGGCAACACGGCGGTGGCCTCTCCGACCGCCGGCGCGACGTCGGCGATGGCGCCGTCGAGATCGTAGGCCTTGCAGCTCAGGAGGACGAGGTCGAAACCGTCGCCCCGCCCGGCGGCGAGGTCGGCCGCGATGACGGTCTTGGGCGCCGGGATATGGATGTCGCCCACCGGGCTCTTCACGACGAGGCCGTCGGCCGCCAGGACTTCCGCTCGGCGCGGCCGGACCAGGAAGGTGACGTCGCGGCCCGCCTCGGCCAGGCGCGCTCCGAAATATCCACCGGTGGCACCGGCGCCGACAACGAGCACGCGCATGGGAGGCTTTCCGACAAGACCCTGACTGGGCCCTCCTTATCGGAGAAGGCGCGCGGTGTTCCAGGCCGGGCGCTCAGATTCCGGCAGGCGCCAGGACGATTCGGACGGCGAAGACGATCCACATGGCCGCCAGCGCCACGAAACCCGCCAGATAGGCGCGGAAGCGGTGAGGGATGTGGTTCGTGGTGATGTAGACGCCCGCATGGACGACGCGGGTCGCCACGAACACCCACGACAGCACCACGAACAGGAGGTCCGCCTTCTTCGTGAGAATCGCGAGCGGCACCAGCACCAAGAACAGCACCGGGAGCTCGAACTGGTTCGAGAACGCGTTGGCGGCCTGCTGCGCACGGGCCGGCCAGTTGCGCTGGCCGAGACCGACGTCTCCGGCCTCGACCGTGCCGGCCCTGACCTCCGCGAAGCGGACGCGCCCCATCCACAGCAGCAGGGCGAAGATCAGCGCGACCTGAACGAAGACGGGGGCGAGGACGGCCTGGATGGTCATGACCGCATCACGCCCGTCCGGGATAGTTCGGGCTCTCGCGGGTGATCGTCACGTCGTGGACGTGGCTCTCGCGCAAGCCGGCGTTGGTGATGCGCACGAACTGGGCCTTGTCCTGGAACTCGGGGATCGTCGGCGCGCCGACATAGCCCATCGCGGCGCGCAGGCCGCCGGCGAGCTGGTGCAGCACCGCCGCCACGGGGCCCTTGTAGGGCACCTGGCCCTCGATACCCTCCGGCACGAGCTTGTGGGTGTCGCTGACCTCGGCCTGGAAGTAGCGATCGGCGGAACCGCGCGCCATGGCGCCCACCGATCCCATGCCGCGGTAGCTCTTGTAGGAGCGGCCCTGGTGCAGGAACACCTCGCCCGGGGCCTCGTCGGTGCCGGCGAGCAGCGAGCCGAGCATGGCGACGGAGGCGCCCGCCGCGATCGCCTTGGCGAGATCGCCGGAATATTTGATGCCACCGTCGGCGATCACCGGCACGTCGGCGCGGTCGGCGGCCTCCACTGCCTCCATCAGGGCGGTGAGCTGGGGCACGCCGACACCGGCGACGATGCGGGTTGTGCAGATCGAGCCCGGCCCGATGCCGACCTTGATCGCGTCGGCGCCAGCATCGATCAGCGCCTGTGCCCCGTCGCGGGTGGCGACGTTGCCGGCCACGATCTGCACGGTGTTGGAGAGCTGCTTCACCCGGCGCACGGCGTCGAGCACCTTGATCGAGTGGCCGTGTGCGGTGTCGACCACGATCACGTCGCAGCCGGCATCGATCAGGCGTTCCGCCCGCTCGAAACCGTTGTCGCCTGTGGTGGTGGCGGCGGCCACCCGCAGGCGGCCCTGCTCGTCCTTGACCGCGCCCGGGTAGGCGACCTGCTTCTCGATGTCCTTGACGGTGATGAGGCCGATGCAGCGGTAGTGATCGTCAACGACGAGCAGCTTCTCGATCCGGAACTGGTGGAGCAGGCGCTTGGCCTCGTCCTGGTTCACCCCCTCGCGCACTGTGATGAGACGGTCGCGGGTCATCAGCTCGGCCACCGTCTCGGACGGGTTGGTGGCGAAGCGCACGTCGCGGTTGGTGAGGATGCCGACGAGTTTGCCGCGCGAGCCGTTGGGGCCGCGCTCCACCACCGGGATGCCGGAGATGCGGTTGCGCTTCATCAGGGAGAAGGCGTCGGCCAGGGTCTCGTCGGGGTGGATGGTGATGGGGTTGAGCACCATGCCCGACTCGTATTTCTTGACGAGGCGGACCTGCTCGGCCTGCTCGTGCGGCTCGAGGTTGCGGTGGATCACGCCCATGCCGCCGTTCTGGGCCATGGCGATGGCCATCGGCGCCTCGGTGACGGTGTCCATGGCCGAGGCCAGGATCGGCAGGTTGAGGTAGATCGCCCGCGTCAGGCGGGACGCGACGCTGACCTCCGTCGGCATCACCGATGAGGCGGCGGGGCGCAGAAGCACGTCGTCGAAGGTCAGGCCCTCGGTGATCGAGTCTGCTGTGATGCGGGCCATGAACCAACTCCCAAAAGGGTGAGCGACGCCGCCCCGCGCGGGCGGGTCGGCGTGAATGAGTTGGCACGGGGCGATATCATGGCGCCTGCGGCAGCGCAAAGCTCCGAATGTCGCGACGGCACAGGAAAGATGCCCTCGCAGGGCACCCATGCTTCGACCGCTGCATCACCGTCAATCGACGAAGGGCCGTGCGCCCTTGTCGGTCCAGTCGGGCGGTAGGCCGAGATAGTCGCCGATGATGCCGTCGATGCCCGGGGCACGACCGAACCGCTCGCAATCGGGATCGAGGGGGCGTTCGCCGAGCACGGTGACGCGGATGCGGTTGAGGTTCGGGATCGCGTAGGGCGCCTTGAACGGATCGACGCCGGTGGCGAGGAAACCGCCGAAGTCCTGGCCGAACTCGCCGGCCAGATCGTAGGCGTCGCTGGCGGGCGAGAACCGGGCCTGGTTGGTGAAGGCGTTGGCGGCCCCGCCCCAGACCATGGCGGCGCGCTGCTGGTTGCGCCGATCGAGCGCCTCGGCCTCCACGGTGAGGCTGCCCAGGCCGATCGGGATGCGCGGAATCGGCACGCGTCCCACGGAGGTTGCGAAACCGACGCCGAGCTGCGAGGCGACGCTGATCCCCGCCGAGGTGGCGATGGTGGTCCCGGCCGCCGGGACGTTGGTGCTGGCAAAGCGTGTGACCACCGCACGCACGGTGAGGTCGGCCTTCCGGGTGGAGACCACGTCGTAGCGCAGCGAGAGCTCGTAGCAGAGCGCCCGGTCGGCGGCATTGGCGATCAGGCGGCGTTCGACGTCGTCGATGTCCGGCCCCGCGACGGAAACGGGAAACTCGGCGGGAATGATGCGGACGGTGCGGGCCTCGGCCAGCGCCGCGGTGTCGACGTAGAGCCTGGCACGGGTGGTCGATTCCGAACTCGCCTCGAGTCGGTCGTAGCGCGTCAACGATCCGGTCTCGTTGAGGAGGATGGTGCCGCATCCGGCAAGCAGCGCCGTCACGCCGATACCGGCCGCGGCCTTCGCCCATCGCCCACGGCCTTCGAACCTTCGCAACATCCACATACTTTCGCCGGACTCAAGGTCGCTTCGTGGTGTCAGCGGGTGCAATGCGCCATGGCGCAGGGCAACGACCGGACGGCCACGTCGCGTCTTTCCACAATCTATCCACGCCAAGCTTGCGCGGGAAGGTGACCCGACCCCACCCCGGCCCTCCTAGCGCGCGGCTGTGTCCATCGGGCAACGCCATGCCCCCGCACGTCCGGTCGCCCGCGGTCATCCAGGGCAACCGTGAAAGCCCCGTTTTGCGTTAGGAGATCCCCCCGTCCGGCGTCGATCCCGCGACACCGGCGTCCCTGCCTCCGCGAAAGCCGCTTCCCACCGTCCGATGCGAAATTCCCAGATCGTCCCCCTTGTCGTCGCCACCGCCCTGTTCATGGAGAACACCGATTCGACGGTGATCGCCACGGCACTGCCGGCTATCGCCGCGAGCCTCGGGGAGGACCCGATCGCCCTGAAGCTGGCGCTCACCGCCTACCTCGTCAGTCTCGCGATCTTCATCCCGATCAGCGGCTGGATGGCCGACCGCTACGGCGCGCGCACCATCTTCCGGGCGGCCCTCCTGGTGTTCATGGCCGGTTCGCTGGCCTGCGCCGCATCGAACTCCCTGTCCCAGTTCGTGGCCGCGCGGTTCCTGCAAGGGCTCGGCGGGGCGATGATGGTGCCGGTGGGGCGCCTCGTGATCCTGCGCAGCGTGCCCAAGAACGAACTCGTCAGCGCGCTCGCCTACCTCACCATCCCCGCGCTGATCGGCCCGATCATGGGGCCGCCGCTGGGCGGGCTCATCACCACAAGCCTCGACTGGCGCTGGATCTTCTTCATCAACATCCCGATCGGCATCGCCGGGATCGTGCTCGCGAGCCTCTACTTCGAGAACCTGAAGGAGCCCGAGCGTCCGCCCCTCGACGTCGTCGGTTTCCTGCTCTCGGGATTGGGCCTCGCCACGCTCATGCTCGGCATCGCCTCGAGCGGCCGGCACCTCTTGCCGGAGGGCGTGTCCTGGGGCTGCCTCGGTGCCGGCGTCGTCCTGCTGGCGCTCTACCTGCGCCATTCGCGCCGGGTCGCCCATCCGGTGATCCGCCTCGACCTCCTGCGCCATTCGACCTTCCGCGCGGCGGTGACCGGGGGCAGCCTGTTCCGGATCGGCACCGGGGCGATTCCGTTCCTGCTGCCGCTTCTGTTCCAGATCGGGTTCGGCCTCGATGCCCTGCAATCGGGCCTGCTCACCTTCGCGGCGGCGGCCGGTGCGCTCCTGATCAAGCTCATCGGCCCGCGTATCCTGCGGGCCTACGGCTTTCGCCGGGTCATGCTGGTGAACGCGATCCTCGCCTCTGCCTTCCTCGCGGTGAATGGGCTGTTCACGGCGCAGACGCCGCACGGCGTCATCGTCGCCGTTCTTCTCGTGGGCGGCTGCGTGCGGTCGCTGCAGTTCACCTGCGTCAACGCCCTGGCCTACGCCGATCTCGACAACCGCGACATGAGCGCGGCCACCAGTCTCGCCAGCGTCGCCCAGCAGCTGTCCCTGAGCCTCGGCGTCTCCATCGGAGCGCTGGCCCTGGAGGCGGCGGCCGGACGGGACGGACGCACCGCGATCGCGGCGGCTGACTTCTGGCCGGCCTTCGTCACGGTCGCGCTGATCTCGGCGACCTCGTTCCTGTCGTTCCGGCGCCTGTCGGCGGATGCGGGATCCGAGGTCTCGGGCCAGCGTCCCGCTCGCGACCGCGCCTGACTCAGGCGGCGGCTCTCGCGGGCTTTCGGCCGCTCGACGGCGCCCGGGTTCCGCGCCCGGCGGCCTTGGCCGGCACCGCCCGGGCGGCGGGACGCGATTCGCCCGACTCGCGACGGCGCCAGCCCTGCCAACTCCACCCTCCCGGACCGGCGAGGGCATAGAGGAGGAAGCCGCCCGCGAGACCGAGGTCGGCCAGAAACAGGGCGCGTTCGGTGAGGAAGTTGGCGCCCGAGAACTGCCAGAACGGATGCAGGAGCACCGCCATCGCCGCCGCGAAGGCCGCCAGCGCCACGCCGCTGATCGCCGGCAGAACGCCGAGGACGATCGCCAGCGGCCCGAACACCTGGACGATCACGGCGGCCGTGGCGACGCCGTTGGGCATCGGCACCCCGGCCCCGGCCAGCGTCAGGGCGAAACCCGAGACGTTGAGGGCCCGTGCCACCCCGGTCGGCAGCAGGGCGGCGGCCAGCAGCAGCCGCGAGGCGAGCAGCAGGAGGTTGTGGCTGCGACCGGTCACGTGGCGTCTCCGTCGGGGTTTTTCGAGCGGCCGCAGGATCGACGGTTTCCTTGAAGACCGCGTTAAGGATCAGCCCGCGACGCCCCCGCGAAACAGCCGGCCGCGCTCGGTCCAGGCCACCACCGCCAGGGCGAGGCCGCCGAGCACCGCATAACCGATGCCGATCGGCAGGACGCTGCCATCGAAGGCCTGGCCGATCACGAAGCCGCACATGGCACCCAGCAGCGTCGTGTAGAACCCCAGGACCGACGAGGCGGTGCCGGCGATCTCGCCGAGGGGCTGCAGCGCGAGCGCATTGAAGTTCGGCATCGCGAAGCTGATGAGGAACTGGTTGGCGCTCAAGACGGCCAGGAACAGGCCGAGCGGTGGCCTGCCCTGGTAGGCGAGGCCGAGCAGCACCTGGACCACGGCCACGGCCACGAACAGGCCGAGGCCGGCATGCGACAGGGTGCGCATGCCCAGACGCCTGACGATGCGGGCATTGACCAGCGTCGCCGCTCCCATCGCGCCGGCCACCAGCCCGAAGGCGAGGGGGAACAGCCCGCCGAGGTGATAGAGCCCGGTGTCGAACACCTGCTGGGCCGAGCCGACGTAGCCCATGATGCAGCCGGTGAGCAGGCCGAGCGCCGTGGCGTAGCCCACCGCGACGCGGGTACGCAGGGTCAGCCGCACGGCCTCGACCACCGCGGTCAGGGAGAACGGGCGGCGGTGCTGCGGATGCAGCGTCTCGGGCATCCGCATCGAGAACCACAGCGCCAGGATGCCGGCCAGCGCCAGCATCGAGACGAAGACGTAGTGCCACGAGCCGAGCAGGAGCATGGCGCCGCCGATGGCGGGGGCGATCATCGGCACGATCAGGAACACCATCATGATCAGCGACATCACGCTGGCCATCTCGCGGCCCGTGAAGCGGTCGCGCACGATGGCGCTCGAGAGCACCCGCCCCCCGGCCGCACCGATACCCTGGACGACGCGGGCGGCGAGCAGCCATTCGAAGGTCGGCGCCACCATGGCGAGGCCGCAGCCGGCCACGTAGATGACCAGGCTCCCGAGGAGGATCGGCCGGCGCCCGTAGGTGTCCGAGAGCGGCCCGTAGGCCAGTTGCGCCACACCGAACCCGATCATGTAGACGTAGATCAAGAGTTGCAGCCGGTTGGGGTCTGACAGGCCGAAGTGCGACTGCATGGCGGGAAAGGCCGGCAGCAGGTTGTCGATGGAGATCGCGGTCACCGCCATCATCAGCGCGACGATGCCGACGAATTCGCCGAAGCCCGGGCCCCTCCACTCGGGCCGCGTGCGTTCGGGCGCGGATGCCTCGACGATCGCCCGCATCTCGGGCGACGTCGCGACAGGTTCGCTCTGGAGCGAGGCCCCGCGTTCGGGCCGGGCCGCGATGACGGTCACGATGGGGGCGATCCTTTGGGGGCAATCCTTGCGCGGCGGGTCTTCCCCTGGCGCGGCGGTTCTTCGAGGCGAAAAGGTCGAGGCGCCGGCGAAGCGATGCCACGCCGGTCCATCCATCAATTCGGTCGATCGCCTGACGGATGCATCTATGTCCCGGCCCTGCACGGCCGGGTGCGCCCGCGCACAGGAGGTTCGGCTCGTGCTGCGGCTTTCCGGTCTTCTCCAGCCGGCCTTGCCACCTCAGAACGACCGCGCATCGGCCCCCAGGCGATCCGCCGGTCCGTGGACCGTCTGGTCTCACGCGCGCTTCACCCCCTCGGGACAGCCTCACCGCTCGCCGAGAGGCAGCGCCGATAGAGCGTGCTGCGGCTGATCCCGAGACGACGGGCGGCCTGCGAGACGTTGCCGCCACAGGCCGCCAGGGCCGCGCGCATGGCCTCCAAGGCGATACCGTCGAGCTGCCCGGGAGCGGCGGGAGCAGGCGCTTCGGCCTGTCGCTTCAGGTCGGCGGGCAGGGCGTCGCGGGTCAGCGTCTCTCCGGGGTCCGCCAGGGCGCGCAGGGCGCGCAGGGTACCCACGAGCTGGCGGAAGTTGCCGGGCCAGTCGCAGGCCGCGAGCGCCGCCTCGCAGCCCTCGTCGAGGACGACGTCGCCGCCCAGGTTGCTCCAGAGCCGGCGCACGAGGGCCGGGCGGTCGGGATAGGCCCGCAGGGGCGGCAGGCCGACGGTATAGGTGGCGATGCGGAAGTACAGGTCGGCGCGGAAGGCACCTGCCGCGACGAGGTCGGGTAGCCGGCGGTGGGTCGCGCAGATCACGGCCACGTCGAGGGGGATCGGCCGGCTCGCCCCGACCGGCGTCACCTCCCGCTCCTGCAGCACCCGCAGCAGGCGCGACTGCAGGGTGAGGGGCATGTCGCCGATCTCGTCGAGGAAGACGAGGCCGCCCTCGGCTTCGCGCAACAGGCCGCGGGAACCGGCCTTGCGCGCGCCGGTGAAGGCGCCCGCCTCGTAGCCGAACAATTCGGCCTCGATCAGGCTCTCGGGTAGGGCGGCGCAATTCACCGCGACGAAGGGCTTTGCCCCCCTGCGGCTACCGGCGTGGGCGGCACGGGCGAACACCTCCTTGCCGGTGCCGGTCTCGCCCTGGATCAACACCGAGACGCCGGCATCGAGAAGGCGCAC
Source organism: Methylobacterium sp. Leaf466 (assembly GCF_001425565.1). Taxonomy (NCBI): domain Bacteria; kingdom Pseudomonadati; phylum Pseudomonadota; class Alphaproteobacteria; order Hyphomicrobiales; family Methylobacteriaceae; genus Methylobacterium; species Methylobacterium sp. Leaf466. The sequence goes on along the minus strand of NZ_LMRC01000001.1, from coordinate 262,831 downwards.
CGCCCGCGCGAGATCCCGGCGGGTCTCCGGCGACAGCGCGATGTCGGGATCGGGCACCACGGTCGCCGCCGCCGGGAGATCAGGCCGCGAGAGTCTTCGCGTGGCCGGAGGCTCGCGGTCGATCCGGGCGTGGAATCCGCGCCCGGCCCGGTCGCGCAGCATCGCCACGCCGGCGCCGGGGCGGATGGTGTCGGGAAACAGCGCGGCGAGGGCGAGGTGGTCGAGGCCGGCCCAGTCGAGGCCGAGCAGGCTCAGCCCGTGCCGGTTGGCCGCCACCAGGCGCCGGTCGTCGAACACCAGCACGCCTTCGCGGGGCGTGCCGACGAGCGCCGGGTCGGAATGAAGCCGCAGGATTTCGCAGCCGGGAAACCCGGTCGTGAGGGCGCGATGCTCGACGCCGTCGACGGCGCGTCGCAGCAGCTCCAGGGCGTGCGAGGGATGCGCCGAGGCCGGTCCGGATAGGTCGAGCACGCCCAGCGTGTTGCCGCGCGGACCGAGGATCGGCATGGCGGCGCAGCTCAGGATGCGGTGGCCCTCGAAGTAATGCTCCACGCCGTGCACCGATACGGCCTGGCGCTCGATCAGGGCCGCGCCGATGGCATTGGTGCCCGTGGACGATTCCGACCACGGCACGCCGGGGCGCAGGGCGACCTGCACCGCACGGGCGGCGAAATCCGTGCTGCCGAGACTGTCGAGAATGATTCCGTCGGGATCGGCGAGGACCACGATCCCGCCGCCGGCGACGGCCTCGGCATGCAGGGCCTCGACCTCAGGCCGGCATAGCCGGCGCAGGTCGAAACTGCGTTCCACAACCTGGCGCAAGGCATGGTCGGGCATCGGCTCGAGGGTAGGGCGCACGGCGCTGTCGAGCCCGGCTTCGGCACAGCGCAGCCACGAACGCAGGACCGGTTCCGACGGGCGACGATCGCCGACGAGCGACCGCCGTGCGGCCATCAGCGTTTCCGCGGTCACGGACGGGGATTCTTCCATCGCTCGCGCCGTTCGGGCTCCAGCTGCGACACCCGTCGCAATTTGCGACGGGTGTCGCAGCTGTCGCAGCACAAGTCCAGCGTAAGGGCGTCGAAAGGCCTTTCGCCGTTCCGGCGAGCAAGGATGCCCGCCTGTGGTAGAATGAACAAGTAACGAATATCTTCAACGTCTTACCGCGACGCACAAGAGACGCTCGACCGTACCGGTTTCATTTGGCATGGACCCTGCCATGGCGTATGAGGTCTCAACACAACAACAAGGAGGATTCGCCATGAACAAGCCGGAGTTTCTCGCGTCCAGCCTGAAGGCCCCGTTCTCGGCCCGTTACGACAACTTCATCGGTGGCCAGTGGGTCGCGCCGGTGAACGGCCGCTACTTCGAGAACACCTCTCCCATCAACGGGCGGGTGATCTGCGAGGTCGCCCGGTCGGATGCGCAGGATGTCGACAAGGCCCTCGACGCCGCCCACGCCGCCAAGGACGCCTGGGGCCGCACCTCCGCCGCCGAGCGCGCCCTGATCCTCAACCGGATCGCCGACCGGATGGAGGACAACCTCGACCTGATCGCCCGGGCCGAGACCTGGGACAACGGCAAGCCGATCCGCGAGACGACGCATGCGGACATTCCGCTCGCCATCGACCACTTCCGCTATTTCGCCGGCTGCGTGCGCGCCCAGGAAGGCTCGATCTCCGAGATCGACCACGACACGGTGGCCTACCACTTCCACGAGCCGCTCGGCGTCGTCGGCCAGATCATCCCGTGGAACTTCCCCATCCTGATGGCGGTGTGGAAGCTGGCGCCCGCGCTCGCCGCCGGCAACTGCGTCGTCCTCAAGCCCGCCGAGCAGACCCCCGCCTCGATCCTCGTGGTGGCCGAACTCATCGCCGACCTGCTGCCGCCGGGCGTGCTCAACATCGTCAACGGCTTCGGCCTCGAATGCGGCAAGCCGCTGGCCTCCTCGCCCCGCATCGCCAAGATCGCGTTCACCGGCGAGACGACGACGGGCCGGCTCATCATGCAGTACGCCTCGCAGAACCTGATCCCGGTGACGCTGGAGCTCGGCGGCAAGTCGCCGAACATCTTCTTCGCCGATGTGGCCAACGAGGACGACGATTTCTTCGACAAGGCCCTGGAAGGCTTCACGATGTTCGCCCTCAACCAGGGCGAGGTCTGCACCTGTCCGAGCCGGGCGCTGGTGCACGAGTCGATCTACGACCGCTTCATGGAGCGGGCGATCAAGCGGGTGGAGGCGATCACGCAAGGCTCTCCGCTCGATCCCACCACGATGATCGGCGCCCAGGCCTCCTCCGAGCAGCTGGAGAAGATCCTCAGCTACGTCGATATCGGCAAGCAGGAAGGTGCCGAGTGCCTGACCGGCGGCGAGCGCAATGTGAAGGACGGCGACTTCGCCGAGGGCTTCTACATGAAGCCGACGGTGTTCAAGGGCCACAACAAGATGCGCATCTTCCAGGAGGAGATCTTCGGGCCCGTGCTCTCGGTCACGACCTTCAAGGACGATGCCGAAGCGCTCTCCATCGCCAACGACACCCTCTACGGGCTCGGCGCCGGCGTCTGGACCCGCGACGGCAGCCGCGCCTACCGCTTCGGCCGGGCGATCCAGGCCGGCCGCGTCTGGACCAACTGCTACCACGCCTATCCGGCGCATGCGGCCTTCGGCGGCTACAAGCAGTCCGGCATCGGCCGCGAGAACCACAAGATGATGCTCGACCACTACCAGCAGACCAAGAACATGCTGGTCAGCTACTCGTCCAAGAAGCTCGGGTTCTTCTAGGCCGTCCACGCCTGTCGCGAAGCGCCCCGACCGGACGGGCCGGGGCGTTTCCGCGTGGCATATCTGCGATCGTTCACCTCGCGACCTGATCCTGAGGCAGCGGCGCGAAGCGCGGCCCTTCAGGACGGGCTGGCGTGCTGGTCCGAGGCCGATCTCACCTGAGCGAAAGACGACCGACCATGACCGACCCCAGCACCGCCGACCAAGCCGGCGCCGACGGTACGCCCCTGCGCGTCACCGCGACCCCGGCGGCCGTCGCGTTGATCGACGAACTGCGCGCCGAGCACGGGCCGGTGATGTTCCACCAGTCCGGCGGCTGCTGCGACGGCTCCTCGCCGATGTGCTACCCCGTCGGCGACTTCCTCACCGGTGACAGCGACGTGCACCTCGGCGAGGTGGCCGGTGCCGACTTCTGGATCAGCCGGCCGCAGTTCCAGGTCTGGAAGCACACCCACCTCATCCTCGACGTGGTGCCCGGGCGCGGCGGCATGTTTTCTCTCGAGAACGGTCGCGACAAACGGTTCCTCATCCGCTCGCGGCTGTTCACGCAAGCCGAGAACACCGCCCTGGAGGGCGCCTGCCGGCTCTGATCGCCGTCGCTCAGGTCTCGGTGGCCTCATCGGTCTGGGACGTCGTCCCACGATACCCCGTCGCCAACACGTACAATTCGCTCGAATCGGCCCGGCTCGCGTTCGGCTTGACGTGTCGCACCAGGGCGAAGTCGCGCTTCAAGTCGGCGAGCAGCGTGCCCTCGGTGCCGCCCTGGAACACCTTGGCGAGATAGGCCCCGCCCGGCGCCAGGATCTCGCGGGCGAACTCGGCGGCGGTCTCGGCCAGTCCGATGATGCGCAGGTGGTCGGTCTGCTTGTGGCCGGTGGTGTTGGCGGCCATGTCGGACAGGACGAGGTCGGCCCGGCCGCCGAGGAGCGTGGTCAGGCGTTCGGGCGCGCTCGGATCGAGGAAGTCGAGGGTGATGAACTCGACGCCCGTCATCGGCTCGATCTCGAGAAGGTCGATGCCGACGATGCGCCCTTCCGCGCCCACGATCTTGGCCGCCACCTGCGACCACCCGCCGGGGGCTGCGCCGAGATCGACGATCCGCTGGCCGGGCTTGATGATCTTGAAACGCTCGTCGATCTCGATGAGCTTGAAGGCGGCCCGCGAGCGATATCCCTCACGCTTGGCACGGGCGACGTAGGGATCGTTGAGCTGGCGTTCCAGCCAACGCTTCTGAGACGCCGTGCGGCCTCGCCCCGTCTTCACCCGCTGCTTGAGTTCGCCCCGCAACCCGCCGCTGGCACCGCGCCGATCGGTCAACGGTGGCCCCCGCGGCGCCAGACGCCGTCCTCGCGCATCATGTTCATCAACAGTCCTTCGCGCAGGCCACGGTCGGCGATGCGCAGGCGTTCGGAGGGAAAGGCCCGGCGGATCGCCTCGAGGATGGCGCAGCCCGCCAGCACGAGGTCGGCCCGGTCCCGGCCGATGCAGGGGTTGTCGGCGCGCTGGTCGAGGCGCGTGTCGAGGAGGTCGTCGATGGCGTCGGAGACCTCGCCGTCGCTCATCCAGAGGCCGTCGACCCGGCGGCGCTCGTAGCGCACGAGCCGCAAATGCATGGCCGCCAGCGTCGTCACCGTGCCGGAGGTGCCGAGCAGGTGGAAATGCCGGGCGTTGGCGGCGGGTGCCGCCCGGATCGCGAAGCGGGCGAGGAGGTCGGCGACCTCCTCCACCATGCCCTCGAACATCAGCCGCGTGACCTCCGCCCCGCCATGGCGTTCGGCCAGGGTGACGACACCGACGGGCAGGGAATCCCAGGCGCGGATGCGCAGGGTGGGGTCCGTCGACGGATTGGTGGCCGCCCCGTCGAGCCAGGCGATCTCGGTGGAGCCGCCGCCGATATCGAAGATCACCACCGATTCGGCGTAAGGGTCGGCCAGCGCCGCGCAGCCGGTGACGGCGAGATAGGCCTCGGTCTGCCGGTCGACGATCTCGAGATCGAGTCCGACCTGCGTGCGGACCCGTTCGACGAAGTCGGCGCCGTTCACCGCGAGCCGGCACGCCTCCGTGGCGATGATCTTGGCCCGCACGACGCCGCGGGTCTCCATCTTGGAGCGGCAGATCCGAAGGGCGTCGAGGGTGCGCAGGATCGCCGCTTCGCTGAGGCGGTCGGAGGTGCCGAGCCCCTCGCCGAGGCGTACGATGCGCGAGAAGGCGTCGATGACGCGAAAGCCATGGGAGGCCGCTTCGGCGATCAGCAACCGGCAATTGTTGGTGCCGAGGTCGAGGGCCGCATAGGCGTTGCGGCGTCCGAGCCGGAACGGGGCGGCGGGTGCGGCACTGCGCGAGGTGGACACCCCGTCGATCGCTGGCTGGCCGGCGGGCGGGGCCGGCAGGGTCGCCGCACTCTCTTCCCTCATCGGGGGACACGGTCCTCGGTCGCGGCCGCGGGCATGCCGCCCGGCCATCGTTCACGTCGAAACTACAGGGCTTACGAAGAACTGCAAAGACTTCATCCCGGCCGGTATTCCCCATCCCCCGCCACGTGCGCGGCGCGGCAGCCGAAAGCGCCTTGCCGCAGCGCGAAGGCGTGCCGATCATGGAAAGTTCGCCTCGCTCGAAAGCTGCATCGCGCGATCGTCGGCCGTGGCAACGCCGGATTCCGTTGCCCCACTGCATCGCCTGCGCATCCCATGACCCCGAGACGCTCCCGCCACCTTGCCAAGGTCGGACCGGCCGGGTAACACCGCGCAGTGCCGGCTCGCTCGACGGTCCAGCGCCTGTGCCGCAATAGCTCAGCTGGTAGAGCACCTCATTCGTAATGAGGGGGTCGGGGGTTCGAATCCCTCTTGCGGCACCATTCCCGACCTAGGTTGCAAGCCGTTACTCGACTTTTGCCCGTCTGCGACGGCAGCGGGGGACAGTGTCGTCGAAGCTGACGGTGCGCTGGGCATCCGATCATCGCCCGACTTCACGGATAGGGGGCGCTCGCGTTCTGTTCGGCTTGTTCGGTCGTGAGGTAGCCGAATGGAAGCGTTGCCGTTCGCAGCAACCTGCGATCTCGGCGAACGTGTCGCGTCGGACCTCGTCTCGGGCCGCCCATCGTCGCTGGCTGACGCGTTCGATCTTGAGGATGTGGAGAAAGCATTCCAGCGGGGCGGTGCCGGCGCAACAGCCAGGCTGCCTTTGGCCGCGACGCCATTTCGATCCGCGCTCCCGTGAGGGAGCGACGATGTCGGTGGCGACCTGGCCAACGGTGCGGATGTTTCGATCCACGCTCCCGTGAGGGAGCGACCGACCGCCTTCCCCTAACATGCGACCGGAATTGATGTCTTCAGCCTGTCTGCGCGAACCGTCGGGGGCGAAGGTGTTTGAGGCCGGTGGCGTGAGGGCGTCGGGACGCGAAGGTGTTGTCGGGTAAGGTGTTGTCCGATGTGCGAACCTCTGAACGACGGTCCGTCCGCTCTGGGTTCGCGCGTGCCACTCCGTGCATCGCTGGCGCGACCGTCGAGAACGGCAGCGGATCGGGTCTTCGGCCGGGTAGGCCGCGTGCGAGCCCCAGGCGGAGGGCATCGACGTTCGCCGAACCGGTCACCACGACGAAGCGAGGGGCGGGAGCGGCCGAGTCCGGTCCTACTGGTCTACGCTCACAGGTCCTTCATGAAGCCGGCGAGGCGCATCAGGCCCTCGGGCCAGGGGCCGTGCCCGCTGGCGATGTTGATATGGCCGGAATGTCCGGCATCGACCGTCGTCGCGCCCCAGGCGAGGGCGAAATCCTCGGCGCGCGCGTAGCTGCAATAAGGGTCGTCGCGGCTCGCCACGACCAGGGCCTGGAACGGCAGGGGCCGGCGCGGGATCGGGGCGAACCGTCGGACGGCGTCGGGCAGGTTCGGTGTCGTCTCGACGTCGGGCAGGGCGACGAGAACGGCGCCGCGCACCACGCCGGTCGGGAAGGCGGGAACGGCCAGGATCGTGGCCACGACGCCCAGGCTGTGGGCGATCAGGATCACCGGCCGCGTCGCCTGCGTCACCGCCTCGACGATGCGCCCGCACCAGGCCTCGGGATCGGGATTGTGCCAATCGGCCTGCTCGACGACACGACCCGTCGACAGGCGGGAGGCCCAGCGGACCTGCCAGTGGCCGTCGTCGGAGCCCCCGAGGCCCGGCAGGATCAGGATGTCGCAATCGGCCGTCTTCATGGGCGCGTCGATAGCCAACTCCGGCCGGCCCGTCGAGGGCCGGTGCGCTCATGGGGTCGAGGCGAGGGCGTCGACGGCATCGCCGGCCAGGTTGGCGCCGCCCAGGCATTCGGCCTCTGCGACGGCCACGTCTCGGAGCGACCCCGGCAATGCCGCGATCTCGCGCGACCGGGCGCGAGCGGCCGCCGTCGCCTGGGCGAGATCGACGATGGCGAAGCGGACGGCATCGCCGGGCCGCCGTTGCGCCAGCCGGCGCAGGTCGGCCGAGACGACCGTCGCGATCTTGGGGTATCCGCCGGTGGTCTGCCGGTCCACCATCAGCACGATCGGGTGGCCGTTGCCGGGCAACTGGATCGAGCCGGCCACCGTCCCGTCCGACACGATGTTGTAGCCCTTCCCGCCATGGGCGATCGACGGACCGTCGAGGCGGTATCCCATGCGATCGGCCTGATGCGAGACCGTCAATCCCTCGCCGAGGAACACCGCCCATCCCTCCGGCGAGACGTGGTCGTCCTGTGGACCGAGCATGATGCGGATCGCCCTATGCCCATCGTGTGGGCGCGCAGGCATGGCCCTGTCGATACCGCCCGGATCGGCAGGCACGTCGAGCCGGTCGCCGGGCCGGAGGGGACGTCCGTCGATTCCGCCGATGCCGGCGCGCAGGTGGAGGGCGCGGCTGCCCAGGACGGACGCGCCGCCGATTCCGCCGGCCACGGCCAGATAGCCGAAGACGCCACGATGTGGCGGCGCAATGGTGAGGCATTGGCCCTTCGCGAGAACGAAGGAACGCGCCCCGATCACCGGAGAGCCATCGCATGCGACCATGCCCATGGCACCGGCGACAGCCAGGCGGACGTCGCCGTCCTCAACGCGAAACTCGCCGCCGCCGAGACCGAATTCGATGACGGTTTCATCCGCCTTGTTGCCGACCAGGGTGTTGGCCATCGCCATGGCGAGCGGATCCATCGCACCGGACGGCGACAGGCCGTAGCGCTGATGGCCCCGGCGTCCGCCGTCCTGCAGGCTCGCCAGGCCATGGCAGCGCAGGACGACGAGCGCACATGCTCCGGTCCCGCTCACGCCGAGATCGACTCGGCGACGCAGTCGCCGGCCTCCTCGGCACGGTCGAGGTCGTCCCAACGGTCAGGATCGATCGGTACGAACCGCACCCTGTCTCCGGGTTCGAACAGGAAGATCGGGTCGGCCTCCGGACGAAAGGTCCGCACGGGCGTGCGTCCGAGGAGATGCCAACCGCTGGGCGCCGCGATGCTGGCGACCAGGGCCTGGGCACCACCGATCGAAATCGTGCCGGCCGGTGTTGCGGAGCGTGGATTCTCACGCCGGGGCAGGGCCAGGCGCGGGTCGAGCCCGCTGAGATAGGCATAACCCGGCAGAAAGCCGAGCATCGCGACCCGGTAATCACCGGAGGCATGGCACGCGATCACCGCCTCCGGCGTCAGCCCATGCCGCTGCGCCACGGCGTCGAGGTCCACCCCGAACGCGCCGCCGTAGACCACGGGGATACGCCAGATTCGGGTCGGTCGACTGGCTGTGGTGCACCGTCCGGCCAGGGCGAGCACGTCGGCGGCGAGTCGTGCGGGATCGACGGCGATGGGATCGAGGTGCACCGTCAGGGAACGATAGGTCGGTACGACCTCGACGAGGCCGGGCAGCGCCACCTCCTTCAAGAGGCCATCGAGCGCCAGGACCCGGCTTGTCAGCGCATCGTCGATGCTATCGCCGAACGTGATCGTGAATGCGGTGTCGCCGCACCAGAGAAGCCGCGCGTCGGGTCCTTCCATCTCCCTTCGGCCCATCTCCCTTGGCCCCACGGCACCGGCGACCGCGGTGCGCACGACAAAGCACCGCGTGCAGGACGGGGATCATCGACGAAAAAAGGGCGGTGCCAAGCCCGGCACCGCCCACGTCGTCGTCTACGGAGCTACCGCAACGTCAGTGCGGACGCGGACGGTTCGCGCCGGCGTTCGGCTCGGCGGCCTCGGCGACACGCTGCGCAGCGGCGTTGATCGCCTCGGGGTCGAGGGCGCTCTCAACGAACTCGCGGCCCTTGCTGGTGATGTCGCGTGCATACCGGAGACCCTGGTCGCGTACCTCGTCGGCCCACGGACCCACGGTCTCGTCCTCCTTGCGGGTGCGGGGCAGAAGGGCTCCGAGGAGCAGCCCCGCCGCAACGCCGACGACGCCGACGAGGAGGGGGTTCTCGGACACGAAGGTCTCCACGGCGCTCTTGCCCTCGCGAAGGCGCTCGGCTCCCCGATCCGACAGGTCGGACAGCCGCCGACGCTGGGCCTCACTCTGCTCGCTGGCCCAGTCGCGGGTCTCGTCGTAGGTCCGGCCGGCCCGGTCACGCAGGTCCCGCGCGGTCTCCGCGGCGCGTCCCTTGGCATCGGACGCAGCGGAATAGACCCGCTCCTTCGCCTCGTCGAACGTGTCGGACGCCTGCTCGGCGAGGTGCGCGGCGCGGCTCTTCAGCCCCTCGGCGGTGTCGCGAGCATCGTCGACGGCATCCGCCGTCTCGGCTCGGGCCCGGTGGAGGCCGGCGGCGGTATCTTTGTGCAGGCGATCATGCAGAGAATGCTCGGTGGTCGAGCCGTGAGGCAGGCCGGCCGCGGCCAGGATGTCTTCGGGCGTCGTACCCGGGCCGCCGATGGTGCTCTTGCTGGTGTTCATCTGGCAAACTCCTCGTGCGTTGTGCCGGCTCCTCTCCAGAGAGGAGGCATCGATCTCGACCAATGAGTCCGGATATTCGGGCTCGATAACGGAGGGTGACGAAAGTCGTACCGCGATCGGAGCGGGCGTGTACTGTAGACAGAACTCGTCTTCCGCAGCCGATGGGTCCTGTCGCCGACGATGACGTCTCCGATAGGCTCGCGGGTTCAGATCTGGGTCTCGTCGCCGATCCCATTGACGGAGCGTCGGGTCGGTTGGTCCGGATCGTAGGTCCGATCGGCGCCGTTCTTCAGGACCGGCAGATCCTCGGCCGCCCGCTGGACGCGGCGCCGCTCGGCATCGCGCATGACGTCGCCCGACATCCGGTGCAGCAACCAGCCCACGCCCGCGGTGATCAGCAGAACCGGGACCGGGTTCCGGCGGACAGCTGCGAGAACACCGTCGTAGGCGCCGGACAGTGGCGTCTTGCGAGCGTTCCCGAGCATCTCGTCGACGATGCTCGATACGGTGAGCCGACCCTGGATCTTGTCGATGGTCTCGTCGAGGCGAGCGCGGCTCGCTTCGATGTCCTTCTCGAGGTCGTTGAGCGAACCGGTCATCCCGAAACCCTTTCGGACAATGTACGAGCGTCTTCGCGGACCTGCCGGGTCGTGCGCGTCGGAGCGAGGGTGGAGATCGACATCGCGCTGCGGCCCCACAGCGCGAGGCCGATCGCGACGACGAGCAGGACGCCGCCGACGATGAGGGCGGCCAACGCTTCGGAGTTCACCACCGTCGCCAGCCACTTCACGAGGGCGTCGACGAGGACCAGCATGGCCACGACGCCGAAAACGGCGGCGCCGACGAGCATCGCCATTCCGAGGAACAGCGAGCGGATGTTGCTCGTCATCTCGTTCCGGAAGAGAGCGATCTCCTTGCGCGCCAGCTCGTTGGTCTCACGGAGCGCATCGCCGATGAGCCCCTGGATGCTGGATGGATTGCCGTTCGACATGGGCCCGCGACCTCAGGCGCCATAGCCGTCGTAACGATCGCCCTTCGGCGAAACGCTCGACGACTTGATGAAACGCGCGACCATGAAGCCGGTCACGAAGGTCGCGACGGCCACGGCGACCGGCGCCCGGCGAGCGAAGGCCTCGGCGTCGTCGTAGAAGTCGGCGAAGCTCCGCGACTCGATCGATCCGCCGAGCTGCTCCAAGCCCTCGGCGGCACTGTCGAAGAAAGCCTTGATGTTGGGCTTGTCGTCGAACGTCTTGCTCGAGTCGCGCAGACCCTTGGCGAGGTCGTGGACCGACTGGGCGGCGTCGCCCTTGCGCCGATCGACGTAGTCGGTCACCTGGACCTTGGCGGCTTCCACGAACCCGCGGCCGCGCTCGACGGCGAGGTTGGCAATACCGTCGACGTCGCTGCGCAGGGCCTTGAGATCGGGGGGAGCCGTATTGTCGCCGGACAGGGACTCGTTGGCGTGTTGGCCTGGGGCGTTGATGCCGCTCACGGGTGTCACTCCTTCACTGGCGCGCGCGACGGCCGCAGGGCACGACGGCGTCGCAGGTGCTATGTTGTGGCGGTGTAACATTCCCCGTGGGCGCCGGTTCCTTCTATGGAGCCCGGCGTTTTCCCGCTCGCGCCGGCAGCCGACCGTGAAGCCCGAGAGAGGTGACGCGGGGAAGCCGGTCGGTCCCTGTCGCTCGGGTCGCGATCAGGCTCCGTTCATCGCGCCCAGGGCATGAAAGCCGAGCTTGGCCGGTCAGGACATCGACCCGGTGGACGCTTTTCGGCGGGAGTTGTGTGCCATTCTGCCAAACGATCGGTCCGGCGTCGGCGATGCCTTGACCGACGAGGCTCAAAGGCGCTTGGCTGTAGGCACGGATCACGAACGGTCTTTGCGCGTTCACGTAAGCATTTCATTGATGGCGAAGCGCGGTGGTCGCGCCGAGCCCTGAGGACCGGAGCCCACATTCGTGGCACGCCTTGTCATCGTATCGAACCGCGTCGCGATCCCCGACGAACAGGGCAAGGCGGTGGCAGCCGGCGGATTGGCCGTCGCCGTCAAGGAGGCTTTCACCGCCTACGAAGGGCTCTGGTTCGGCTGGAGCGGAACCGTCACCGAAAACCCGTCGCCCGAACCGACCCTGATCGACCGCGGCCACATCCAATATGCGGTCGTCGATCTGTCTCCCCAGGACCACCGGGAATATTACAGCGGTTTCGCCAATCGCGCCCTCTGGCCGATCATGCATTACCGGCTTGGTCTCGGGTCTTTTTCGCGCTCGGACTACGCGGGTTATCTCCGGGTCAATCGGATTTTCGCGCGTACCCTGGCCAAATTGATCGAGCCGGATGACATCATCTGGGTGCACGACTACCACATGTTGCCGCTGGCCTCCGAGTTGCGTGGCCTCGGCATCGCCAACCCGATTGGTTACTTCCATCACATCCCATGGCCGGCCGCGGACGTGTTCAACACGCTGCCCGCCAGTGGCGAGCTCCTGCGCGCAATCGCCGATTACGACCTCATTGGCCTGCAGACGGACCCGGACGTCCACAACCTCTCGCGCAACCTCATCGACGAGCTGCGGGCGATCCCGCTCGGTGGCGGTTCGCTCATGGTGGAGGGGCGGCGTACCCGCATCCGCAGCTTCCCGATCGGTATCGACGTGGCCGGCTTCAAGGAGGCCGCCGAGAACGCCGGTGCCAACAAGGTCGTGCGCGAGACGTTGTCCGGCCTGCGCACCCGCAAGCTCCTGATCGGTGTCGATCGTCTCGATTACTCGAAGGGCGTGCCGGAGCGGATGGAGGCGGTCGACCGCTTCTTTGCTTCGAATCCCGATCAGCGTGGCAACGTCGTCTACATTCAGATCACCCCGAAATCGCGCACCGAGGTCCCGGAGTACGAGGAGCTCAGCCGCGAGGTGAATCAGACGGTCGGCGAGATCAACGGGTCGCTGGGCGAACCGAACTGGACGCCGATCCAGTACGTCACGAAGGCCTATCCGCGCCCGGTCCTCGCCGGGCTTTATCGTGCCGCCCGGGTCGGGCTGGTGACGCCGATGCGCGACGGCATGAACCTGGTGGCCAAGGAGTTCGTCGTCGCCCAAAGTCCCGAAGACCCTGGCGTCCTCGTGCTGTCGAAATTCGCGGGCGCCGCACGGCAGCTGCCGGAAGCTCTGCTCGTGAATCCCTACGACCGATTCGAGGTCGCCGAGGCGATCAGGACCGCGCTGTACATGCCCCGCGGCGAGCGGCTCGAACGCTGGACCCCCATGGTCGAGCGGATGACCCGCGAGGATGTGGATTGGTGGGCGCGCAACTTCATGACCGAGCTCGAGAATTTCCGTACGATCGAGCGTGAACCGCCCCGCGCCGCGGCGGCCGCGGAATAGCCGAAGGGTACCGTCGGACGCCTTTGCTCCGCAGCGGCGGTAGGACTAAGGTCACGCTTCTTTCCTCGGAGCGTGGACAAGTTTCGGCATGATCGGCATCGATGACGGCGTGCCTGCCCCGCTGGGCGCGCATTTCGATGGCCGCGGCGTCAATTTCGCGGTGTTCTCGGAGCACGCCACGGCCGTGGATCTGTGCCTGTTCGAAGCGGGCGAACGCCACGAACACCAGACGATCCGGCTGCCGTGCCGCACCGACGATGTCTGGCACTGCTACCTGCGCGGCGTGTTCCCCGGCCAACTCTACGGCTACCGCGTCCATGGCCCGTGGGACCCGGCGCAGGGCCACAGGTTCAATCCGGCCAAGCTCCTGCTCGATCCCTATGCCCGCGAGATTCGTGGCCGGCTGCGCTGGCACGACGCGCTCTACGGCCACCGCCGCGCATTGCAGCGCGAGGACCAGATCGATCGGCGCGACAGTGCCATCCACATGCCCAAGGCGGTGGTGACGGCCCCCGATATCGCCGCGCAATCGCACGCCGTGAGCCGTCGCCCGCTCGCCGAGACGGTGATCTACGAGGCACACGTCAAGGCGTTGACCCAGCGCCACCCGGCGGTGCCCGAAGCGGAACGCGGCACCTACGCCGCGCTCGCCCATCCGGCCATCATCGAGCACCTGCTCAAGCTGGGCGTCACGGCCATCGAACTCCTGCCGATCCAGTCGTTCGTCGACGATCGTTTCCTCGTGGAGAAAGGCCTGTGCAATTTCTGGGGCTACTCGCCCCTCAACTATTTCGCGCCGGAGCCACGCTACCTCGGTCCGACCGGCATCGGCGGCTTGAAGGCGGCGATCCGCGAGTTGGCGGCGGCCGAGATCGAGGTCTATCTCGACGTCGTCTACAACCACACGGCCGAAGCGGATCGGCTTGGGCCGACATTGTCGTTTCGCGGCATCGACAACGCCAGCTACTACAAGCTCGACCCCGCCGACCGGCGGCGTGACCTGGATTGTACCGGGTGCGGCAACACCCTCGACCTCGATCATCCCCGCGTGATGCAACTCGTGCTCGATTCCCTGCGGCACTGGGTGACGGCCTATGGAGTTGCGGGTTTCCGGTTCGATCTCGCGACCTGTCTTGGCCGGACACCGCACGATTTCTCGCGCAAGGCGGCCTTCTTCCAGGCGGTGGCGCAGGACCCGGTACTGGCGTCCATCAAGATGATCGCCGAGCCCTGGGACATCGGAGCCGGCGGCTACCAGCTCGGCGGCTATCCGAAGGGCTGGAGCGAATGGAACGACCAGTTCCGCGACAGCGTCCGCGGATTCTGGCGCGGCGATCCGGGGATGCTCGCGAAGGTGACGCAGGGGTTGTCGGGCTCTCGCGAGATCTTCGGGCCCTCAGGCCGGGCGCCCCAGGCGAGCATCAACTACGTGGCGAGCCACGACGGCTACACGCTCGCCGATGTCGTCGCCTACGAGGACAAGCACAATCTGGCCAATGGGGAAGACAACCGCGACGGCCACGGCCACAACCTGTCCCGCAACTATGGGGTCGAAGGCGAGACCGAGGATCCGGCCATCCTCGCCCTTCGCCATCGGCAGAAGCGCAATCTTCTCGCGACAATCCTCCTCGCCCAGGGCGTGCCCATGCTGCTGATGGGCGACGAGCGTTCCCGTAGCCAGAAGGGCAACAACAACGCCTACGCCCAGGACAACGAGACCAATTGGGTCGATTGGGAGAATGATCCCGATCCCGGCCTGGCGAGTTTCGTCGCCAATCTCACCCGCCTGCGGCGCGAGCAGCCGGCACTGCGCCGCCGCGCCTTCCTGACAGGCAACCCGATCGACCCCGACGAGGCCCTGCGCGACGTCCACTGGCTGTCGCCGAACGGCGAGGAAATGGATGCTCGCGATTGGGGGGACGACAACCGCCAGACCTTCGGGATGCAGATCGGCAACGACCTTCCGGAAGCC
Organism: Methylobacterium sp. Leaf466; assembly: GCF_001425565.1. Taxonomy (NCBI): domain Bacteria; kingdom Pseudomonadati; phylum Pseudomonadota; class Alphaproteobacteria; order Hyphomicrobiales; family Methylobacteriaceae; genus Methylobacterium; species Methylobacterium sp. Leaf466. The sequence continues at coordinate 247,813 of NZ_LMRC01000001.1, read as the reverse complement.
GACCGGTTGCTGGTGCTCGTGAACGCCGCCGAGGCCGCCTGCGACTTCACCCTGGCTCTCGTCGTCGGCGGTCCCTGGGTGGCCATCTTCGACACCACGCGGCCCATCGGTCAGGTTCAGGGCGCCCAGGCCCTGTTCCTGCCGGGCACCCGCATCCGCCTCGACGGACGCTCGCTTCTCGTCCTGCGCGCCCGCCCCGCGGCGGCCTATGGTGCGGGATTCGCCAGGGGATAGCCGAACCGCCGGGTCGGGACGCTCCGTCCCGCCCGGCGGCTTGGGACGGCGTCGCCCTACGCGGGCACGCGTCCGTCCGGCGTGTACTGGTCGATCGCCTTGGGCAGCTCGCGCGACAGCCGGGAGAGCAGCTCCTCCCGCGACAGGCCCGTCTGCTGCGACAGGGTCGCGAGAACGTCGGGACCGATCGCCTGTTCGAGCTGGGGCGGAGCGATCTCGCGGTTCGGGCCCTGCTTGACCCAGGAGTCCGCGGTCTCGCCCTGGCCGGCCTGCCGGAACCGGTCGACGAGTTCGCCGACGCCGCCGCCGAGGAAGCCGCCGGCTCCCGCGCCGGCCCCGGCACCGCCCAGGGCGCCGGCGATGCTGCCGAGAATTCCGCTCAATCCACCCTGCTCGACCGGCTGTCCCGGCTGCCCTTTGCCGAGGCCGCCGAGCATCTCGGCGATCTTGTCCCTGTTCTGGAAGCCGGCTACCGCCAGCAGGCCCAGCAATGCCGTCATCGACGGATATCCACGGCTCATCGTTCTCTCCCAGGCGCGAGTGGCGCAAGGTAAGAATTCCGGCCGGGCGTGGGTTCCGTGACCGGTCCTGCCTTTGTCGGTTCAGAGCGGCCGGGGCTCGCCCGCCGATCGGCCGGAGGCGGGTGGGCGTCCTCGAAATGCGGTGCAACATTCCGCTGCCCGTGCGGGTTGTCGCGGTGTGGCCACGCCATAGCTCGGATGCGGGAACCAGACCGCGCCGGGCCGCCTTCTCAACCAATCGGTGCTGTGCACGCTCCGGCGCCGACGTTCGGATGCCACAACCATGATGATCGAGGATGCCGCCTGATGCAGCGTGCCCATACGATGCCCTTCGGCGCAGAGACGACCAAGGATGGGACCCGGTTCGCCCTCTGGGCCCCCACCGCCGAGCGGGTCGCCCTCGTGCTCGACGGGGTCGACCACGACGTACCCGATGTCGGCGGCGGGTGGCGCGTCCTGACGGTCCCCGGCATCGGCAGCGGCGCACGCTACGGGTATCGCATCGACGGTGACCTCGTCGTTCCCGATCCGGCTTCGCGTTTCCAGCCCGACGACGTGTCTGGCCTCAGCGAAATCGTGGATGGACACGCTCACGTCTGGACCGATGCCGCCTGGAAGGGCCGGCCGTGGGAAGAGGTCGTGCTCTACGAACTCCACGTCGGCACCGCGACGCCGGAGGGCACCTACGCCGCCCTCGCCGACAAGCTCGAGGATTTGTGCGATCTCGGCGTCACCGCCATCGAATTGCTGCCACTCGCCGACTTCAAGGGCACCCGCAACTGGGGCTACGACGGCGTGCTGCCCTATGCACCCGACGCCGCATACGGCACGCCCGACGATCTCAAGCGCCTCGTCGAACGCGCGCACGGCCTCGGGCTGATGGTCTTCCTCGACGTCGTCTACAATCACTTCGGCCCGGCCGGGAACTATCTCAACGTCTACGCAAAGACCTTCTTCACCGAGCGTCACCAGACACCCTGGGGGGCCGGCATCAACGTCGACGGCCAGGACAGTGGCCGCGTCGTGCGCGACTTCTTCTTCCAGAACGCACTCTACTGGCTGGAGGAATACCACTTCGACGGCCTGCGTTTCGATGCGGTCCACGCGATCCTCGACGATTCCGAGACGCATTTCATCGGTGAGCTTGGCGAGACGATCCGGGCCCGCCTGCCCGGCCGGCAGGTCCATCTGGTGCTCGAGAACGAAGCCAACCAGGCACGCTGGCTCGAACGGGGTGCGGACGGGAAGGCCAGGCAGCACGACGCGCAATGGGCCGACGACCTCCACCACTGCTGGCACGTGCTGCTGACGGGCGAGGACGCCGGCTATTACGCCAGCTTCTCCGACAAGCCCGTCGCGCATCTGGCGCGCTGCCTGTCGGAGGGCTTCGCCTATCAAGGCGAGCCGTTCCCGACCCTCGACAACCATCCGCGCGGCGAACCCTCGGCCCATCTGCCGCCCTCGGCCTTCGTCACCTTCCTCCAGAACCACGATCAGGTCGGGAACCGGGCCCTCGGCGAGCGGCTGAGCGCGCTCAGCGACCCGAAGAAGCTCGCGCTGGCACGGGCAGGGCTGCTGCTCGCGCCGCAGATCCCGATGCTGTGGATGGGCGAAGAATGGTCGGCCACTGCCCCGTTCCTGTTCTTCGTCGATTTCGCGCCCGACCACGACCTCAACAAGGCGGTTCGCGAGGGGCGCCGGCGCGAGTTCAAGAGCTTCGCGGCATTCGCCGACGACACCTCCGTGATCCCCGATCCGACCGAGGAGGCGACGTTCCTCGACTCCAAGATCGACTGGGCCGAGCGTGACCGGCCGGGCCACCGCGAGGTCTGGGCCGATACCCGCAATCTCCTGCAGATCCGCCGCCAGTCGGTGGTGCCGCTGACGAAGTCCCGCTATCTCGGGGCGCAGGTCCACCTGCCGCGGCCCGACGTCGTGGATTGCACTTGGCGATACGAGGCCGGCTCTCTGCGCTTCCTCGCCAATCTCGGCACCGACGACTTCGAGACGCCGTCGGACGGCGGTCACATCATCTGGTCCAGCGACGCTGGCGATTCGACGATACTCCTGCCGTCCTGGACCGGCATCTTCCTGACGAAAGCCGCCCAATGAGCGCCGACCTCGAAAAACTCGCCGATCTCGTCGGCGTCGCGAACGGCTACACCGACGCATTCGGGCAGCCCGTCGAGACCAGCCTCGAGACCCGCCGCGGCATGCTCGCCGCCCTCGGGATCGCGGTCGACGACGACGCGGAGATCGCGGCGAGCCTGTCACGGGTGGAAGACTTGCGGTGCGGCCTGATCCCATCGCTGCTGCCGGTCGAGTCGCGGCGCGCGGCCAGCATCCCGCTGCGGGTGTCGTCGGCATCGGGCCATGTCGCCTGGAAGCTCGTCGACGAGCGCGGTCAGGTCCGCGAGGGCCGCGCCGCCCTCGGCGAAGGCGAGGACGCCACCTTCTCGCTCCCGCCCCTTACGCCGGGCTATCACCGCCTCACCGCGTCCCTCGGTGACCGGCGCGGGCAGGCCTGGGTGATCGCGGCGCCCAAGCGCTGCTGGCGCCCGCGGGCCTATGCCGACGAGGGCGCCCGGGATTGGGGGCTGGCCGCCCAGCTCTACGGGCTGCGCTCGCCGGACAACCTCGGCATCGGCTCCTATGCCGATGCGGGACGCGCCGCCCGCGACGCGGGCCTGCGGGGCGCATCGTTCCTCGGCCTCAGCCCGGTCCATGCCTTGTTCGAGTCGGACCGCAGCAAGATTTCGCCCTATTCACCGTCTTCGCGCCTGTTCCTCGAGACACTGTTCATCGAGCCGGGGACCCTGCCTGGGTTCGCGGGCTCACGCGCCGCGGCACGCCTCGCCGAGATGGCGCCGCGGGTCGAGGCGCTGCGCGAGGCGGCCCTCGTCGACCACGCGGGCATCTGGGCCGTGCTATCGCCCGTGCTGCAGGCCCTGTGGGAGGATTCTCCGGCGCGCAGGGGCCGGGACGCAGACTTCCAGGCCTTTCGCGAGGCCGGCGGCCCCGACCTTGAAGCGCATGGGCGCTTCGAGGCGCTCTCGGCCTTCTATCAGGCCCGCGGCGCCCATTGGGTCGGCGATTGGCCGGAGGAGATGCGGTCCGCCGGCTCCGATGCGGTGGCGGCTTTCGCCCGCGAGAACGCGGAATCGGTCAGCTATCACGTCTGGCTGCAGTACCTCGCCGATGTCCAGCTCGGGGCAGCGTCGCAGGCCGCATTGGGGGCGGGGATGAGGCTCGGCCTCTATCGCGATCTCGCCGTCGGCGCGGATCGCGGCGGCTCCGAGGTCTGGTCGCACCCGGATCGGTTCGCCCTGGGCGTGTCGATCGGCGCTCCGCCCGATCTCCTCGCCCCCAAGGGCCAGGATTGGGGCCTGCCGGCCTTCGATCCCCTGGCCATGGAGCGCGATGGCCTCGCCGCGTTCCGCGCCCTGGTGCAGGCCAACATGCGCCATGCCGGTGCGATCCGCATCGACCACGCCTTCCAGCTCGCCCGCCTCTTCCTGATTCCGTCCAACGGATCGGCCCGCGACGGCGCCTATGTGGCGATGCCCTTCGACGCCATGCTGGCGGTGTTGCGGCTCGAGAGCCACCGCGCCAAGTGCCTCGTCATCGCCGAAGATCTCGGCACCGCGCCTGACGGGTTCTCCGACGCCTTGATGCGTGTCGGCATCCTGAGCTACCGCATCCTCGCGTTCGAGCGTGAGAACGACGGACGCTTCAAGCCGCCGGCCGCCTATCCGCGCGACGCGCTCACCGCCATCACCACCCACGACCTGCCGACCTTCGTCGGCTGGTGGCGGGTGGTCGACACCGACACCCGCCAGGCTCTCGGGCTGTACGATGCCGAGCGGGCCGAGGCCGAGCGCCTCGGCCGCGTCACCGAGCGGGCCAGACTGACGGAGGCCCTGGCGGCAGATCAGCTGTTGCCGAGCTACGATCCGCCCGAGGCGGCTCCCTTCGAGGCCGCCGCTCGCTACCTCGCCCGTGCGCCGTCGATGCTGACGGCGGTGCAATACGAGGACGTGGTCTCCGAACTCAGCCAGGCCAACGTGCCCGGGTCGACGGAGGGCTATCCGAACTGGCGGCGCAAGCTCGACCGCAGCCTCGAGGCCATCGCCGCCCCCGGCGGGCCCCTGGCCAAGCTCGCGGCTTCCCTGTCGGCCGAAGCGCGTGGGCCGCGTTCGGGTGCGGCACGGCTCGCCTCGGCGCCGCCGCGGGCGACCTACCGCCTGCAGTTCCACGAAGGTTTCACCTTCGCGGACGCCGAGCGGATCATTCCGTACCTGGAAAAGCTCGGGATCAGCCACGTCTACGCATCGCCGATCCAGAAGGCGCGGCCGGGCTCGACCCATGGCTACGACATCGCCGACCATGCCACCATCAATCCGGAGCTTGGCGGCGAGGACGCCTTCGTCCGCTTTTCCGAAACGCTGCACGGGCACGGCCTCAAGCTGCTGCTCGATATCGTGCCCAACCACATGGGCGTCGGCGGCGCCGACAATCCATGGTGGCTGTCGGTGCTCGAATGGGGCGGGCTGTCGCCCTTTGCCCATGCCTTCGACATCGACTGGTCGCGGCTCGGCGCCAACAACAAGCTGGTGGTTCCCTTCCTCGGGGACCGCTACGGCGAGGCCCTGGAGAGCGGCAAGCTCGACCTGAAGTTCGACGCCGCCAAAGGCGCCTTCAGCGTCTGGCACTATGAGCACGCCTTTCCGGTCTGCCCGCTGCAGTATCCGTCGATCCTCAACCGCGCACTGGCTGCCCTGAACGAAGTCGGCGACGCCGCCGCCTTCGAGGTCCTCAGCATCTCCGAGCAGTTGCGGCTGATGGGCGAGGAGACGAGCTTCGAGCGTCGGCGCGGTTTCCCGGCCGAGGCGGAAGAGCTCAAGGAGCGCCTGGCGGAGGCGGTGGCGGCGTCCTCCGCCCTCGGTGACGCGATCGAGCGGACCCTGCGGTTGTTCAACGGCGCCGAGGGTTATCCCGACAGCTTCGGCCCCCTCCACAGGTTGCTCGAATTGCAGTCGTACCGTCTCGCCCATTGGCGGGTCGCGGCGAGCGACATCAACTATCGTCGCTTCTTCGACGTGAATTCCCTGGCGGGCCTGCGCGTCGAGAAATCCGACATCTTCCAGCGCTCGCACGAGACCATCTTCCGGCACATCCGCGAGGGCCGCATCGACGGGCTGCGCATCGACCACATCGACGGCCTGGCCGATCCCCTCGGCTACGCCCGCGCGCTGCAGGCGGCGGTCGGCCCCGGCTTCTACGTGGTGGTGGAGAAGATCCTGGAGCCCGGCGAGAAGCTGCGTCCATGGCCTGTCGCCGGCACCACCGGCTACGATGTGCTCAACCAGCTCGACGGCATCCTCGTCGACCAGGGCCGACGCACGGACGTGCGCAAGCTCTACGAGGCGAGCACCGGGTTCGACGAGCCCTACAAGTTCATGCTGCGCGCGGCCAAGGCCGAGATCCTCGAGATCAGCTTCGCCAGCGAGCTCGAGGTGATGACCTCCGACCTGAAGCAGATCGCCGACGCCGACCGTCGCACCCGCGACTTTTCGGTGAACGCCATCCGCCGCGCCTTGATCGAGATCATCGCGCGCTTCCCGACCTACCGCAGCTACCTGCCCGGCGACCTCGACGAAAGCGACGTGGAGGACGAGGACATCCGCCTGATCGAAGGTGCTGTGAAGAAGGCCAAGCGCTGGAGCGCGCTGCCGGATCGGTCGGTTCACGACTTCGCGGCGGACGCGCTGCTCGGACGCATCGACACGGCGGCTCCCGGGCGTCCGGACCCGGCGGTGATCCTGCGCTTCCGTCGTCGCTTCCAGCAGCTCACCGGCCCGGTGATGGCCAAGAGCCTGGAAGATACTCTATTCTATCGCTACGCGGCCCTCCTCGCCCTTAACGAGGTCGGTGGCGATCCGGGCGAGTACGGCCTGTCGGTGGAGCATTTCCACGCGTTGCAGGTGGCGCGCGCCCGCGACTGGCCCAACGCGATGATCACCACGGCGACCCACGATACCAAGCGCGGCGAGGATGCCCGCACCCGACTGCTCGCCCTGTCCGAGATTCCCGAGGAATGGGCGCAGGCCTGGGCGAGCTGGCAGGAGATCGCCGCTTCGCACCTGACCGTCATCGACGACGAGGCCGTGCCTGACGCCAACGACCAGTGGATGTTCTTCCAGGCGATCCTCGGGGCCTGGCCGCTTGAACTGCTTGAGCGCGACGACGAAGCGGCCATCACCGATTTTCGCGAGCGGCTCGGCGCCTATTCGGAGAAGGCGCTGCGCGAGGGCAAGCGCCGGTCGAGCTGGGTCAACGTCGACGAGGCTTACGAGGGCGCGGTCAAGGCGCTGTTCGCCAAGCTGATCGCACCGGGGTCGGACTTCCTCGACCGTCTGCGTCCGTTTGCGCGCCGACTCGCCCACCTCGGCATGATCGCCAGCCTCGGCCGCACCGTCCTAAAGGCGACCCTGCCTGGCCTTCCCGACACCTACCAGGGCACGGAGAACTGGGATTTTTCCTTCGTAGACCCCGACAATCGCCGCCCGGTGGACTATTCGGCGCTGTCACAGGCCCTCTTCGGCGAGGCGGACGTGGCCTCTCTGCTCGGCACCTGGCCGGACGGGCGGGTCAAGCAGGCGACGCTGGCGCGACTTCTCCAGGATCGCGCGGCCCGGCCGTCCTTCTACGCGGACGCCGACTACATCGCCGCTCCCGCGGCCGGTGACATGGCCGGGCACGTCATCGCCTTCACGCGCTCGGCCAGCACCAGTGGCGAGGGTGATCTGATCGTGGCGGTTCCACGTCTCGTATCGGGCTTGCCGGGAGATGGCGTGTGGTCGGCGTCGCGCTTTGCCGGGACCGTTCTCCCGGTGCCGGGTGAGAGCCGGTGGACCGACCTCGTCACCGGACGCGACGTGGCGGTCGGTGACGGCCGGCTCGATGTCGCCGATCTCTTCGCGCAACTGCCATACGCCGTCCTTAAACGGACGGGTTGAGACAATCCGAACCCTTCCCCGACGCAAAGGGGGAGGGTGCCTCGCCGCGGGCGGGGCATGAGGGGGACGCCGACCGGGTCAGAGTGATCGGGTTGGTCACCCTCGAACTCTCAGTGCGCGGCCCCCTCTCTCGCAGAGGCCCGAGGGCGCGCGACGACCGATAGGACGAAGACATGAACGCTCCCAACCCCGCAAGGACCTCCGCGCAGCGGGCCGACGCCGGCCTCGTGGCGCTGCCCGCCACACTGGCGCCCCGGGCCGAGGGGCCGCGGATCTACAACCTTTTCCCGCTCCTGGTTGGGCCCGTCTCCGCCTGGACCGCCGAACTGCCGCGCATCGCCGCGATGGGGTTCGACTGGATCTACCTCAATCCGTTTCACCAGACCGGCGGTTCGCGCAGCCTCTATGCCGTCTCGGACATCGAGCGCCTGGACGAGCGGTTCCGCGACCAGGACGGAACGTCCGACGACGACCAGGTCCGTCGCTTCTGCGCGGCGGCGCAGGAACTCGGTCTCTCGGTGATGACCGATCTCGTCATCAACCACACTGCCAAGGACGGCCCCCTCGCACGCTCGCGGCCGGATCTGTTCGTCCTCGATGAACACGGGCATCCCGAAAGCCCCTATGCGGTCGATCCCGACGACCCGACGATCCGCACCGTCTGGGGCGACCTCGCCGAATTGAATTATCATTCGGAAGCTGCCGCCCATGAGCTGACCAAGCTCTGGGCCGCCTACATCAGCCGCCTGCAGGACCTCGGCGTGAGTGGATTCCGCTGCGACGCCGCCTACAAGGTGCCGCCGGAGGTCTGGCGTGTCCTGATCCAGTCGGCCAAGGCGATCGAGCCGGACTGTTTGTTCGCAGCCGAGACGCTGGGCTGTACCTTCGAGGAGGCGCAGGCCACCGCCGGCTCCGGCTTCGACTACCTCTTCAACTCCTTTGCCTGGTGGGATCTCAAGGCGCCGTGGGCGCTGGAGCAGTACGAGCGCCTGCGCGTCATCGCGCCCTCGATCGCGTTCCCCGAGAACCACGACATGCCGCGCCTCGCGGCGCAGGCGCCGGGCGACGCCGCGGCGATCGCCCGCCATCTCAAGGCCCGCTACACCCTGGCCGCGTTCTTTTCGGCCGGTGTCTTGATGCCGATCGGCTACGAGTGGGGCTACGCGCGTCCGCTGCACGTGGTCGAGACGACGCCTGAGGCACGCGAGACCGCCACGGGGGTGGACATCTCGGCCTCCATCGCCGCCATCAATGCGTTGCGGGCCGAGTTGTCCGCCGCCAACGTCGAGGGCGCCCAGGCGCGGATCTCGGCGCCGGACGCGGCGGTGGTCGCGCTGATCCGCTTCGATACCGGCCACGCCGCCTCGGCCCGCCATGCGGTGCTGGTGCTCCACAACCCCACTGACGCGCCGGCCGTGGTGGAGCCCGGACCTCTTCTGGCCCGTACCGGCGGCATGCTCGGCACCTTCGTCGATCGCACCCCCGAGGTGGAGCCGATCGCTTTCCGGGCCGGTGGGGTCGTCACCCTCTCACCGGGCGAAGTCCGTATCCTGGCGGCCGAGCGACCCAAGGTCTCGCGCTGGCCGACACCGACCAACCCGGACGGTCGCGGCCGCGTCGTCATCGAGGCCGTGAGCCCGGAAATCGACGGCGGCCGTTCCGCGGTCAAGCGCGTGGTCGGCGAGCGCGTGGCGGTGGCCGCCGACGTCTTCAGCGACGGCCACGACATCATCGCCGCCGCGATCCTGTCGCGCCCGGCCGGCGAGACCGAATGGCGCCGCGATCCGATGACCTTCGTCGACAACGACCGCTGGGGAGGGTCCTTCCCGCTGGAGCGCAATGCCCGCTACGTCTTCACCATCGAGGCGTGGCGAGACGGCTTCGCCTCGTGGATGCGCGACACCCTCAAGAAGCGCAACGCCGGCGTCGACGTGCGCCTGGAGACCATCGAGGGCGTCGCCATCGTCCAGGATGCGGCGAGCCGCGCCGAGGAGCCCGATGCCGCAGCACTCGAATCCCTGCTCGTCGCCCTCGACCTGGAGCAGGCGGGGTCGGCGGAGCAGCTCGACCTGATCCTGGCGCCCGAGACCGCCGCTCTCGTTCAGCGCAATGCCGAGCGCCTGAACCTCTCGCGGTATCCCGTCGAGGTTCCGGTGATCGCCGATCGCCTGGCGGCGCGATTCTCGGCCTGGTACGAAATCTTCCCGCGCTCGCAATCGGGCGACGTCAACCGCCACGGCACCTTCGACGACGTCATCGCGCGTCTGCCGCAGATCCGCGAACTCGGCTTCGACGTGCTGTACTTCACGCCGATCCATCCGATCGGGCGCACCAACCGCAAGGGCAAGAACAACACCCTCAAGGCGCTGCCCGGTGACGTGGGCTCGGTCTATGCCGTGGGTGCGGAGGAGGGCGGCCACGATGCGGTCCATCCCGACCTCGGGACGCTCGAGGATTTCTCGCGGCTGGTCGCGGCCAGCCATGCCTACGGCATGGAGATCGCGCTAGACTTCGCGATCCAGTGCTCGCCCGACCACCCCTGGATCAAGACCCACCCGGAATGGTTCGAGTGGCGGCCCGACGGCACCCTGAAGTTCGCCGAGAACCCCCCGAAGAAGTACGAGGACATCTCGAACGTGCATTTCTACGGCGGCGCGCTGCCGTCGCTGTGGATCGAATTGCGCGATATCGTCATGGGCTGGGCCGAGCGCGGCGTTCGCATCTTCCGTGTCGACAACCCCCACACCAAGCCGATCCCGTTCTGGGAATGGATGATCGCCGAGGTCAACGACCGCTATCCCGACGTCATCTTTCTGGCCGAGGCCTTCACGCGGCCCAAGATGATGAAGAAGCTCGCCAAGGCCGGCTACCAGCAGAGCTACACCTACTTCACCTGGCGCGACACCAAGGCCGACCTCATCGCCTATTCCACGGAATTGGCCGGAGAGATGGGCGAGTACTATCGGCCTAATTTCTTCGCCAATACGCCGGACATCAACCCGATCTATCTCCAGACCAGCGGTCGGGCCGGGTTCGTCGTGCGCGCCACGCTGGCGGCGACCCTGTCGTCCGTCTACGGCATCTACAACGGCTTCGAGATGTGCGAAGCCGAGCCCTATCCGGGCAAGGAAGAATATCTGAACTCGGAGAAGTACGAGCTCAAGGCGTGGGATTATCACCGCCCCGGCAATATCCGTGAGCACATCATCAAGCTCAACCGCATCCGTCGCGACAATCCCGCATTGTGGGATTTCCGGAACGTCGTCTTCACGGCTGCGGGCGACGACGAGATCGTGGCCTATGCCAAGACCACGCCGGAAGGCGACAATTGCATCTTCGTGATGGTCAACCTCGATCCGCGCAACCGTCGTGAATGCACCTACGAGGTCCCGCTCTGGCTGCTGGGCCAGCCCGACGACGGCGCGGTCGAGGTAGAGGACCTGTTGCAAGGATACACGTTCGAACTGCGCGGCAAGTCGCACCGCATCGCCCTCGACCCGGCCGAGCGGTCGTGTGTGATCTGGCGCTTGAGGGCACCGCGACGGGTTGCGTGACGGGAATACCCGTGTCAGCGAGGCGAGGCCGTCACGCCGTCGCCAAGATGATGGCGCAAGCCCCCGACGAACCCGGGATCGACGGCTGGCCAACAGGCCGGCCGTCGCGTTCCGCACCGAATTTTCCGCCCGGCGCAACCCACCGGCTCATCGAATCCGTACCGTCACGTCAGGGCTTCGCACGCGAACCCGAATTCCAGGAGCCGCCGATGGCGCGGGCAGGGGACGTCACCCCGCCTCTGGATTTCGGGGTCCGTTGCCGGCCATTCGGGGCGGGGCAAGGACGCGATGACCGGTACGATGATCCGGAACCCTTGAATCAGATCCGCAAGGCAGTGACACGATGATCGATCGTAGCGATCCGCAATGGTACCGCGACGCCATCATCTACCAGATCCACGTCAAGTCGTTCTTCGACGCGAACAACGACGGGATCGGTGATTTCGAGGGGCTGACGCAGAAGCTGGACTACGTCCGCGACCTCGGCGTCACGGCGATCTGGCTGATGCCTTTCTATCCCTCGCCGCTGCGCGACGACGGCTACGACATCGGCGACTACCGCGAGGTGAACCCTTCCTACGGCACGATGGAGGAGTTTCGTCGCTTCGTGGACGCGGCGCACGAGCGCGGCCTGCGCGTCATCACCGAACTCGTGATCAACCACACCAGCGACCAGCACCCCTGGTTCCAGCGCGCCCGCGAGGCGCCGGCCGGCAGCCCCGAGCGCGATTTCTACGTCTGGTCGGACACCGACACCCCGTATTCCGACACGCGCATCATCTTCCTCGACACCGAGACGTCGAACTGGACCTGGGATCCGGTCGCCAAGCAATACTTCTGGCACCGGTTCTACAGCCACCAGCCGGACCTGAACTTCGACAACCCGGCCGTGCTCGCGGCCGTGATCGAGGTGATGCGCTATTGGCTGGACATGGGCGTCGACGGCCTGCGGCTCGACGCGATCCCCTACCTGATCGAGCGCGACGGCACGAACTGCGAGAACCTTCCCGAGACCCACACGGTCATCAAGGCGATCCGTGCGGCGCTCGACGTGAGCTATCCCGACCGGATGCTGCTCGCGGAGGCCAACCAGTGGCCCGAGGAAACCGCGCAGTACTTCGGCGACGGCGACGAATGCCACATGGCGTTCCACTTCCCGCTGATGCCGCGCATGTACATGGCGATCGCCCGGGAAGACCGGCACCCGATCACCGACATCATGCGCCAGACCCCGGAGATCCCGGAGGGCTGCCAATGGGCGATCTTCTTGCGCAACCACGACGAGTTGACGCTCGAAATGGTCACGGCGGAAGAGCGTGACTATCTCTGGTCGTTCTATGCCGCCGAACGCCGCGCCCGGATCAACCTCGGCATCCGTCGCCGCCTCGCGCCGCTGCTGGAGAACGACCGCCGCAAGATCGAGCTGATGAAGTCCCTCGTCCTGTCGATGCCCGGCACGCCGGTCCTCTACTACGGCGACGAGATCGGCATGGGCGACAACATCTACCTCGGCGACCGCGATGGCGTGCGCACCCCCATGCAATGGTCGCCCGACCGCAACGGCGGTTTTTCGCGCGCCAATCCGGCGAAGTTGTTCCTGCCGTCGGTGCAGGACCCGATCTACGGCTTCGACGCCATCAACGTCGAGGCGCAGACCCAGTCGCAGACCAGCCTGCTGAACTGGACCCGGCGCATGATCGCCATCCGCAACAATTCCGTCGCGCTCGGCCGCGGCGCGATCCAGTTCCTGTATCCGTCGAACCGCAAGGTCCTCGCCTGGATCCGCGAGTTCGAGGGCGAGCGGGTCCTGTGCGTCGCCAACCTGTCGCGCGCCCCCCAGGCGGTCCAGCTCGACCTGTCTGAGCTGCGCAGCGCCGTGCCGATCGAACTCACCGGCGGCTCCGAATTCCCGCCGATCGGCGACCTGCCCTACCTGCTGACGCTGCCCTCCTACGGCTTCTACTGGTTCGGGCTGAGCGCGGCCAACGCCGGTTCGATCGGGCCGCAGCCCGAGACGCCCGAACTGTTCACCCTCGTCCTGACCGGCGGCATCGAGACGTTGATGGCCGGGCGCGAGCGCATCGCCTTCGAGCGCACGGTGGCGCCCCGCTTCATCGCCACCCGCCGCTGGTTCGGCGCCAAGGGCTCGCGCATCAAGTCCGTCCAGGTCATCGACAGCGCCATGCTGACCGATGCCGGCGGCGAGGCGAAGTTCCTGCTGCCGCGGGTCGCGGTCCACCTGGCCACCGGCGAGCGCCAGGACTACTTCGTGCCGGTCGCCGTCGACGAGGGCCGCGAGGACGAGACCCTGATGCCGTTCGCGGTGGCGCGGGTGCGCCGCGGTCCCCGCACCGGCCTCCTGTTCGGGGCGGCGGCGGCACCGGCCTTTGCCGTGGCCATCATCGAGGGGATGCGCAACGGCGTCTCGATGCCCAGCGAATCCGGCCGCCTCGAGTTCTCGACCACCTCCGCCTTCGATTCCGAGGTGTCGGTCGACATCGGCGAGGTCCGGCGCCTTTCGGCTGAGCAGAGCAACACCTCCATCGCCATCGGCTCCAAGATGATGCTCAAGCTGCTGCGGCGGCTCCAGACCGGCATCCATCCCGAGATCGAGGTCGGGCGCTTCCTCACGGAAACGGCGCGGTTCGCCAACACGCCCGCCCTGCTCGGCGTGATGGAGCATGTGGCCGCCGACGGCACCCGGACGGCGCTCGCCGTCCTCCAGACCTTCGTACCGAACCAGGGCGACGCCTGGACCCTGATGCTGGAAGGACTGCGGCGCGACTTCGACACGGTGGTGCTGGCGCCCGAGAGCGAGGCGCCGGAGGCCCTCGACACCTTCGCGGATCACCTGCGCTGGGCCATCCTGCTCGGACGGCGCACCGCCGAGATGCATCAGGCCTTCGCCATCGAGACGGACGACGCGGCCTTCGATGCCGAGCCGTTCACCCACGACGACCTGCGTGCGCTCGGCGAGGACACGCGCCTCCAGGGCGAACGTGCCTTCCGCGGCCTGGAATCGCTGGCCGGCCGTCAGGCGAACACGGCGAGCACCGAACTGATCGGCCGGCGTCGCGAGGTCGAGGCGGTGATCGAGGATCTCATCGCCAAGGCGCCCAAGGGGGCCATGAAGACCCGTATCCACGGGGACTACCACCTCGGGCAGGTCCTCGCCTCCGAGGGCGACCTCGTCATCGTGGATTTCGAGGGCGAGCCGTCACGGCCGGCGGACGACCGCCGCCGCAAGGCGACGCCGTTGCGCGACGTCGCGGGCATGCTGCGCTCGTTCGCCTACGGCGCCGAGACCGTAACCCGCGAGATCACCGCCCGCTTTGCCGATTCGCAGGTCCGGGCGCGGCGCGCGGCGGCGGAATGGCGCGGCATGATCGATGCAGCCTTCCTCGACGGATACCGGGAGGCGGTCGCCGACAGCAGGGCCGCCGTGACCGATCCGGAGACGGAAGCGCGCCTCCTCAAGCTCTGCTTGCTGACCAAGGCCCTCTACGAAGTCGATTACGAAGCCAATAACCGTCCGGACTGGATCGAAATCCCCGCGCGAGGGGTTCTGACCATTCTGGACGACATCAAGAGAGGCATTTGAATGACGGATATCGACGAGACGTTCGCGACGCGGACCCCCACATCTTCGGGCATCTCCGGGTCCGCGGACGTCACGCCGGTGGGCGGGACGTCGCCCCGGACCGTCTCGCAGGAGGCCATCGCCGCGATCATGTCGGCGACCCACGGCGACCCCTTCGCCGTCCTGGGCCCGCATGAGGTGTCGCCCGGTGTCTGGGAGGTGCGCGCGGTCCTTCCCGAGGCGAAATCCGCCACGCTGCTCGTGGCCGGAAACCGGGTGGCCTTCGAGCGCCGGCATCCCGAGGGGTTCTACGTCGCGCGCCTCGAGAGCGAGGGGCGTCCGCTCTACGAAATCGCGTACCAGACCTGGGACGGCGTCGAGCACAAGCGCCACGACCCCTACGGCTTCGGCTCGTCGTTGCAACAGGCCGACATCGACGCCCTGCGCGAGGTCGGCAGCGACGTCACCTATCGCGTGCTCGGCGCACAGGCCCGTACCGTCGACGGCATCGAGGGGTTCCGCTTCGCGGTCTGGGCGCCCAATGCGCGCCGGGTCAGCGTCGTCGGCGACTTCAACGATTGGGACGGCCGGCGCCACCCCCTGCGCCTCTGGCAGAACGGCGGCGTCTGGGAGCTGTTCGTTCCGGGCCTGAAGGCCGGCGCCCATTATAAATACGAAATGAGTGGCCCCGACGGCGGGTTGCTGCCGCTCAAGGCCGATCCGGTCGCCTTCGCCGCGCAGCAACCGCCCGAGACCGCCTCTGTCCTCCAGGGCACCAGCGAGCCGGTCTGGAGCGACGAGGCCTGGATGACCACCCGCGGCGCCGTCGATCCGCGGCATGCGCCGATCTCGATCTACGAGGTCCACCTGGGCTCGTGGGCGCGGGTGGCCGAGGAGGGCAACCGCTTCCTCACCTACAAGGAACTCGGCGAGCGCCTGATCCCCTACGTCAAGGAGATGGGCTTCACGCATATCGAGATGCTGCCCATCACGGAGTTCCCGTTCGACGGGTCCTGGGGCTACCAGCCGGTGTCGCTGTTCGCACCCACCAGCCGCTTCGGCAGCCCGGACGAC
The DNA here is from genome assembly GCF_001425565.1 of Methylobacterium sp. Leaf466. Taxonomy (NCBI): domain Bacteria; kingdom Pseudomonadati; phylum Pseudomonadota; class Alphaproteobacteria; order Hyphomicrobiales; family Methylobacteriaceae; genus Methylobacterium; species Methylobacterium sp. Leaf466. The sequence continues at coordinate 231,831 of NZ_LMRC01000001.1, read as the reverse complement.
TTCGCAGCCTTCGTCGACACCGCCCACAAGGCCGGCATCGGCGTGATGCTCGATTGGGTGCCCGGCCATTTCCCCCTGGACGCCCACGGCCTGGGCCAGTTCGACGGGACGCATCTCTACGAGCATGCCGACCCGCGCCAGGGCTTCCACCAGGACTGGGGCACCTACATCTACAATTTCGGCCGGGTCGAGGTGGCGACCTTCCTCGCCGCCAATGCGCGCTTCTGGCTCGAGCACTATCATCTCGACGGCCTGCGCGTGGATGCCGTCGCCTCGATGCTCTACCTCGACTATTCGCGCCGGCAGGGCGAGTGGATCCCCAACCAGTACGGCGGCAACGAGAACCTCGACGCGATCCATTTCCTGCGCAAGACCAACGAAGCGACCTACGCCAACGCCCCGGGCACCATCACGATCGCCGAAGAATCGACCTCGTGGCCGGGCGTCTCGCACCCGACCTACACCGGTGGGCTCGGTTTCGGCTTCAAGTGGAACATGGGGTGGATGCACGACACCCTGAACTTCGTCTCGAAGGAGACCATCCACCGCCGCTACCACCACCACGACCTCACCTTCGGTCTCCTCTACGCCTTCAGCGAGAACTTCATCCTGCCGCTGTCCCACGACGAGGTTGTGCACGGCAAAGGTTCGCTGCTGGGCAAGATGCCGGGTGACCGCTGGCAGAAGTTCGCGAATTTGCGCGCTTACTTCGGCTTCATGTGGGGGCACCCGGGCAAGAAGCTGCTGTTCATGGGCGGCGAATTCGGCCAGGAGCGGGAGTGGAACCACAACCAGAGCCTGGACTGGCATCTGCTCGACGATTCCCTTCACGCCGGAGTCAAGGATCTCGTCCGCGACCTCAACCAGCTCTACCTGACCACCCCGGCCCTGCACGCCCGGGACACGGAAGCCGGCGGGTTCCAGTGGCTGGTGGCCGACGACCAGGACAACAGTGTCATCGCCTGGGCCCGGAAGGGCCGCGAGCCAGGCGATGTCGCGGTGGTGGTGTCGAACTTCACGCCGATTCCACGGGACGGCTATCGCATCGGCGTGCCCGAAGCGGGCTTCTACCGCGAGGCGATCAACTCGGACGCGGGCCGCTACGGCGGCTCCAACATCGGCAACATGGGCGGCCTCCAAACGGAAGCCGTCAAAAGCCACGGCCAGCCGTACTCGCTCGTGCTGACGGCGCCGCCGCTGGCGACGACGATCTTCGTGCGAGAGGGGTAAAGACTGACGGCATTAGCCCGTCGTCGGATCGTCGAGGATCCGACGACGGGCTCGTGGCTGTCGCAACGGCGCCAAGTGGCTCGACGCGTCACACCATCCGTGTACGCAGGCTCGAACCGTTGCCTAGCGCGCGCGCGTACAGCGCCGAGTAGTCGACGGCGGCATGGTCCCAGCCGAAGGAACGGGACATGGCGCGCCGCCGCATGGCGTTGAGGCGCTTCTTGGCCCCGAAAGTGTCGAGAGCCCGACGCACCGCTGCGATGAAGGTCTTGGGCGAGGCGTCCCCGAAGGTGAAACCGGTCACCCCATCCTCGACCGTATCGGCAAGCCCGCCGGTGCGGTGCACGATCGGCAGCGAGCCGAACCGCTGGGCGTACATCTGGGCGAGGCCGCATGGCTCGAACCGCGACGGCATCAGCAGGAAGTCGCTGCCCGCGAACATCCTGCGCGCATCCTTCTCGTCGAACCCGACATGGACCCCGACCGCGGAGGGATGCCGCCGCGCGAGCTCGCGCAGCGCGTCCTCGAAGCGGCTCTCGCCCTGACCGATAACCACGAGTTGTCCGCCCTCGGCGACGATCGTCTCGGCCGCCGCCAGGCTGAGATCGATGCCCTTCTGGTGGACCAGCCGCGATACGATGGCGAAGAGTGGTCCGCGCGAGACGGCGAGGCCGAACTGACGGCGGACCATCTCGGCGTTGGCGCGTTTGCCGCGCCAGTCGTCGGCCTCGAACCGCGTCGCGAGATGCGGATCGGTGCGCGGATCCCAGCTCTCGTCGATACCGTTCAGGATGCCGGCGAGCCTGCCTTGCGCGGCGCGGGTGCGCAGCAGCCCGTCGAGGCCGCAGCCGGCCTCCGGCGTCATGATCTCGCGGGCGTAGGTTTGGCTGACCGTGGTGACCTGCGAGGCATAGAACAGGCCGGCCTTGAGGAAGGACAGGTGGCCGTAGAACTCGACCCCGTCCATCTGGAAGGCGGCATCGGGGACGCCGAGGCGCCCGAGGGCTTCCCTGGCAAACAAGCCCTGGTAGGCCAGGTTGTGAATGGTCAGGACGCTCGGAACCCGGCGCCCGGCCCAGGACAGGTAGGCCGGGGCGAGGGCGGTCTGCCAGTCGTTGAGGTGCAGGAGATCGGCGCTCCAGGCCGGATCGGCGCCCCCGGCGATCTCGGCGGCGGCCAGGCTGAGCCGGCCGAACCGGAGGTCGTTGTCGCGAAAGTCGCCTTGGTCGTCGCCGTAGGGCGACCCGTCGCGCTGGTAGAGATCGGCGCTCAAGAGGACATAGACCTGCAGGCCGTCGCCGGTCTCGACGAGGCCGAGGTCGCAGGGGGGAATGCCGGCCCTGCCTTGCAGCCGCGCCACCACGGGAATGTGGTCGAACCGCTCCACCACCTGCCGGTAGCCGGGAATGAGCACACGGACGTCGTAGTGTCGGCGCAACGCGCGGGGCAGGGCCCCGGCCACCTCACCGAGCCCGCCCGTCTTGACGAAATCCGCCATCTCGGGCGTTGCGTAAAGGATGCGCGGCCGTAGCGAACGCCCGGAATCCCTCGTGAAATCGGCCGCCCCGCCAGAATGGACGGCCTGCTTCAGCCCGGTCCGGTCGATGTCGTCCATCGCTGCCATCCCGCTGCTTCGAGGCTGTGCGATCGTGATGGTGCCGGAAAGAATCGGGTTCGACATCGTCTGCCTTCGCGGCTCATCCATCGTATCGCAATGCACAATCCAAGCCATCAAGGCGGTTAATGGATCATTGACGCGTTGCGCCGCAGCGACGATTGCATCGCCGCCGTCGAAGGTTGGGCGCAGCCGGGCCGCAGCGCGGCCATAGTTCCGTCTCGCTCCGAGGTCAGCGTGACGCTCGAGCGATTCGGCCGACAGTGAGGCACGGGGTTTGCGAACGGCGCCAGCGAGCGGTGTCGCACCGCGACCGACGCCGGACCGACGAGGCGTCCACGCGGACCCACCATGCCGGTGCAAGCGTCCGGAACGATGAACAGCCAGGGGAGCGGGCCGGCTTTTTGGGCTTCCTGCACAGTCCGGCAGCGAAGAGAGGGAATGATACGTGCTGAACGATGTCCTGACCGTACCGGACCGTAGCCGCACCGCGGCCGATGCCGAGCCCGTGGCCGGCATGCCCAAAGCTCCGGCCTGGGCAACGCCCGCGCGGGCCGTCTCCGGTGATCCGGTCATCGATCTGCGCGAGGCGATCCTGGCCAAGCTCGCCTACGTCGTCGGCAAGACGCCGGACATCGCCCGCGAGCGCGATTGGTTCGCCGCCACGGCCCTGGCCCTGCGCGACCGCATCGTCGACGCCTGTATGGCGTCGAACAGCGAAGCGATCCCCAACAAGCGGGTCTACTACCTCTCCCTCGAATTCCTGATCGGGCGTCTTCTCTCGGACGCCATGAACAACCTCGGCCTCGTCGAGACCACGCGGGCGGCGCTCGCCGACCTCGGCATCTCCCTCGACACCGTCGAGGGGGCCGAGCCCGACGCGGCCCTGGGCAACGGCGGCCTCGGACGCCTGGCCGCGTGCTTCATGGAGAGCATGGCGAGCCTGTCGATCCCCGCCATCGGCTACGGCATCCGCTACGACCACGGCCTGTTCCGGCAATCCCTCGAGGACGGCTGGCAGAAGGAGGCGCCGGAGACCTGGCTCGCCGAGGGCAACCCCTGGGAGTTCGCCCGGCCTGACGCCACCTACACCATCGGGTTCGGCGGCCACGTCACCATGTCGTCGATCGGCGAGGGCGTGATCCGCCGCCATTGGCAGCCGGCCGAGACCGTGCGGGCCGTGGCGCACGACGTGCCGGTGGTCGGCTGGCGTGGCTGCCACGTGAACACCCTGCGCCTGTGGAAGGCGGAGGCCGAGTCGCCGATCGACCTCGGCCGCTTCAACGGCGGCGATCACGTCGGCGCGGTGTCCGACCGGTCGCGGGTCGAGGCGATCTCGCGGGTGCTCTATCCCAGCGACTCGTCGGATTCCGGCCAGGAACTGCGGCTGCGCCAGGAATACTTCTTCACATCCGCCTCGCTCCAGGACCTGGTGCGCCGCCATGTGGCCGAGCGTGGCGACCTGCGCTCGCTGCCCGACCACGCCGCGATCCAGCTCAACGACACCCACCCGGCGATCGCGGTGCCGGAGCTGATGCGCCTCCTCCTCGAGGACCACGGCTTCACGTGGGAGGACGCCTGGCACGTCACCACCAACACGCTGGGCTACACCAACCACACCCTCCTGCCGGAGGCCCTCGAGACCTGGCCGGTGGGCCTGATGGAGCGGCTGCTGCCGCGCCACATGCAGATCATCTACCTCATCAACTGGATGCATCTCGAGGAGCAGGGCAAGCACGGTCATTCCGACGCCGCCCATCTCGCCTCGGTGTCCCTGATCGAGGAGACCCACGGCAAGCGCGTGCGCATGGGCCATCTCGCCTTCCTGGGCGCCCGCCGGGTCAACGGCGTCTCGGCCCTGCACACCGACCTGATGCGCTCGACGGTGTTCAAGGACCTCCACGCCCTCGACACCGACAAGATCGTCAACAAGACCAACGGCATCACCTTCCGGCGCTGGCTGCACAACGCCAATCCGGAGTTGACCAAACTCGCCGTCGAGATCGTCGGCGAACGTGTGCTCGACGACCCGTCCGCCCTGATGGACCTCGCCGGCCATGCCGAGGATTCCACCTTCCAGTCCCGCTACGCCGCGATGCGGCTGGCCCGGAAGGAGGCGCTCGCCCGCGTCGTCGCCGACCGTACCGGCATCGTGATCGACCCGACCGCACTGTTCGACGTGCAGATCAAGCGCATCCACGAGTACAAGCGCCAGCTCCTCAACGTCATCGAGACCGTGGCGCTGTATCAGGCCATCAAGGCCGAACCGAACCGCGATTGGACGCCGAGGGTCAAGATGTTCGGCGGCAAGGCGGCGCCGAGCTACGTGCAGGCCAAGCTCATCATCAAGCTCGCCTGCGACGTCGCCAAGGTCGTCAACGACGATCCCGACGTCGCCGGCCGGCTTAAGGTGGCGTTCCTGCCGAACTATTCCGTGAGCCTCGCCGAAGCGATCATCCCCGCTGCCGACCTGTCCGAGCAGATCTCCACCGCCGGCATGGAGGCTTCGGGCACCGGCAACATGAAGCTCGCCCTCAACGGCGCTCTGACCATCGGGACCCTCGACGGCGCCAACATCGAGATTCGCGACCACGTCGGGGCGGACAACATCTTCATCTTCGGCCTCGACGCCGCCGGTGTCGCGGAGCGGATGACCGAGGTGAACTATCCGGCCAAGGCCATCGCCGCCTCGCCGCGTCTCGCCGCGGCCCTCGATCTCATCGGGTCGGGCGGCTTCTCGCCGGACGACCGCAGCCGCTTCCGGCCGCTGGTGGACGACCTGCGCCACAACGACCGGTACCTGCTCACCGTCGATTTCGACGACTATTGGCGGGTTCAACGCGAGATCGACGCCGCCTGGGGCGACCCGAAGGCGTGGTGGAAATCGGCGATCCTGAATACCTCGCGGATGGCGTGGTTCTCCTCCGACCGCTCGATGCGCGAATACGCCGAGGAGATCTGGCGCGTGAAGGTCGCCTGAAGCGAGGGATCCCGCCCTAACGAAAGAGAAGGCCCGGCGCTCGAAAAGCGCCGGGCCTTCTTCTTTCTTGGTCGGCAGGCCTCGGACTGCAGGCCTTGGACTTACGGAGCGAGCAGGACGGGATAGCAGCGGGCGCCGGCCGCCGCGGCCAGGACTTCGACCGCACCCACCGTCGAGGCATCGCCGACCACGTGGACCACGTCGGTGGTGCGCAGGGGAGGCAGGTGCGCACTCAACGGGCCCGGGCGCACGTCCGGCGGGCGCTGGCGCGAACGGTCGGCCACCAGGACGATACGGCCGATGCCGGTGGCCCTCAGCCAGTCGAGGGAAGGGCGCATGTAGAGGTCGAGGGGGTCGCGAGCGCCGGCGACCAGCACCACGTCGCGCGCCGGCTCGATGTAGCGTGCCGCCCTGGCGATGGACCAGATCGGCGCGAAGCCGGTTTCTGCGGCGACCAGGACAAGACGGCCGCCGCCGGGGCGGTAGAAGCCGCGTCCGACCGGCCCCTCGATCTTCACGTCCGTGCCCCGGGGCACCGTCTCGCCAAGGGCCGAGGCGAGGCAGGCTTCGCCCGGGTGCAGGGGCAGGTGGAAAACGAGTTCGTTGAGCTCCGCCGCGCCGTCGATCCGCAGGGTCGGACTGAGGGTCAGGGGCTCGTGGCCGTGGATCGTCACCACGACCTGATGGCCGGGCTGGATGTCGAGACGTCGCGTGACGGTCACCACCATCTCGACCACGTGCGGTCCGAGCGGACGGATGTCGGTGATCGTTCCGCTGCGCCGCACCGGCGCGCCGGCCTGCAGGGCAGGGGTGGCGCAGAGGGTCGGCGCCGTCCGCGGCAGGGAGGGGACGAGGCTCTCGGCCCGATGGCCACGGGGTTTCGCCCGGCGCGCCGCCGGCCCGCCGCCCTGGCCGAACGCCGCCGCTCCGTTCAGTCCGGAACCGATCATGCCCTCGGCCAAAGCCGCCTCCACCGGGGTCTCGCCGGTGGAGATGCGTACGGCCTTGCCGTTGACGACGAGCGAGCAGCGGGCGCTCATGGCCGTCTCCCGATGACGTGTAAGGGCGATGAAGCGTCAGCACGCACGGGAGGCCCGACCTCCTGTCGCCGCTCGCTGCGGTCGCAGGACGAGGGGCGAAGCCCGGATATCCGGGCTCGCGCTGCGTGTCCCGTCGTGGAGACGATCAACGCGGCTGGCGCAGAAGCTGATCGACCAGGACGGCCCAGCGATCGCGCACCAGGCGGACTTCCTCGCCGGTATTCCCGCGCGCGCTCATCTGCGAGCGCAGTGTCTCGTTCTCGGTGCGCTCGGCCTTGAGGACCGCTTTCATCAGCGTGACCTCCGTCTGCAGCCGCATGACGTCGGAGGCGTCGACCTCCTCCGTCTCGTCATCGTCGCGATCGACCGCCGCTACGGCCACCATCGGGATGATGGTGGCGCCGACGGAACCGCTCGGCTCACGCAAGCGAAGCTGACGCGCCACGACCCGCCGGACGATGTCGGTCTCGGTCTCCGCCTGCACCTGCCACGCCGCTTGCGCCATCGCACCCGTCCCCCGTCCGGTATCCGGCCGCTCCGTGCAGCCGATCGAACCCGGAGATGACGATGCAAGATCATGGTTAAGGGAGGTTTAAGTACGGCCGCGATCCCGACCCCGATGTCCGCGCTCAGGCGGCTTCCGGTGCCGCCCCGACCAATTGGCGCGCCTGGAGCATCGACATCGGCTCGCCGAAGGCGAAGCCCTGCGCGTAGTCGCAGCCGAGTTCGGCCAGGGCCTGGGCGTCGGCTTCGCTCTCGGCACCCTCCGCGACGATGGCGAGGCCCAGTTCCTGGGCCATCTTCACGATGGATCGCAGGATCACGGTACGGCCCGTCGCGATCTGGCGCACGAAGGACCGGTCGATCTTGATGGTGTCGAAGGGGAACCGCTGGAGGTAGGACAGGGCCGAATAGCCGGTCCCGAAATCGTCGAGGGACAGGCCCGCGCCGAGGTCGTGGATGCGCGTGAGCATCTGGGCGGCGTATTCCGGGTTCTCCATCACCAGGCCCTCGGTGAGTTCGAGCTTGAGCGAACCCGGCAGTACGCCGGACCGGGCCAGCACCGTCTTGACGTCGTGCAGGAGGTCGTGGCGCAGGAGCTGGCGCGAGGAGACGTTGACGGAGGCGAAGATCGGCGGGTCGACATCGAGGGAACGCTGCCAGGCGGCGAGTTCGAGGGCGGTCCGCTCCATCACGAAGTTGCCGAGGTTGACGATGAAGCCGGTCTCTTCCGCGATGGGGAGGAAGGTGGCGGGCGACAGCCGTCCGAGCTTGGGATGGTCCCAGCGCAGCAGGGCCTCGAATCCGGCCACCGTCCGGTCTTCGAGGCGCACGATCGGCTGGAACAGGACCTTCATCTCGTTGCGGTCGAGGGAGCGGCGCAGGTCGCCCTCCAGCAGCAGCCGGTCGCCGCGCTCGTTGCGCATAGTCGCGCGGAACACCTCCGACCGGTCGCCGCCCTGGCGCTTGGCCTGGATCATGGCGATCTCGGCGTTCTTGAACACCTCCTCGCGCTTCTGGTTGCCGCCCGCCTCGTGGAGGGCGATGCCGACGGAGACGGTGAGGAAGATCTCGCGCTCGGCATAGGTGATCGGGGTGGCGATCGCCTTCCGGATCATCTCGGCGAACGCCAGGATCCGATCCGGCTCCCGCTCCGAGAGCAGGATCAGGCCGAATTCGTCGCCGGCGATGCGCGCCAGGGTGTCCTGCGGCCGCAGGCGCCGCCCGAGCCGGCGCGACAACGTCAGCAGGATGGAATCGCCGGCCGAAAGGCCGATGGCGTCGTTGATCGCCTTGAAGCCGTCGATGTCGAGCAGGATGATCGTCGGCTTCAGGCGCAGGTCCTGGCTGGCGAAGGCGAGGGCCGCGTCGAGCCGGTCGTGGAACAGTTCCCGGTTGGGCAGGCCCGTCAGGCTGTCGTGCACGGCGTCGTGCAGCAGGCGTTCCTCGGCGGCCTTCAGCTCCGTGACGTCGGCGATGGTGCCGACGATTCGCACGACCTCGCCGTCGCTGCCGATCACCGGACGGGCCTTGAGTCGGTACCAATAGTAGGGGCCGACGTGCGAACGCAGACGGAAATCGTGCAGGATGCGGCCGCGGCGTTCTTCGATCACACCGTCGAGGGCGGCCGAATAGCGGTCGACGTCGAAGGGATGCAGCAGTCCCAGCCAGTTCGAGGCGGGGCCTTCGAGGGTGCCGCGCTTGAGGCCGAGCTGCGACTCGATCTCCGGACCGGCGAAGACCCGGTCGCCCGGCACGTCCCAGTCGAACACCACGTCGCCGGCCCCGGTCAGGGCCAGCGCCCGGCGCTCGGTGTCCGAGACCAGGGCGTGGGTGAGGCCGCCGCCCGCAAAGGCGTGCTGCATCACCGTGAAGCCGATCAACATGACGATGAGGACGAGGCCGCCGATCAGGGCCGGCTGGACGAGGTCGCTGCCGATCTGCCCCGTGATGGCGAAGCCCGCCGCCACCACCCAGATCAGCAGCAAGACCCAGGTCGGCACCAGCAGGATGGCGCGGTCGTAGCCGTTGTGGGCGGCCAGGTACACGATCAGGAGGAGGCCGACGCCGGCCACCGCGGCGATGGAGATGCGGGCGACGCCCGCCGCCACCGGCGGGTCGAACACGGCGAGACCCACGAGGCCCGCCAGGAAGGCGAGCCAGAAGAAGGCGACGTGGCTGTAGCGCACGTGCCACCGGCTGAGATTGAGATAGGCGAACAGGAACACGAGGAGGGTGGCGGCCAGCACCGCCTCGGCCGAGGCCCGGTAGACCCGTTCCGCGACCTCCGTGAGGGGAAACACCCTCTGCAGGAAGCCGAAGTCGATGCAGGCATAGGCGAGCACCGACCATGCCAGCGCCGCGGCGGCGGGGAAGATGATCGCCCCCTTCACCACGAAGATGATCGTGAGGAACAGCGCCAGTAGGCCCGCGATGCCGATGATGATGCCCTTGTAGAGCGTCAGACCGGTGGATTTCTTGCGGTAGGCTTCCTGGTCCCACAGGTAGACCTGCGGGATGTTCGGCCCCCTCAGCTCGGCGACGAAGGTCACGGTGGAGCCCGGGTCGACCGTGATCATGAACTGATCGGCCTCGGGGTTGTCCTCCCGGTCGGGCCTGATGCCCTGGCTCGCCGTGATCGCGGCGATGCGCGACCCGCCCAGGTCCGGCCAGATCACGCCCGACCCCACGAGTCGGAAGTGCGGCGCGACGAGGAGGCGGTCGATCTGTTCGTCGGTGTCGTTGGTGAGCGCGAACACCATCCAGTCCGGCCGCGCGCCGGTGTCGCGTGCCTTGACGACGATGCGCCGGACGATGCCGTCCTTGCCGGGGGCCGTCGAGATCTGGATCAGGTCGCCGTCAGAACGGTAGCGCTCGATCATCGGCGTCAGGTCGATGGCCGGCGCGTCGAGGGTCAGGCGCACGGCTTCCACGGCCGCGGCCGGGCGCGGCATGGCCATGGCGGTGAGGAAAGCCGTCAGGACAGCGGCCAGGACGAGGGTGGTTATACGCAACGGGCGAGTGTTCCGGCCGGAGGGCGCATCCCGGCATCTACGGCTCAGGTTGATCCAAGTCGTACCGATGGGGCAGGGCGCGGGCAAGGTGCGCGGCGACGGTGCGGGCCGAGACCCACCGCAACGTGACAAGGCCCGGCCACACGTTCGATTGCGCCGCTTTGCGGCCAAAACAAGCCGCCGGGCGCGAAAGCCACGGCATCGGCGGTGGGCGCCTCGCTTCGGCGTAACGTTCCGCCCGTCAGGCCGCCTGCAGCACCTGTCGCACGTGATCGAGCGACGGCAACGTCTTGATCGGTCCGATCGCCGCCAGGGTGGGGGCGCCCGAAAGGAGCTTGCGGCCGGCCGCACGAACGTCGTCGACGGTGACCGCGTCGACCTTGGCGATGACGTCCGCCGCCGGGATCACCCGGCCCCAGGCGAGGAGCTGGCGGGCGTTGCGCTCGATGCGCCCGCCGGGGGTCTCCAGGGCGGAGAGCAGCGCGACCTTCAGCTGCGCCTTGGCGCGGACGATCTCGACGGTGTCGAGGTCGCGCACCGCCTTGACCGTCTCGGCCAGGGTCACGTCCACGAGTTGCGCGAGATCGGAGCCGGACGTTCCGGCGCCGATGCCGAACAGGCCGCAATCGGAGAACGGCCAGTGGAAGGACTGGATCTCGTAGGCGAGGCCGCGGGTCTCGCGGACCTCGTGCCAGAGCCGCGAGGTCAGGCCGCCGCCGAGGATCTGCGCGAACATGTGCAGGGCATAATAGCCGTCGTCCCGGAAGGAGAGGCCGGGCAGGCCGATCACCACGTTGGCCTGCTCGAGCTTCTTCTTCATGCGGCGCTCGCCGCCGCCGTAGACGCCCGGCACGGTCGGGGGCGCCTCGGTGGCCTTCAGACCTCCGAAGTGCCGCTGGGCAGCCGCGACGATGGCGTCGTGACCGACCGCACCGGCGGCCGCCAGGACGATGCGGTCGGGCGTGTACTCGCGGGCGATGTAGCCCTCGATCGCGGTGCGGTCGAAACTCTTGATGGTGCTGGGCGTGCCGATGATCGGGCGGCCGATCGGCTGGTCGGGGAAGGCGGCCTCGGTGAAGGCCTCGTAGACCACGTCGTCGGGCGTGTCCTCGATGGCGGCGTATTCCTGGAGGATCACGCCCTTCTCGCGGGCGAGTTCACCGGCGTCGAACAGCGAGTTCGTGAGGATGTCGCCGATGACGTCGAGGGCGACGCCGACATCCTCGCCCAGCACGCGGGCGCTGTAGCTCGTACCCTCGGCGCTGGTGGCCGCGTTGATGTCGCCACCGACGTCCTCGATCTCCTCGGCGATCCGCCGCGCGGTGCGGGTCGCGGTGCCCTTGAAGGCCATGTGCTCGATGAGGTGGGAGAGCCCGTGCTCGTCGGGCCGCTCGTGGCGCGAGCCAGCCCCGATCCAGACGCCCAGGGTGGCGGTCGCCACCCCCGGCATCGCCTCGGTCACCACCGTCAGCCCGTTGTCGAGCCGCGTGACCTTGAGGTCGGGAGAGGCGCCGTGCGTGGCGAAATGCTGGTTCATCGGGGTGATCTTTCCGGGCCGCGTCTCGACCCCGTTCCCATCCAAATGAGGGGGCGCCGCCGCATCATGGGGCCGCTTCCCTTCACGCGTCAGGCGCCCCGCGTGATGCGGGCATGCTCGCGCACGAAGCGCTCGACCGCGCCCTGGTCGTTGGCGACCCGCGAGAACAGCTCCTTGCGGTCCATGAGATCGGCCAGATGCGGCGGCAGGGCCGGGCGAAGTCCGCCGGTGGCCTGCGCCACCGCATCCGGGAACTTCGCCGGGTGGGCGGTGGCCAGGGCCACCACCGGAGTGCGCGGGTCCGTCTCCAGCAGGCGGCGCCCGGCATGGACGCCGATGGCGGTGTGCGGGTCGAGGATCTGCCCGGTCTCGGCCTGGGTGCGGGCGATCTCGGCCATCACCGCGTCCTCCGGCACGCAGGTCGCATCGAACTCGTCGCGCACGCTCGCCAGCACCGCCGGGTCGAGGCTGAACCCGCCCGACTGCTTGAGGCCTGCCATCAGGCGGCCCAGGCCGGAGGAATCGCGGCCCAGGGCCTCGAACAGCAGACGCTCGAAGTTCGACGAGATCTGGATGTCCATGGACGGCGAGGTGGTCGGCTGGACGCCGCGAACCTCGTAGGTGCCGTGTTCGAGGGTGCGCGCCAGGATGTCGTTGGCGTTGGTGCCGATCATCAGGCGGCCGATCGGCAGGCCCATGCGCTTGGCGACCCAGCCGGCCAGGATGTCGCCAAAGTTGCCGGTGGGCACCGCGAAGGACACCGGGCGGTGGGGGGCACCCAGGGCCACCGCGCTGGTGAAGTAATACACCGCCTGCGCCGCCACCCGCGCCCAATTGATGGAATTGACCCCCGACAGGCGGACCTCGTCGGCGAAGTCGCCATGCTGGAACATCGCTTTGACGATGTTCTGGCAATCGTCGAAATTGCCATCGATGGCGATGGCATGGACGTTGTCGGCGCCCACCGACGTCATCTGCCGGCGCTGGACCTCCGAGACGCGCCCCTCCGGAAACAGGATGAAGACGTCGACCCGGTCGAGCCCGCGGAACGCCTCGACCGCGGCGCTGCCGGTATCGCCCGAGGTGGCGCCGACGATGGTGGCGCGCGCGCCGCGCGCGCGCAGCACATGGTCCATCAACCGCCCGAGGAGCTGCATCGCCACGTCCTTGAACGCCAGCGTCGGCCCGTGGAAGAGTTCGAGCAGGAACAGGTTGTCGTCCAGCTGCACCAGCGGGCAGACCGCCTTGTGCCGGAAGGTGGCGTAGGATTCCTCGATCATCGCATCGAGGGCCGCATCCGCGATTTCCCCATCGATCAGCGGGCGCAACACCTGCTTGGCCGCATCGGCGTAGGGCACGCCCGCCAGGGCCGCGATGGTCTCGCGCGAGAGCTGCGGCCAGGTTTGGGGCACGTAGAGGCCCCCGTCGCGGGCGAGGCCGGCGAGGAGCGCGTCGGAAAAGCTGAGGGGCGCCGCGGCGCCGCGGGTCGAAACGTGTAGCAAAGGGGCCTCCGGGAAGGCGCTCCGTCTACACGATGTGGGTGGGCGTGTCGAAAAGAGGTTTCGTGCGGCGGTCCCCGGCCGCTCGGCCGTTCCACTGGGCTATCTCAGGCATTACTACCCGGCGCCTTGACCAGGCGACAGCCGTTGATCCGCCATTCCCCGTCGGACTGCTTCTCGAGGGTGTAGAGCGCCATCCAGTCGACGCCGTCCTCGTCCTGGAGCTTCACGCCCAGCGCCATCCCGCCGTCGCCGGCGTCCTCGATCCGGTCCACGCTGAAGCTGCGGGCACGGGAGACCGCCGCGTAACCCTTCCTGACCATCGCCAGGAAGGTCTCGGGGGATGGAAACATCGTCTGGATCGCAGGCGCCGCCTGGGCGTAGGCGGTGGAGGCATCACCCTTCCGGAAGGCCTCGATCTGCCGCTCCACCGTGGCGCGGGCCTGGGACCGAGCGGCCTCGTCGGCGGAAGAAGCCGGGCCGGTGAGCAGGGCGAGGGCGGAATGTCCGAGGACGAAGGCAGCAGTAACGGCGCGCATCAGGACACTCCGCAGCAAGGTCGGCCACGACCCTCATTCCAGAGTAGCGCGGCCGACGCTTGAGACAAGCGCAAGACTTTGGACAAGCGCAAGTCTCTTGCCGAGCGGCCGAGAGCAGGACTTTTGCCGAGCGCCGTCCTGTCGCTCATGCTGGGCGCGAAGCGCGCGCTTACGCCCCGGTCACCTCACGAAACCGCTTCCAGGCGAACACGCCGAACACGCCGATCAGGCAGCCCGCGATGCCGAACCACGTGAAGGCGTATTGGAGGTGGTTGTTCGGCAGGTCGACCCGCAACTGCCCGCCCTTGGGCCAGCCGCCCGGATTGGCGGTGGCGTCGGCCTCCACCAGGAAGGGCGGGACGTCCACGAGATCCTTGGCGGCGGCGATGCCGGCGATGTCGCGGTTGTACCACTCGCCCCGCGCCGGATCGGGCGCCGGGACGAACATCGTCCGCGGTTCCGAGCCCCGCAGCATTCCCGTCACCGTCGTTTCGCCGGCGATCTGGCCCGCGGCCCGTCGTGCAGGATCCCTAAGATCGGTGGGGACGAAGCCGCGGTTGACCAGCACCGTTCCACCGTCGTTCCGCGCCAGGGGCGTCACCACATAGAAGCCCTGCAGCGCCCGGCCGGGCACCGCACCGGCTGCGAGCCCGTGGACCAGGGTCTCCTTGTCGTGGAGGAGGCGTCCGGCGACCCGCACCCGTCGGAATTCGTCAGCGGCGGGATCCCAGTCCTGAGGACGCGGCAGGCCGGCCGGCGGCTCGACCTGGGAGCGTGCGATGATCTGAGCGATCAACGCTTCCTTCTCCGCCTTGCGGCGCAGCTGCCAGACGCCGAGCCCCAGGAGGATCGCGAGAACCACGGCCGCCGAGATTCCTGGGATCAGGAGCGACCGCCACCCGCCCCGCGATGCCGCAGCCGTGGTCACCGAAAGCGCCCCTGCTCGGCCTTGTTCACGAACTGCAAGGCCGCCAGCACGCCTTTCAGCGGCCGTACCAGCAGGAGGCTGAGGCCGATCGTGAGCCCGCCTCCAACGATCCCATGCACCCACATCGGTGGTTCGTAGGTCACCTCGAGCCACAGGGCGATGCCGACGACCACGAACCCGACGATCGACATGACGAAGAAGGCCGGGCCATCTCCCGCGTTGAAGGCGTCGTAGCTGAGGCCGCAGGCCTCGCAGGACGGCCGGAAGGTCAGAAAGCCGTCGAACATGTGGCCCTGTCCGCAACGCGGACAGCGGCCGCGCAGGCCGGTGGCGATCGGCTCAGGCGTCGTGCGGGGCTCGCTCAAAGCGGTGGTCTCCTCGGCCGCGGGATCGGGCCACTGGGGTCCATATGGGGAGGCAAACGGGTGTCCGACGCGAAAAGGGCGGCTTTCGCCGCCCTTTTCCAGAATTCGACCGTGGCGGCGATTGGCCGCCGGTTATCAGTGTGCCGAAGCGCCGGCACCCCAGACGTAAATCGATGCGAACAGGAACAGCCATACCACGTCGACGAAGTGCCAGTACCAGGCGGCGAACTCGAACCCGAGGTGCTGCTTGGTCGTCATCTGGCCGAGGTAGATCCGGTAGAGACAGATCGCCAGGAAGACCGTGCCGATGATGACGTGGGCGCCGTGGAAGCCCGTCGCCATGAAGAAGGTCGAGGAATAGATGCTGCCGGCGAAGCCGAAGTGGGCGTGGCTGTACTCGTAGGCCTGGCAAGCGGTGAACAGCACGCCGAGGATCACGGTCAGCCACAGGCCGTACTTCACGCCCTTGCGGTCACCGTGCAGCAGGGCGTGGTGCGCCCAGGTGATGGTGGTGCCGGAGGTGAGCAGGATCAGCGTGTTGAGCAGCGGCAGGTGCCAGGGATCGAACGCCTCGATGCCCTTGGGCGGCCATGTGCCTCCGGTGAAGGCGAGGCGCGAGGCCTGGATCGGATCGGCGGTGTAGAGAGCCGCCTCGAAATAGGCCCAGAACCAGGCGGCGAAGAACATCACCTCGGAGGCGATGAACATGATCATGCCGTAGCGGTGGTGGAGCTGCACCACGCGGGTATGGTCGCCGGTGTTCGCCTCGTGAACCACGTCGCGCCACCAGGCAAGCATCGTGTAGAGGACGCCGAGGGTACCGGCACCGAAGATGTAGGGACCGACGGCCAGGGTGCCGATGGTGAGGCTCTTCATCCAGAAGACGGCGCCGAAAGCCATCAGGAAGCCGGAGAAGGCGCCGATCAGCGGCCAAGGACTCGGACTCAGGATATGGTAATCGTGATTCTTGGCGTGCGCCTCGGCCATCGAAACTACTCTCCTCGCCCCCGACCCTGTGCCGTCCCGGCATCGGGCTCTTGATCGTCTGAGGAACCGGACGACGCCCGGCTCCGCTGTTCGAACCCATAATGCGAGCGGCGCGACCTTGTCACGCCGAACCCGTCAGAAATTCGTCTTCGTCCCCGCCCCCGCGGGTGTCGCGAGCGCAGCCGTGGGCTGACCGTTCTTCGACGCGAAGTAGGTATAGGACAGCGTCATCTCGGTGAGATGGTCAGTGTTCGAATCCTTGCGCACGGCGGGATCGATATAAAACACCACCGGGAAATCCATCGTCTCGCCCGGCTGCAACGTCTGCTCGTTGAAGCAGAAGCACTGGATCTTGAAGAAATATCCCCCCATCAGCGCGGGCTGGACGTTGAAGGTCGCGATCCCGGTGGAAGGGGTGGAAGCGGTGTTCTTGACGCGGAAGAACACCGTCTTGGTCTCGCCGAGTTTCGCCGTGATCTCCCGGGTCTCGACTTGGAACTTCCACGGCAGCGAGGCGGCGACGTTGGTGTCGAACCGGACGAGCATGCTGTCGTCTTCGACGGCCGTCATCCCGACGCCGCGGCGGGGCGTTCCATCGAACCCGGTCGCTTTGCAGAACATGTCGTAGAGCGGCGCCGACGCGAAGGCGAGGCCGGTCATTGTCAGGACGAGGGCCAGACAGGCGAAGGCAGTGCGTGCGGCGCCCGTGTTCCTGGCCGCACCGTGGCGGTCGTCGCGGCCTGCATCCGACATACGGTCCATTCCTCAGATCGGTCGATTGAGAATCTGCGGTCCGAGCTTGGCGATCGTCAGGACATAGAAGATCAGGACGAGGGCGCCGAGAACGAAGGCGATGGCCATCGACCGCTTGCGGCGGCGCTCGGCCTGCACGGCGTCGAGGGATTTGGGCACGACGTCGCCGCCGTCCGTCTCGCGGCTCACGCCAGGACCCCGCCGAAGGAGACGCTACGGTAGAGGCCCAGGCCCTGTTCGGCCAGCAAGGCCGAGAACAGCAGGAACAGGTATAGGATCGAAAAGCCGAACATCCCGAGAGCCGCGCGCTTCTCGGCCTCGCCCTCGCGGTTACGCATCACATGGACGCTGAAGGCGATCATGCCGAGGCCTCCGACGAGGCCGGTGATGCCATAGAGCAAGCCACCGAAGCCCAGCGCCACCGGCGCCAGCCCCACCGGGAACAGGAGCAGGGAATATCCCACGATCTGGCGACGGGTGGAGGCCGGGCCGGCCACGTTGGGCATCATCGGGATACCGGCCTTGGCGTATTCGCCAGCCTTGATGAGCGCGAGCGCCCAAAAGTGCGGTGGCGTCCAGATGAAGATGATCAGGAACAGGACGATCGACTCGATCCCGACCGTACCGGAGACCGCCGCCTGGCCGATGATCGGGGGGAGGGCGCCCGCCGCGCCGCCGATCACGATGTTCTGTGGCGTCGCGCGCTTCAGCCACATCGAATAGATCACGGCATAGAACACGATAGTGAAGGCGAGCAGCGCCGCGGCCAGCCAGTTGGCGGCGAGCCCGAGAATCATCACGGACCCCGCCGACAGCACGAGGCCGAAGGCCAGGGCCTCGCCGGGCTGGATGCGCCCGTCCGGGATCGGGCGCTTGGCGGTACGGGACATCACCGCGTCGATGTCGGCGTCCCACCACATGTTCAGGCACCCCGAGGCACCGGCACCGACCGCGATCATCAGGAGGGAGATGGTCGCCACCACCGGCTGGACGTGGACCTGCGAGACGACCATGCCGACGAGCGCCGTGAAGATGACCAGCACCATCACCCGCGGCTTGAGCAGCGCGAAAAAGTCGGAGACCTCGCCCTGGCCGGCGACCGACGGGAAGGTCTGCGGCTCGGCGCCAGCGGGAAAGCTGTTCAACAGGCTCGTCATGGCCACCATGCTTGGATTCGACGGTCGGAAGATCGGTCGCGCCGGTTGGCGTCGCCCCTTGCCGGATCTCCCCAAGGCGAAGGGGAGATCCGGGAAAGAGCGAGGACCGCCGGAGCGGTCCTCGCAACCCTTGTTCGAAGTCGGAAGAGCCTCAGTGGGCCGGCTCTTCGACGATAGTGGGCAGGG
Organism: Methylobacterium sp. Leaf466; assembly: GCF_001425565.1. NCBI lineage: Bacteria > Pseudomonadati > Pseudomonadota > Alphaproteobacteria > Hyphomicrobiales > Methylobacteriaceae > Methylobacterium > Methylobacterium sp. Leaf466. Next base: position 213,500 of record NZ_LMRC01000001.1, on the reverse strand, counting down.
TCTCGAACTGGTGGAAGGGCGGGGGGGACGAGAGCGTCCACTCCAGTGTGGTCGCGCCGGGACCCCACGGATTGTCGGCAGCGCGGGTCTTCGAGCGGAAGGCGAGGACGACGCCGATGACGAACACCACCATGCCGAGGGCGAAGACGTGCCCGCCCCAGGTCGAGACCTTGTGCCAGCCGGCGAAGGCTTCCGGGTAGTCGGCGTAGCGCCGCGGCATGCCGGCGAGACCCAGGAAGTGCATCGGGAAGAACAGGATGTTCGCACCGATGAAGGCCAGCCAGAAATGCAGCTTGCCGGCCCATTCCGGGATGACGTGACCGGTCATCTTCGGGAACCAGTAGTAGACACCGGCGAAGATGATGAACACCGCGCCAAGCGACAGCACGTAGTGGAAGTGCGCCACCACGTAGTAGGTGTCGTGCAGGTACTTATCGACGGCGGCATTCGCCAGGACCACGCCGGTGACCCCACCGACGGTGAACAGGAAGATGAAGCCCACGGCCCAGTGCATGGCGGCGGTGAAGCGGATCGAACCGCCCCACATGGTCGCGATCCAGGAGAAGATCTTCACGCCGGTCGGCACCGCGATGACCATGGTCGCGAAGACGAAGTACGACTGCGTCTGCAGGGACAGGCCGACGGTGTACATGTGGTGCGCCCACACGACGAACCCGACGACGCCGATGGCGACCATGGCGTAGGCCATGGCGAGGTAACCGAACACCGGCTTCTTCGAGAAGGTCGAGATAATGTGGGAGACGATGCCGAAGGCCGGCAGGATCATGATGTAGACTTCGGGGTGGCCGAAGAACCAGAACAGGTGCTGGTAGAGCACCGGATCACCACCACCGGCCGGATCGAAGAAGGTCGTGCCGAAGTTGCGGTCGGTGAGCAGCATCGTGATCGCGCCGGCGAGGACCGGGAGCGACAGGAGCAGCAGGAACGCGGTCACCAGCATCGACCAGGCGAACAACGGCATCTTGTGCAGGGTCATGCCCGGCGCGCGCATGTTCAGGATGGTGGTGATGAAGTTGATGGCGCCGAGGATCGAGCCGGCACCAGAGAGATGCAGCGCGAAGATCGCAAAATCGACGGACGGACCAGGGTGCCCGCTCGTGGAGAGCGGCGGGTACACCGTCCAGCCGGTGCCGGCACCGGCGGCGCCTGGGGCGCCTTCGACGAACAGCGAGCAGACCAGGCTGAGAAAGCCGGCCACCGTCAGCCAGAACGAGATGTTGTTCATGCGCGGAAACGCCATGTCCGGCGCGCCGATCATCAGGGGCACGAACCAGTTGCCGAACCCGCCGATCAGCGCGGGCATCACCATGAAGAACACCATGATGAGGCCGTGGCCGGTGACGAAGACGTTGTAGGTCTGCGGGTTGGCGAAATACTGAAGGCCGGGCTCTTCCATCTCCATGCGGATGCCGAAGGAGAGGAACGCGCCGATCATGCCCGCGCAGAACGCGAACAGGAGGTAAAGGGAGCCGATGTCCTTGTGGTTCGTCGACAGGAACCAGCGAGAGAAGAACGACGGCGTGTGAGATGCGTGGGCGTCGTGCCCGGTGTGTGCTGCGGCGGTAGCCATGCGATGCAGACCTTGGTTCAGGTGCCTGATGATCTCGTGTGGTTCTGGCGGTCCAGGACCCGGTTCAGCGCCGGGCGTCGGCGAACTTGGCGCCGTCGTCGATGGCGGCGAACTTCGTCTTTCCTTCGACGAGCCACTGCACATAGGCCTCGTCGCTCACCACGCGGACGGTGATCGGCATGTAGGCGTGGCGTGTGCCGCAGAGCTCGGAGCACTGCCCGTGGAAGACGCCCTCGCGGTCGGCCTTGAACCAAAACTGGTTCAGGCGGCCCGGAACGGCGTCGATCTTGAAGCCGAACGACGGCATCGCCCAGGAGTGCATGACGTCGGCAGCGGTGACCTGGATCTTCACGATCTTGTTCACCGGCACGACCATCTCGTTGTCGACGTTCAGGAGCTTGGGAGCCTTCTCCTCGTCGAGGTTCGCGTCGAACTTGAAGCCGCCGCCGTTCTCCACCGCCGGATATTCGTAGGCCCAGTACCAGGCATGGCCGGTCACCTTGACGATCACGTCGGCCTTGGGATCGGAGAGCTGGGTCCGCAGCAGGCGGAACGACGGGATCGCCACCGCCACCAGGATCAGCACCGGGACGATCGTCCAGGCGACTTCGATCATGGTGTTGTGGGTGGTCTTCGACGGCGTCGGGTTGGCCTTCTCGTTGAAGCGGAAGACGCAATACAGGATCAGGCCCAGCACGAACAACGAGATGACGAAGGAGAGCCAATGAAGGCCGACCTCGAACGACAGGATCTCCCGCGCGTTCTCCGTCACCGGAATCTGCCGAGCCATCTGCCAGGGCTCGGGCTGACCGAGGCCGGCGGCGAGTCCCGACGACGACATTGCGAGGAGCGTGCCGAAGGCGCCGATCATCCCCATTGGAAGGTATTGCGTCCGCGTCCTGCGCATCTGCCTCTCGTGGCTCCGCTCGAATTTCATGGCCGGTGTCTCGGCCGGTCGCGCCCGCTTTAACGCCTGCTGCGCGATGCGCAATCCAGATGCCGCGAACGCCGCAACGGCTGCGTTGACCCGCAGCCTTGTTCTGTGTCGGCGTGTCAGACCACAATGGAGTTGACGGCGCAACCGCAACAGCGTCGCACAGGCGGGCCGAACGACCCTGTGGACAGTCCTCAGCGGTACTGACCTCGTTCTGCGTTCGGGCTGCGAAAATCTCTCCGTTCACACCCCACGACGTGCGAGGAACTGGCGCCACCGACCACGCCGGTGAAGGATACGCTTGGCTGAGGTGCTTCGCATCGTGCCCGGTGTGGGCACGGGCCAGGATGGCGTTGTCCGGGTGGGGCGGCCGAACGAGGAGCGGGTACCTGCGGTGATCGAGCGACTGGAATTCATCCTCGCGCTGGCGCGGGAGCGCCACTTCGGGCGGGCGGCCCAGTTCTGCAACGTCTCGCAGCAGACGCTCTCGGCCGGCGTCAAGCAACTGGAGGAGCGGCTCGGGGTGATGCTGGTCCAGCGCGGCTCGCGTTTCCAGGGGTTCACGCCCGAAGGCGACCGCGTGCTCGAATGGGCGCGGCGGATCGTGGCCGATGCCCGCGCCATGCGCCAGGAAGTCGCGAGCCTACGCCGCGGCCTCACCGGCATGCTCAGGCTCGCGGCGATCCCCACGGCGACGCCGGTGGTCGCCCTGTTGACCACGCCGTTCCGCGGCCGCCACCCCGACGTCTGCTTCTCCGTGCAATCGACGACCTCCACCGAGATCGGCCGCCTGATCGCCGACCGCGAGATCGATGCCGGCATCACCTACCTCGAGAACGAACCCCTGGGCCGCGTGACGACGGTCCCGCTCTACCGGGAGCGCTACAAGCTTCTCACCGCGCTCGACGGCACCCATGGCGCCCGGGACGCCGTCACCTGGGACGAAGTCGGCCGCCTGCCCCTGTGCCTGCTGACGCCGGACATGCAGAATCGCCGGATCGTCGACGCGCATCTGAACCCGGACGGGCGGCCGACGGCGCCGCTGCTCGAATCGAACTCGATGATCGTGCTCCTCAGCCATGTGCGGACGGCCAAATGGGCCAGCGTGATGCCGGCGGTGCTCGCCGACAGCTTCAGGCTGGGCGACCGGGTGCGGGCCGTGCCCATCGTCGAGCCAGACGTTAGCCACGTCGTCGGTCTGGTCATGCCCGAGCAGGAGCCGATGACGCCGCTGTGCGCTTCCCTCCTGGTGGAGGCCCGCGCTGCCGCACCGACCATCGCGGATTCCATTGCTTCGCTCTGACTTTTTGCAGCGCAACATGAAGTTTTGACAAAAATGCCTTGTCGACCAACGGAACCGCGCGATTGATTCAGGAGTGGTGATATACGACTTAGAGCGAGACCAAACTGCAACGGGTTGGAACAATGGTGCCGCAAGAGCCCTGGAGCGCGACCCGCGCCGCGGGAATTATCGCCGAACACACCCACCTCGAAGGGGCGACGCTGCCGATCCTGCACGCGCTCCAGGAGACGTTCGGCTATGTCGACGAGGGCGCAGTGCCGCTGATCGCCGACGCGCTGAACCTGTCGCGGGCCGAGGTTCACGGCTGCATCACCTTCTACCACGACTTTCGCCGTCATCCCGCCGGGCGCCATCAGGTCAAGCTGTGTCGCGCCGAGGCGTGCCAGGCGATGGGGTCCGACGCCCTTCATGCCGAGATCCTCGGGCGCCTCGGCGTCGATTGGCACGGGACCACGTCCGACGGCCGCGTCACCGTCGAGCCGGTCTATTGCCTCGGCCTCTGTGCCAACGGCCCGGGCGCCCTCGTCGACGACCTGCCGGTGGCGCGCCTCACCGCCGATGGTCTCGAATCCGCCCTGACGGAGGTCGCCTCGTGAGCGTCACCCTTTACGTTCCCCGCGACGCCGTCGCCCTCGGGCTCGGGGCCAACCGCGTCGCCAAGGCCATCGCCGCCGGCGCCGAGCGGCGCGGCCTCGCGGTCGAGATCGTCCGCACCGGCTCGCGCGGCATGCTCTGGCTGGAGCCGATGGTCGAAGTCGCCACCCCGGACGGGCGCATCGCCTACGGGCCGGTGACGCCCGGCGACGTCGAGGCGCTGCTCGATGCCGGCCTCGCCGAAGGCGGCGCCCATCCGCTCCGCCTCGGCAGGCCCGAGGACATGCCCTATTTCGCCCGCCAGCACCGCCTGACCTTCCAGCGCTGCGGCGTCGTCGATCCGGTGTCCGTGCTCGATTACCGCGAGCACGGAGGCTACCGCGGCCTCGAAGCCGCGCTCAAGCTCGATGCCGAGGGTATCGTGGCCCAGGTGCGCGAGTCCGGCCTGCGCGGTCGCGGCGGCGCCGGCTTCCCGGCCGGCATCAAGTGGAACACAGTGATGCTCGCCAAGAGCGAGCAGAAATACGTCGTGTGCAATGCCGATGAGGGCGACTCCGGCACCTTCGCCGACCGGATGATGATGGAGGGTGACCCCTTCAACCTCATCGAGGGCATGACCATCGCGGCGATCGCCACCGGGGCGACGCGGGGCTACATCTACCTGCGCTCCGAATATCCGCAGGCCTTCGCGACGCTCAAGGAAGCGATCGCCAATGCCGAGAAGGCGGGCTTCCTGGGCGCCGATGTGATGGGCTCAGGTAAGGCGTTCCATCTCGAAGTCCGGCTGGGAGCGGGCGCCTACATCTGCGGCGAGGAGACTTCGCTGCTCGAGAGCCTCGAGGGCAAGCGCGGCATCGTCCGGGCCAAGCCCCCGATCCCCGCGCTAAAGGGCTTCCTCGGCCAGCCCACCCTCGTGAACAACGTGATGACGTTCACGGCCGTGCCCTACATCCTGGAGCACGGCGCCAAGTCCTATGCCGACTACGGCATGGGTCGGTCGCTGGGCACCCTGGCGATCCAGCTCGCCGGCAACATCAAGCACGGCGGCCTCATCGAATACGCCTTCGGCATCACGCTTCGCGAGATCATCGAGGATTTCGGCGGCGGTACGCAGAGCGGTCGTCCGGTTCGTGCGGTTCAGGTCGGCGGCCCGCTCGGCGCCTACTTCCCCGACCACCTCCTCGACACGCCCCTGGATTACGAGGCGATGGCCGCCAACAAGGGCCTCGTCGGCCACGGCGGCATCGTGGTGTTCGACGATACGGTCGACATGGCCAAGCAGGCCCGCTTCGCCTTCGAGTTCTGCGCCGTCGAATCCTGCGGCAAGTGCACCCCTTGCCGCATCGGCGCGACCCGCGGCGTCGAGACCATGGACAAGGTCATCGCCGGTACCGATACGAAGCGCAATCTGAGCATCATCGCCGACCTTTGCGACGTCATGACCGATGGGTCGCTCTGCGCCATGGGCGGGCTGACGCCCATGCCCGTCATGAGCGCGATCACCCATTTCCCCGAGGATTTCGAGCGTGGCGGACAGATGTCCGTCGCCGCCGAGTAAGGAGGCGCGACCCATGGCCCTCATCAAAGAGATCGACTACGGCACCCCGATCCGGGTTTCGGAGCAGACCGTCACCCTCACCATCGACGGCATGAGCGTCACCGTGCCCGCCGGCACGTCGGTGATGGCGGCGTCGATGCATGCGGGAACGCAGATCCCGAAGCTCTGCGCCACCGATTCGCTGGAAGCCTTCGGCTCCTGTCGCCTGTGCATCGTGGAGATCGAAGGCCGCCGCGGCACGCCCGCCTCCTGCACCACCCCGGCCGAGAACGGCATGGTCGTCTCGACGCAGACGGACAAGCTCGCCAAGCTCCGCAAGGGTGTGATGGAGCTCTACATCTCCGATCACCCCCTCGACTGCCTGACCTGTGCGGCCAATGGCGACTGCGAGCTTCAGGACATGGCCGGCGCGGTGGGCCTGCGCGACGTGCGCTACGGCTACGACGGCGCCAACCACGTCAAGCCGACGTCGGACCAGTACCTGCCGAAGGACACGTCCAACCCGTATTTCACCTACGACCCGTCGAAGTGCATCGTCTGCAATCGTTGCGTGCGCGCGTGTGAGGAGGTGCAGGGCACCTTCGCGCTGACCATCGAGGGTCGCGGCTTCGACAGTCGCGTCGCCGCCGGTCCGACCAACTTCATGGAGTCCGAGTGCGTGTCCTGCGGCGCCTGCGTGCAGGCCTGCCCGACGGCGACGCTCCAGGAAAAGTCGATCATCGAGCACGGCCAGCCCGATCACTCCGAGATCACCACCTGTGCCTATTGCGGCGTCGGCTGCTCGTTCAAGGCCGAGATGCAGGGCACCCGCATCGTGCGCATGGTCCCCTACAAGGGCGGCAAGGCGAACGAGGGCCACAGCTGCGTCAAGGGCCGCTTCGCCTACGGCTACGCCACTCACGCGGACCGCATCACCAAGCCGATGATCCGCGACAAGATCACCGACCCCTGGCAAGAGGTGACCTGGGAGGTCGCCATCGATCGGGCGGCGTCCGAGTTCAAGCGCATCCAGGCCAAGTACGGCAAGGATTCGGTCGGCGGCATCACCTCGTCGCGCTGCACCAACGAGGAGGCCTACCTCGTCCAGAAGCTCGTGCGCGCCGCCTTCGGCAACAACAACGTCGATACCTGCGCCCGCGTCTGCCATTCGCCCACGGGCTACGGCCTGATGTCGACGCTGGGCACTTCGGCCGGCACTCAGGACTTTGCCTCGGTGGCGCATTCCGATGTGATCCTGGTCATCGGTGCCAACCCCACCGACGGCCACCCGGTCTTCGCGTCGCGCATGAAGAAGCGCCTGCGCGAGGGTGCCAAGCTCATCGTCGCCGACCCGCGCAAGATCGACCTCGTGAAGTCGCCTCACATCGAGGCCGATTTCCACCTGCCCCTGAAGCCCGGCTCCAACGTCGCTTTCATCAACGCGATGGCGCACGTCATCGTCACGGAAGGACTCGTCGACGAGGCCTACGTTCGCGAGCGCTGCGATCTCGCCGATTTCGAATCCTGGGCCCGGTTCGTCGCCGACGAGCGGCATTCGCCCGAGGCGCAGGAGCGCTTCACCGGCATCGATCCGGCCGAGCTTCGCGGTGCCGCCCGCCTCTACGCCAAGGGTGGAGCCGCCGGCATCTACTACGGTCTCGGCGTCACCGAGCACAGCCAGGGCTCGACCATGGTGATGGGCATGGCCAACCTCGCCATGGCCACCGGCAACATCGGCATGCTGGGTGCCGGCGTGAACCCGCTGCGCGGCCAGAACAACGTCCAGGGCTCGTGCGACATGGGCTCGTTCCCGCACGAGCTTCCGGGCTACCGGCACGTGTCGGACGACGCCACCCGCGAGACCTTCGAGTCGCTCTGGGGCGTGTCCCTCGACAAGGACCCGGGCCTGCGCATCACCAACATGCTCGACGAGGCCGTCGATGGTTCCTTCAAGGGCATGTACATCCAGGGCGAGGACATCGCACAGTCCGATCCCGACACGCACCACGTCACCGCTGGCCTGATGGCGATGGAGTGCATCGTCATCCAGGACATCTTCCTGAACGAGACCGCGAAATACGCCCACGTCTTCCTGCCGGGCGCCTCGTTCCTCGAGAAGGACGGCACCTTCACCAACGCCGAGCGCCGCATCTCCCGCGTCCGCAAGGTAATGCCGCCGCTGGCCGGCATCGGCGACTGGGAGGGCACGGTGCTGCTCTCCAATGCGCTGGGCTACCCGATGAACTACAGCCATCCGTCCGAGATCATGGACGAGATCGCCTCGCTGACCCCGAGCTTCTCCGGCGTCAGCTTCGACAAGCTCGACGAACTCGGCTCGATCCAGTGGCCGTGCAACGAGGCCGCCCCGCGCGGTACCCCGATGATGCACGTCGACCGCTTCGTTCGCGGCCTCGGCAAGTTCATGATCACCGAATACGTGCCGACCGAGGAGCGTACCGGGCCGCGCTTCCCGCTCATCCTCACCACCGGCCGTATCCTGTCGCAGTACAACGTCGGCGCCCAGACGCGCCGCACCGAGAACTCGCGCTGGCACGAGGAGGACGTGCTGGAGATCCATCCGTTCGACGCGGAGGTCCGCGGGATCGTCGATGGCGACCTCGTCGCCCTCGAGAGCCGGTCCGGCGACATCGCCCTCAAGGCGATCGTCTCCGAGCGGATGCAGCCGGGCGTGGTCTACACGACCTTCCACCATGCCAAGACCGGCGCCAACGTCATCACCACCGACTACTCGGACTGGGCCACCAACTGCCCCGAGTACAAGGTGACGGCGGTGCAGGTCCGGCGCACCAACCGGCCGTCGGATTGGCAGGCGAGGTTCTTCGAGGAGGACTTCTCGCTGACCCGGATCGCGACGCAGCTGAATGCCGCCGAATAGCGAGCCTTCGAACGCGGCGGCGGAGACGGTCCGCCGCGTTCCCACCCTGGTGGTGGCCTACGACGATCCGCAGGCGCGGGTCGGCGAGCGGCCCCTCGCGGTGGAGATGCCGGTCAACCTCGTCTACGGCAGCGTTCCCTACGCGGTCATGATGACGACGCCGGCCGATCTCGAGGACTTCGCCTATGGCTTCAGCCTGACCGAGGGCATCGTCGCGTCGTCGGACGAGATCCGAGGCGTCTCGGTGGAGGATGGCGAGGGTGGCCTGCGCCTTCTCGTCGACCTGGTTCCGGGGCGGTTGCGCGAACATCTCGCCCGCAAGCGCGCCATCAGCGGCAGGACCGGCTGCGGCGTCTGCGGCATCGACGATCTCGCCGCCCTTCCCAAGGCCGAGCCCCGGACAGGACGGGAGCAGACCGTGACGGTCGGAGCGGTGCAGCGGGCGTTGACGGCACTCGGCGAGGCGCAGGTGCTCAATCACGAAACCCGTGCCGTCCACGCCGCTGCCTGGGCCGACCGCGACGGTACGCTCGTCGCCGTTCGTGAAGACGTCGGGCGCCACAACGGGCTCGACAAGCTGATCGGCGCCCTGATCCGGACGAACACCGACCCCGCCGAGGGGTTCGTCGTGATCACGAGCCGTTGTTCGTTCGAGATGGTGGAGAAGACGGCCTCGTTCGGTGCGTCCGTCCTGGTGGCGATCTCGGCTCCGACGTCGCTGGCCATCGAGCGGGCCCGCCTTCACGACATCACCCTCTGCGCCATCGCGCGGTCGGATACCCTGACGCTGTTCACCGGCCGCGAACGGCTCGTCCTCGCGGAGCCGTCGGTGTCCGGCCAAGGCGTCGACCCCGTATCGGCGCTTTAACCGTCCCTCGATACCAGACCCGTCTCACGTCATCGAAAGCCCGAGCCATGAGCGCCCTCACCACCGACCAGAAGCTCGTCCGCATGGCGAACCAGATCGCCGGCTTCTTTCGTTCGTATCCCGATGAGGAGGCGGTGGCGGGCATCCACAAGCACATCGTGGCGTTCTGGACGCCGAAGATGCGCCACGCGCTGCACGCCTATGGCCCGAAGCCCGAGAGCGGCCTCGATCCGCTGGCATTGCAGGCGATCACGAGCGAGCCGGAAGGCGAAAGCCCCATCCGCGCCGCCACCCACGACCCGCAGCTCCAGGGAGCCGGCGCCAGCGACGCCGGCTGACGCGACTTTCGCGCACCGTCCTCATCGCGGGGCGATCCCGTCGATCGATGACGTCGGGGCGTCAGTCCTGGGTCGCAGGAGACTTATCCCCGGCGCCGGGAACCACCGTCGCGCCGTCGATCACGCGGACCGGCCGCTTGGCGTCGGCGGGAGGGTCCTGCCAAGACGGGGCGCCAGACTTGGTGTCGCTCGTCGCGGGCGTGACACTTTGGGCCGGCGGCTGGACGGCGGCCGGCGTCGTTGGCGTAACGGCGGCAACCGGGGCCTCCGGCTTGGTGGCCGGAACCTCGCCGGGCCGTAGCGTCGGGGCCGTTGCCGCCGGCGTCGCGCGGACGGCCGGTGTCGTTCCGGCGGCATTGGGGCTGCGATCCCGCCCCCTGGCCTCGGCGGGCCGTGCCGGCGGGTTCAGGCGGCTGGTCCTGCGGGCAGGGTCACCGTTGCGCCTGGCCGCATCGGGGTTGAGACCGAGCGCATTGGGATCGCCGGGTTCCACCCGCCTCGGTACGTCCGAGCGCAAGGGGACGCCGGGCAGGGGAGGGCCGAGATCGGCCCGCCTTTGCCTATCCGGGGTCCGCCCATAGGGGATATCACTGGGGGGAATCGTCCGTTCGGCCTCGCGGCGGCGCGGCGCCACGTCCTCTTCCGTCCAACCGTAGGGACCCCGCGGCCGGTCGACGCGGAGTGGCGGCGGGACAAGCGGCTCCGACAGCCGGACGCGCCCGAGGACGGCCCCGTCGCGCGGGTCGAGGATCAGCCGTACTCGCCCGCCGTTCGGGCTTTCGGCCTCCACCACATAGGCGCGTCCGTCGAAGCGCGGCCGGGTGACCTCCGTGAAACCGCGGTCGTTGAGGCGCCAGACCACCGCGCGCGGCGGCATCACGTCGTCGAAAGGGTCGAAATACTGCGCGTGGGCCGAGCTTGCGCCGATCGTCACGGCGGCAACGAGCCCGAGCGCGAGGCAACGAAGAGGGGAAGATGAGCGCACAAGCGCCCTGCGACTCGTCGGCATGGGCTCGTTCATCCAATCATGGAAACCGGTGATCCGGAGGCCCGCTGTTGGCTCGGGTCCTCCGGCTCGGTCGGCGCGAGGTCCCGCGCCGCATTCCCGCCGTCTGTGCTCGGCGTGTCATGGTAGAGCGTCGGATTGGGGCAGCAATGCGGGACGATCCTGGCAACATCGCGCCACCGCTCCCGGGAGGAGGGAGGCAATCTTCCATACGCGCCCTTTCCGGCCTGCGGCGATGTCACGCCCATCCAGTGGAGACTTCGGGCCGGAAAAGCAGACGTCGCCCGCCTCGGAACCCTTGCTGGAATCGTGAAAATCTGTCATCCCGACGTTAGGACAGCATGGCTGTCCCATTTCGTCGTGAGCATCGTGGTCGAACCGCCCCATCCGACGATCGTTCGGAGTCCGGGCGAGACGTGGAGCCGGGCGCGTCAGCGGGACGGGTCGCGGCTCGCAGCGATGACCGGTACGGTGTCCGTCGGTATCGGATCGCATCCCGACCGGTGCCCGTCCGCGATCACGCGAAGATCGGTGCCGGACCACCCTGCCATCCGATGGTGGCAGGGCACGAAACATGCTCGTCGAGCGGGCAGACCTTTGACAGACGGGGGATGGTGAGCGTGACCGCATCTGCTGATTTCGGAACCCGCCAGGCGTCAATTCCCGCCACCCGCGACGGCGGCAAGCCGTTGACCGTCCGTGACGGCGCGCTTCCGCTCGCTCAGGGTCTCTACGATCCCGCCCGCGAGAAGGACGCCTGCGGTGTCGGCTTCGTCGCCGACATGCACGACCGGCGCAGCCATGGCATCGTCGCACAGGGCCTGTTGATCCTAGAGAACCTCGACCATCGCGGTGCCGTCGGCGCCGACCCGAAGATGGGCGACGGTTGCGGCATCCTCACCCAGATCCCGCACGACTTCTTCAAGGCGGAATGCGAGACCCTCGGCTTCGCGCTGCCGGAGCCCGGCCACTACGGCGTCGGCATGTTCTTCCTGCCCAAGGACGAGGACGGCCGCCGCGTCGTCGAGGACATCGTGGCGCAGGTGCTCGCCGACGAGGGTCTGCCGCTGCTCGGCTGGCGCGACGTGCCGGTGGATTCCGAGGATCTCGGCGTGCGCGTCAAGGAGACCGAGCCGCATCACCGCCAGGTCTTCATCGGCCGCCCGGCTTCGGTGACGGAGGAGGATGCCTTCGAGCGCCGCCTGTTCACCGCCCGCAAGGTCATTTCGAGCAAGGTCTACGGGCTCAACGAGCCGCGGGTGAAAGCCTATTACCCGGTGTCGCTGTCGACCCGCACCATCGTCTACAAGGGCATGGTGTTGGTGACGCAGCTCGGCCGGTACTACCGCGACCTGCAGGACGAGCGCTTCGTCTCGGGCCTCGCTCTGGTCCACCAGCGCTTCGCCACCAACACCTTCCCCACTTGGCAGCTGTCGCACCCCTACCGGATGGTCGCCCACAACGGCGAGATCAACACGCTGCGCGGCAACGTCAACTGGATGGCCGCGCGCCAGGCGAGCGTCGATTCCGAGCTGTTCGGGAACGACATCTCGAAGCTGTGGCCGATCTCCTACGAAGGCCAGTCGGATACCGCCTGCTTCGACAACGCCCTCGAGTTCCTGGTGCAGGGCGGCTACTCGCTCGCCCACGCCATGATGATGCTGATCCCGGAGGCCTGGGCCGGCAATCCGCTCATGAACGACGAGCGCAAGGCGTTCTACGAGTACCACGCCGCCCTGATGGAGCCGTGGGACGGCCCGGCGGCCGTGTGCTTCACCGATGGACGCCAGATCGGCGCGACCCTCGACCGCAACGGCCTGCGTCCCGCGCGCTACCTCGTCACCGACGACGGTCTCGTCGTGCTCGCCTCCGAGATGGGCGTGCTGCCGATCCCCGACGAGAAGATCGTCGAGTCCTGGCGCCTGCAGCCGGGCAAGATGCTGCTGATCGACCTGCAGAAGGGCCGCATCGTCTCCGACGAGGAGATCAAGAGCGAGCTCGCCGCGGCGCATCCCTATGCGCAGTGGGTGAAGAACACCCAGATCGTTCTCGAAGACCTCAAGCCGGTCATCCCGCGCGCCTCGCGATCCGACGTCTCGCTGCTCGATCGCCAGCAGGCGTTCGGCTACAGCCAGGAAGACCTCAAGCTCCTGATGGCGCCCATGGCCGTGACCGGCCAGGAGGCGGTGGGCTCGATGGGCACCGACACGCCGCTCTCGGCGCTCTCGGACAAGCCGAAGTCGCTCTACACCTACTTCAAGCAGAACTTCGCGCAGGTGACCAACCCGCCGATCGACCCGATCCGCGAGGAGGCCGTGATGAGCCTCGTCTCGTTCATCGGGCCGCGGCCGAACCTGCTCGACATGGAGGGCGCCTCCCGCAAGAAGCGTCTCGAAGTACGCCAGCCGATCCTCACCAACGGCGATCTCGAGAAGATCCGTTCGATCAGCCATTTCGAGGACCGCTTCGACACCAAGACCCTCGACATCACCTTCCCGGCCGAAGCCGGGGCGGCTGCCATGGAGGGCGCCCTCGATCGCCTCTGCGACCGGGCCGAGGTGGCCGTGCGCGGCGGCTACAACATCATCATCCTGTCCGATCGCGGCCTCGGGCCCGATCGGATCGCGATCCCCGCGCTGCTGGCCACCGCGGCCGTCCACAACTACTTGATCCGCAAGGGGCTTCGGACCTCGGTCGGGCTCGTGGTGGAATCGGGCGAGCCGCGCGAGGTGCACCACTTCGCGTGCCTGGCCGGGTATGGCGCGGAAGCCATCAACCCCTACCTCGCCTTCGAGACGCTGATCGCGATGAAGGACGAGTTCCCGCCGGACCTCACCGACGACGAGATCGTCTACCGCTACATCAAGTCGATCGATAAGGGCCTGCTCAAGGTGATGTCCAAGATGGGCATCTCGACCTACCAGTCCTATTGCGGCGCGCAGATCTTCGATGCGATCGGCCTCAACTCGGCCTTCGTCGCCCGCGACTTCTTCGGCACCGCGACGACCATCGAGGGCATCGGCATGGCCGAGGTCGCCGAGGAAACCGCACGGCGCCACGCCGACGCCTTCGGCGACGCGCCCGTCTATCGCCACGCGCTCGATATCGGCGGCGAATACGCCTACCGCCTGCGCGGCGAGAGCCACACCTGGACGCCCGACAGCGTCGCCACGCTCCAGCACGCGGTGCGCCTCGGCCTTCCCGAGCGCTATCGCGAGTACGCCCGGCTCGTGAACGAGCAGGAGAACCACCTCAAGACGATCCGCGGCCTGTTCCGCATCCGCCAGGCGGCCGAGCTCGGCCGCGCGCCGGTCGACATCTCCGCCGTCGAGCCGGCGGCCGACATCGTCAAGCGGTTCGCCACCGGCGCCATGTCCTACGGGTCGATCTCGAAGGAGGCGCACGAGACGCTGGCGATCGCCGTCAACTCGTTCGGCGGTCGCTCGAACTCGGGCGAGGGCGGCGAGGAGGTCGAGCGCTTCAAGCCGATGGCGGACGGGCGCTCGCGCCGCTCGGCGATCAAGCAGGTGGCGTCGGGCCGCTTCGGTGTCACCACCGAGTACCTCGTCAACGCCGACATGATGCAGATCAAGGTGGCCCAGGGCGCCAAGCCCGGCGAGGGCGGCCAGCTGCCCGGCCACAAGGTCGACGCCAAGATCGCCAAGGTCCGCTACGCCACCCCCGGCGTCGGTCTGATCTCGCCGCCGCCGCACCACGATATCTACTCGATCGAGGATCTCGCCCAGCTGATCTTCGACTTGAAGAACGTCAATCCGGCCGCCGACGTCTCGGTCAAGCTCGTGTCGGAGGTGGGCGTCGGCACCGTGGCGACGGGTGTCGCCAAGGCGCGCGCCGACCACATCACCATCTCGGGCTTCGACGGCGGCACCGGTGCCGCACCGCTCACCTCGATCAAGCACGCCGGCGGGCCCTGGGAGACCGGACTCGCCGAGACGCAGCAGACGCTGGTGCTCAGCCACCTGCGCGGACGCGTCGTGCTCCAGGCGGACGGCGGCATCCGCACCGGGCGCGACGTGCTCGTGGCGGCACTGCTCGGCGCCGATCAGTTCGGCTTCTCCACCGCGCCGCTGATCGCGGCGGGCTGCATCATGATGCGCAAGTGCCACCTCAACACCTGCCCGGTGGGCGTCGCCACCCAGGACCCGGTGCTGCGCAAGCGTTTCAAGGGCACGCCCGAGCACGTGGTGAACTACTTCTTCTACGTGGCCGAGGAGTTGCGCGAGCTGATGGCCGGCATGGGCTTCACCAAGCTCGAAGACCTCATCGGCCGGGCGGACTTCCTCGATACCCTCGAGGTCATCGCGCATTGGAAGGCCAAGGGGCTCGACTTCTCGAAGCTGTTCCACCGCCCCGACGTCGGTCCCGAGGTGGCGATCCGGCACATGGAGAAGCAGAAGCACCCCATCGACGAGGTGCTCGACCGCCGCCTCATCGCCAAGGCTGGGCCGTCCCTCGAGTCCGGCGAGGCCGTGGTCATCGAGGACGTCATCCGGAACTCGGACCGCACGGCGGGCGCGATGCTCTCGGGTGCGGTGGCCAAGCTCTACGGCCACGAGGGCCTGCCCGACGACACCATCGTCGTGAACCTGTCCGGCACCGCCGGCCAGAGCTTCGGCGCCTGGCTCGCGGCCGGCGTCACCGTGAAGCTCACCGGGCACGCCAACGATTACGTCGGCAAGGGCCTGTCCGGCGGTAAGCTGATCATCCGGCCCTCCGACGCGTTGAAGGCGCCTGCCCATCACACCATCATGGCCGGCAACACCGTGCTGTACGGGGCGATCGCGGGCGAGTGCTACATCCGCGGATCGGCCGGCGAGCGGTTCGCCGTGCGCAACTCGGGCGCCATCGCGGTGGTCGAGGGCATGGGCGACCATGGCTGCGAGTACATGACCGGCGGCGTCGTGGTCTCGATCGGCGAGACCGGACGCAACTTCGCGGCGGGCATGTCGGGCGGCATCGCCTATGTGCTCGATGCCGACGGCTCGTTCGCGGCCCGCTGCAACCTGTCGATGGTCGATCTCGAACCGGTGGAGGAGGAGGACGACGTGATGCGGCGCTTCCATCAGGACGGCGACCTGGAGACCAAAGGTCGTGTCGACATCCTCGCCGACATGTCGGGCCACGACGAGGAACGCCTGAGCCAGCTCATCACCAACCACCTGAAGTACACGGGCAGCCCCCGCGCCAAGGCGATCCTCGACGATTGGGCCGGTTACCGCACCAAGTTCGTCAAGGTGATGCCGGTGGAGTATCGTCGGGCGCTGCGCGAGATGGAGATGGCGCGGATGCCGGTGGCGGCGGAGTGATGTCGACCGGATCGTAGCTGGGCTCCCGGCGGGGAGGGCACCGACGATCCGGGCAGGTGCGATGGGACGGCGGTGGCATGCAGAGGCGGTCCCTCGCTTCCCACCGGTGTCCTTGCGGAAAGGGGGGGGCTCCTTGTGCCACCGGTGAAAGGGCGGCGAGGTACCCTTCATCGTCGACCGCGCGTTTGTCGCGCACGACCTAGGGATGCGGACGCCGGATTCGGTCTCACTTCGCGCCCGGAGACCCGGGGTTGGCTCACCGGTTGCACCGTTGACCTACGGGCGGGGCGGAACGGCGCTGCCACTGGTTTCACATCGGTGATGCGCCGATCATAGACGACACGGGCTACTTGAGCGGCGGCGGCCCTGCGCCCTGCCTCTCGACGGATCAGACAGACGCGCGAAAGACGGGCACGATGGGCAAGGTCACTGGGTTTCTCGAATTCGACCGGCAGGAGCAGAAGTACCAGCTCGCCGCCGACCGCGTTCGCCACTTCCGCGAGTTCACGCTGCCGCTCGACGAGCACGACCTGAAGAAGCAGGCGGCGCGCTGCATGGATTGCGGCATCCCCTTCTGCCACGGCGATACCGGCTGCCCGGTCCACAACCAGATTCCGGACTGGAACGAGCTCGTCTTCCAGACCGATTGGGAGGAGGCGGCGCGCAACCTGCACTCCACCAACAACTTCCCCGAATTCACCGGCCGCATCTGCCCGGCGCCCTGCGAGGAGGCATGCACGCTCAACCTCGAGAACCAGCCGGTCGCCATCAAGACGATCGAGCAGGCTATCGCCGATCGCGCCTGGAACATGGGCTGGGTCAAGCCCGAGCCCGCCGAGATCCGGACCGGCAGGAAGGTGGCGGTGATCGGCTCGGGCCCCGCCGGGATGGCGGCGGCCCAGCAGCTCGCCAGGGTCGGCCACGAGGTCCATGTGTTCGAGCGTGAGCTCAAGGCCGGCGGCCTGCTCCGCTACGGCATTCCCGACTTCAAGATGGAGAAGCGGCACATCGACCGGCGCGTGACGCAGATGGAGGCCGAGGGGGTCAGATTCCACTACGGCGTCAATGTCGGCGTGACCAAGCCCCTCGACGAACTCACCGCCGAGTTCGACGCGGTGCTCTTCGCCGGCGGTGCCGAGGACCCACGCAATCCGCAGCTTCCCGGTCAGGAACTCGCCGGGGTGCATTACGCGATGCCGTTCCTGGTCCAGTCGAACCGCCGCGTCGGTGCCGAGCCGATGCCGGGCAACGGCGAGCCGCCGATCCTGGCGGCGGGCAAGAACGTCGTCGTCATCGGCGGCGGCGACACCGCATCCGATTGCGTCGGCACCTCCTTCCGCCAGGGTGCCCTGTCGGTGACGCAGCTCGACATCCGGCCGCGTCCGCCTGAGCGCGAAGACAAGCTCAGCGTCTGGCCGTACTGGCCGACCAAGATGCGGACCTCGTCGAGTCAGGCCGAAGGCGCCGAGCGGGAGTTCCAGGCGGCGACGCTGCGGCTCGAGGGCAAGAAGGGCAGGCTCACGGGTGTCGTCTGCACCCGCGTCGACGAGAAGCGCCAGCCGGTGCCGGGCGGCGAGTTCGTGCTTCCCGCCGATCTCGTATTCCTGGCGATCGGTTTTGCCGGGTCCGTCCGCAAGGGCCTTCTGGAGGAATCCGGCGTCGTGATGGACAAGCGCGGCAACGTCACCGCCAACGAGCGCGACTATCGGACCTCGCACGAAAAGATCTACGCCGCCGGCGACATGCGGCGCGGCCAGTCCCTCGTGGTCTGGGCGATCCGCGAGGGCCGTCAGGCAGCGCGCTCGATCGACGAGGCCCTGATGGGAGCCAGCGTCCTTCCCCGCTGAGGCCGCTTCAGCTCGGCGGCCAGCGGAAGTCGTCGGCCCGGCCGGGCTGGGGCGGCGGTGCCGCCCCGCGCTGGAGGGTGCGCTCCACCGTTCCGCTGGCATCGGGTTCGCGCGGCCTGCCATTCATCAGGGCGCCGCCCGGGGAGATCTCGGCGCGGCTCAGCGGCACCACCGGCCCCGCCGCCGGCTTGACCGGCAGGGCGGGGATGCCGGGCGGTTCGGGCAGGCTCGGCAGCATCGCCGTGATCAGCTTGTCGATCGCGGCGGTGTCGTCGAGCTTGGGCGGGTCGGCGTTCAGGGCCGGGCCAGAGGGCGTCGTCGCGATCGCGGCGGCAGGCTGCTCCGACAGCGGCGTACCGGCTCCCATCATCCGCTTCAGTTCCACATCCGCGAAATGCGCCACCTTGCGGGAGCCCGCACCGGTAAAGTGGACTCCATCGGCGGTGCGCAACTTGGCCGGCTGTCCCTCGAGGTCCGGGCCGGTCGCCGCGTAGCGGTTGCGCTCGTCGACGAAGCCCGGCCAGATATCGACGTAGGTTCCGCCTGCCCTTGCCACCCGCTCGCGATAGATGTCGTTGAGAGTGGTGAGGTCCTTGGTCAGGCTGTCGCTGCGCATCGGCGGCGTGCCGACCCAGATCAAGGGGATCTTGCGATCCGCGAACACCTTCACGAGGGCGTCGACCCGGTCACGGTAGATGTCCCGCCAACGCTCGCTCAGGACCTCGACGGTCTGGTCGCCCTCGCGAATCGGCTGGCGATCGTTGGCGCCCAGCATGACGAGGGCGTAGGCCGGCTTGGGCCCGGTCTTCAGATACTCCTCGGCGACCTTGGGCCAATCGACCACGTCCTTGCGCACGAGGCCGCTGTCGGCCTTCGAGCGGTCGACGACCTCGACATCGGCATTGTCCTCGAAGACGTCGTCGAGGCCGCGACCGAGGTAGCTCGCCAGGGAATCGCCGAAGACGGCGAGCCGCGTGGTGGGCTCGACCTTGGGTGCGGTCGGCTTGGGTTGCGCCGCCACCGCTGGCGCCGGTCGGGGGCGTCGGGCCGCGGGTGAGGCCGGCGCACGCCGGTCGTCGCTGTAGGTGCTCGGGGGCGGGGCGCTACGCGGCCGGGTCGGCCGTGCCGACGGGACCGGCGCCGGCTGCGCCTGCTGCGGCCTGTCCTCCCAGGGCCAGAAGAACTGCCGGGGCGCCTCCTGCGGCTGAGGGGCATAGCGGCGTCCGGTCTGGCGGCCACCGCCGCCATAGCCCCCGTCGTCCCGGTAGTAATCAGGGGCTCGGCGTCGCGGCACGTCGTCGTAATCGCCCCATTGCGCGAGGGCCGGAGACACGATCCCCATGAAGCCCGTGGCCACGATCGCGCACAGGACGATGCGTCCGTGCCGATGGGCCGTGGTCGCGCGAAACGTCGTGGCTGTCATCGGCACGCGGTCCCATCGTCGCGGGTCCGTTGACGCGGCCCGACTTCGTCAGGGCGGCAGTATAGGCGGCATCCGGCGGGGCGGCGAATCCCTCGTCTGTCAGCGGACTGCCTTCAGGTGCGCCAGCAGGCTCGCGCTCGCGTAGCCGTCGGCGGCGAGGCCGGCGCTGATCTGATAGCGCAGCACCGCCTCGCGCAGCTTCGGCCCGGCCCGGCCGTCGGCATTGCCATCGTAGAAACCCTTCGCGGCGAGCACCTCCTGCAGCGCCTGAAGGCCCGTCTTGTCGAGACGGGTCGCCGCATTCGGCCAGGGCGCCGACAGGGCAGGTCCGCCAGCCAGCCGGTCGGCGAGATGACCGATGGCGAGGGCATAGGAATCGGAGGTGTTGTAGCCGCGGATGACCTCGAAATTGCCGGTGACGAGAAAGACCGGGCCCCCCGCCCCGCCGGGCAGGAACAGGCTGGCCTCGCCGCTGCGGGGGAGGTCGCGGCCGTCGACGCGCCGGACGCCGCGGGCGCCGAAATCCGCCAGGTCGCCGCGATATCGCCCGAGATCGTACCCGGGCGGCAGCGTGACGGCGTAGCCCCAGGAGAGGGCGGGGTTCCAGCCGAGGCTGCGCAGGAAGGCAGCGATCGAGGCCAGCGCATCGGCGGGCGACGTCCAGATGTCGCGCCTGCCGTCGCCGTCGAAGTCGACGGCGTGCTTGAGGTAGTTCGAGGGCAGGAACTGCACCTGTCCCATGGCGCCCGCCCAGGAGCCTTTCATGGCTTGGGGGGTGATGTCGCCCTGTTCGAGGATGGCCAGCGCCGCCAGCAGTTCGTCTCGAAACAGGGTGCCACGGTGCTTCGCCTGCGCCAGGGTCGCGAGGGAGCGGACCACCGGCAGCGTCCCGCCGCTGGCGCCGAAATCCGATTCGACGCCCCAGATCGCCAGGATCACCCAGCGCGGCACGCCCGAGTCGGCTTCGATGCGCGCCAGCGCGGCGTCGAGCCGCGCCGCCTCGGCGCGCCCACGCGCGATCCGACCGGGCGAGACGGCGCCCACGAGATAGTCCCACACCGGGCGTCCGAACTCGCCCTGCGCCTTCGTCCGCGCGAGGACGGACGGGTCGGGTTCGCGCACGTCGGCGAAGGCCCTGTCGAAGGTCGCATCGGAGATGCCGCGGCTGCGGGCGTCCGGCCTCAGGGTATCGAGGAAAGCGCGGAACGCCAGGGCCCCGGCCTGCACCGAATCCGCGGGGGACGCGGGGGCCGCCTCGACGCGACCCGCCGCCATGACGGCGAGCGCGATCGCGAGGATCGGGGCGGACGGGCCGATCACGTCCGGTTACGCCTGGTCAGGGCGTCCTCCCAGGCCAGTGCCTGGGTGACGATGCCCGTGAGATCGTCGTGGCGCGGCCTCCAGCCGAGCCGGTCGCGGATCCGGTCCGCCCCGGCGACGATGCAGGCGGGATCGCCGGCCCGGCGCGGCGACAGGCGCACGGGGAAGTCGACGCCCGAGACGCGCTTGACCACGTCGATCACCTCCAGCACCGAATAGCCGCGCCCGTAGCCGCAATTGAGCGTCAGGCTCTCGCCGCCGGCCCTCAGGTGGTCGAGGGCGAGGCGATGGGCCTCCGCCAGGTCCGACACCTGGATGTAGTCGCGCAGGCACGATCCGTCCGGGGTCGGATAATCGGTGCCGAACACCTCGAGGTGCGAACGCTGCCCGAGGGCGGCCTGCGTCGCGACCTTGATCAGGTGGGTGGCGTTGGGCGTCGACTGTCCGGTGCGTCCGCGCGGGTCGGCGCCCGCGACGTTGAAGTAGCGCAGGATGACGTAGCTGAAGCCATGCGCCTTGGCCGCGTCTGCGATCATCCATTCGCTCATCAGCTTGGAGCGACCGTAGGGATTGATCGGCGAGGGACCGAGGTCTTCGGGCACCGGCACCGTCTCCGGCTCGCCGTAAACCGCGGCGGTGGAGGAGAAAATGACGTGTTTCACGCCCTGCGCGACCGCGGTCTCGATGAGGGCGCGGGTCTTGACGGTGTTGGCGAGGTAGTAGCCGAGCGGGTCGGCGACCGAATCCGGCACCACGATCCGTGCCGCGAAATGCGCCACCGCGTCGACGCCGTGGCGGCGGATCACGTCGGCGACCAGGGCCTGGTCGGCCACATCGCCCACCACCAGCCGCACTTCCGGCGGTAGCGCCCAGTCGAACCCGGTGGAAAGGTCGTCGAGGACGACGATGTCGTCATGGCCCGCGTCGATCAGCGCGAGGACCATGTGGCTGCCGATGTAGCCGGCGCCCCCCGTCACCAGAACCGCCATGTGGAACTGCCTTTCGATATCGCCGCGTGACCGCCCGGAGCGAGCCCTCCGCGACGAACCCGGGAAAGGGCAGGCGACTTATCCTGCCGGACAAGCGGACGTTATATCGAAAATGCACCACATCGTTTATGCCGCATGAGGGATCGTGATGGCAGGCAGGGCTGGTCCATCCGAGACGACACGTCCACCGTCCGCCTTTCCACCTCTCCGCACCGGGTTCCGCTCGATGAAACCGATTCGCAAGGCCGTCCTTCCTGTCGCGGGCCTCGGCACCCGCTTTCTTCCTGCGACGAAGGCCGTCCCCAAGGAGATGCTGACGGTGGTCGACCGGCCGGTCGTCCAACACGTGGTCGACGAGGCGCGCGAAGCGGGCATCGAGCACTTCATCTTCGTGACCGGCCGCAACAAGGCGGTGATCGAGGACCATTTCGACATCGCCTTCGAACTCGACCAGATGCTGCGCGAGCGCGGCAAACAGGCGGCCTACGAGGATTTGAAGCGCGACCTGCCCAAGGCCGGCCAGGTCAGCTTCACCCGCCAGCAGGCGCCGCTCGGCCTCGGCCACGCCGTCTGGTGCGCCCGCGAGATCGTCGGCGACGAGCCCTTCGCCGTTCTCCTCCCCGACATGCTCAGCCGCGGCTGCATGGGCCAGATGCTCGCCGCCTACGAGCGCCACGGCGGCAACGTGATCGCCGTCGAGGAGGTCGCCCCCGAGGAGACGCATCAGTACGGCATCGTCGGCGTCGGGGAGACCTTCGGCCAGACCTTCGAGATCAACGGCATGGTCGAGAAGCCCAAGGCCGGCACCGCGCCCTCGAACTTCATCATTTCCGGCCGCTACATCCTCCAGCCCGAGATCTTCTCGATCCTGGAGCGTGGCGAGAAGGGGGCCGGTGGCGAGATCCAGCTCACCGACGCCATGATCGCCCTGTCCCAGCAGCAGAGCTTCTACGGCATGCATTACGAGGGGCGGACCTACGACACCGGTTCCAAGATCGGCTTTCTCGCCGCCAACATCGCCTACGCCCTCGAGCGACAGGATCTCGCCGGCCCGCTCAAGGCCGAGATCGCGCGGCTTCTGCGCGAAGACTGAGTGCGTCCCTGTGCGAGAGGAGTGCCGGACTCGCTGCCTGACCGGCACCCCGATGGGGGCCGGGCAGGCACGAGCCGAACCACCGACATCCTCCGGCTCGACCACAATGGGGATCGCTGCGCTTAACGCGGCGGGGGCATGCGCACAGCGCAGCCGGAATATGCGAAACGGCTCTTGTGTTTTGTGCGACGCAAATTAATTATTGCATTGCGAGATCGCGATGGCGTCGCGGTCTCGCAGCCCTTCTTGGGCGTTTCCTCCCTAGACTTCGGGCCGCTCTTCGGAGCGGCCTTTTTTGTTGGGCGCACGCTTTGTCGAGTGATGTCCTGCTCCGGGGGCGCACGAAACCCTCTGCTCCCGTCCCTCGACCCGCCGGGACGCGGCCCTATTCGGCGGCGATGCGGCGAGGCGCAAGGTCCGTGATCTCGGCGGCCACCGCGACGACCATGCCCCGCAGTTGCCAGACGAGGTCGGAGAACCGGCCGGTCACCGCCAGCGACGCCTCGTTCATGTAGAGGCCCCGGTTGATCTCGATCTGGAGGGCATGACGGCCGATGCCGGGCTCGCCGTAGTGCTCGGTGATGAAACCGCCGGCATAGGGCTTGTTGCGAAGGACCTTGAAGCCGCAGGCGCGCAGGTGGTGCTCCACCAGCCCCGTGAGCAGGGGCGAGCAACTCGTGCCGAAGCGGTCGCCCAGCACGATGTCGGCCCGGCCGGCCTCCTCCCGCCCGAGGCTCGAAGAGGGCATCGAGTGGCAATCGATCAGGATGGCATGGCCGAACTGCCGCGCGGTGCGCTGGATCAGGCCGCGCAGGGTGCGGTGATAGGGCTTGTAGAGGCCTTCGATGCGGGCGATCGCCTCCTCCACGGGCAGGCGCCCGCGGTAGATCTCCTGCCCGTCCGCGACGACCCGCGGCACGGTCCCGAGCCCGCCGGCTACCCGCATCGACCGGGTGTTGGCGAACGGCGGCAGCCGGCCCTCGAACATGCGCGGGTCGAGCTCGTAGGGCTCGCGGTTCACGTCGAGATAGGCCCGCGGGAAGTGCGCGCGCATCAGCGGCGCGCCGAGATCGACCACCGGTGCGAACAGGCGGTCCACATGCGCGTCCTCGGAGCGGCGAAGGGCCAGGGCGTCGAGGCGCGAGGCGGTCAGGAACGGACGGGGATAGACCGAGCCGGAGTGGGGCGTGTTGAAGACGAACGGGAGGGTATGCGTCCCCGGCTCGTCCACGACGAAGGGCGGGTCGAAGGCGATCGCGGACGGGGTCTGGTTCGAAAAGGGCTCGGTCATCGCGCTGTCGACGGGAGAACGCACGCCCTCACTTTGCTGGCTCCCATCGTCACTGTCCACTCAAGATCGTCGCGTGCGAGATGCAGGGGCCGCGCCGTCTCAGGATGTGCCCCGTCGCACCGGCCGTGGCGCGGATCTCAACACCTTGTTTACCAAGTCGACGCTTTATGGGAGGAACACAGCGATTCGAAGGGTATGGGACGCCGCGCAATGAAGATTCTTCTGGCGGAAGACGACAACGACATGCGCCGCTTTCTCGCCAAGGCGTTGCAGAACGCCGGCTACGAGGTGCTGTCCTTCGACAACGGCCTGTCGGCCTACAACCGCCTGCGCGAAGAACCGTTCGAGCTGCTTCTGACCGACATCGTGATGCCGGAGATGGACGGGATCGAACTGGCGCGTCGCGCCACCGAGCTCGACCCCGACATCAAGGTGATGTTCATCACCGGTTTCGCCGCGGTGGCCCTCAATCCGGATTCGAAGGCTCCCAAGGACGCCAAAGTCCTCTCGAAGCCGTTCCACCTGCGTGACCTGGTCAACGAGGTCGAGAAGCTGCTCGCCGCCTGACGCGGCATGCCCCGTTCGCGAGAAGCGCCCGATGACGGCTTTCGCCGCCATCGGGGCTGACGCAGGCGCCTTCGTTCGACCGTCCGGATCATGGCCAGGCGCTCTCGTCCACGTCGTTTCCGGCTTCGCCGCCAGCACCGGCGCCGTTAGAAGGCAGTGCGGCTGCGGATGGCGGCCGAGAGCGTCCCCTCGTCGAGGTAATCGAGTTCTCCCCCCACGGGGACGCCATGGGCGAGCCTAGTCGTCGTCAAGCCGAGATGGGCGAGCGACTGGGTGACGTAATGAGCGGTGGTCTGGCCGTCGACGGTGGCGTTCAGGGCCAGGATGATCTCCTTCACCGCCGGGTCGCTCGCACGCTCCACGAGGCTCTGAAGGTTCAGGTGCTCGGGCCGCACTCCGTCGAGCGCGGACAGCACGCCGCCGAGTACGTGGTAGCGCGCGCTCACCGCCCCCGACCGCTCCAGCGCCCATAGATCCGAGACGTCCTCCACCACCACCAGGGTCGCGGGGTCGCGGTTCGCGTCCGCGCAGACGGTGCAGGGATCGCAGGTATCGACGTTGCCGCAGTTGCCGCACACGACGATGCGCTCGACGGCCACGCGCATGGCCTCGGACAGCGGCCCGAGCAACGTGTCCCGCTTCTTGATCAACGTCAGCGCGGCGCGCCTCGCCGAACGGGGGCCGAGTCCCGGTAGCCGTGCGAGGAGTTGGATGAGGCGCTCGATCTCGGGACCGGCGACGGCTTGGCGCATGGGACTTCCGTGTTGGGATGATGAAGGGCCGCAGCCCCCGACATAGGGCATCCGGCGGCGGTCTGCCGCTTCGTTCGGCGTCCCGAGGGCGATCGATCGGCGTCGAACCGGGCGGCTGACAATCCTCGGCAGACGTCTCCCGTCCTCCTCCCGGATCGGTTGACGACCCTTCTTTGCGGTCTATGCCAGACAGGACCAAGCGACGACGCGGTGAACCTGCGCGCGGCGGACCTGACCGACCGCGCGGACGCATCGTCGATACGGATCGCGGCGCCACGGCGGTGCCACGACCCTTCGGACAGCGGCGCGATCAGGGGCCCGAGGAGAGACACGTGAACGACATCGGTGACATCGACGCGGGCCCCATCAACAGGGACCACGGGGCCGAGGCGATCGGCCTGCGCAACCTGAAGGCCGTGCACTGGAACCTGGAGGCACCGCGGCTCTACGAGGAATCCCTCGCCCGCGGCGAGGCCAAGCTCGCTCGTGGAGGCGCCCTCGTGGCCACCACCGGCAGCCATACCGGCCGCTCGCCCAAGGACAAGTTCGTGGTGCGTGACGCCAGCACGGAAAACGAGGTCTGGTGGGAGAACAACGGCGCCATCACGCCCGAGCAGTTCGACGCGCTGCTGTCCGACTTCCTAGCCCACGCCGAGGGTCGCGAACTCTTCGCGCAGGATCTCTACGGCGGCGCCGACCCGGCCCACCGGGCCCAGGCCCGGGTGTTCACCGAACTCGCCTGGCACTCCCTGTTCATCCGCAACCTGCTGATCCGGCCCGAGCGGGACGCGCTGGCCTCCTTCGTGCCCGACCTCACCATCATCGACCTGCCGAGCTTCGAGGCCCAGCCGCACCGCCACGGCTGCCGGTCGAAGACGGTGATCGCCATGGATCTCACGCGCGGGATCGTCCTCATCGGCGGCAGCGCCTATGCCGGCGAGATGAAGAAATCGGTCTTCACTTACCTCAACTACGTGCTGCCCGAGGCCGGGGTGATGCCGATGCATTGCTCGGCCAACGCCGGCCTCGACGCGACCGGCGATTCAGCCCTGTTCTTCGGCCTGTCGGGCACCGGCAAGACCACCCTCTCCAACGATTCCTCGCGCCAGCTCCTGGGCGACGACGAGCACGGCTGGGCCGGGGACGGGATCTTCAACTTTGAGGGCGGCTGCTACGCCAAGACCATCCGCCTCTCGCGCAACGCCGAGCCCGAGATCTACGCCACCACCGAGCGGTTCGGGACGGTGATGGAGAACGTGGTGATCGATCCCGAGACCCGGGTACCGGACTTCGACGACGCCTCGCTCACCGAGAACACCCGCTGCGCCTACCCGCTCGACTTCATCGCCAATGCCAGCGCCACCGGGCGGGCGGGGCACCCCAAGAACATCGTCATGCTGACCTGCGACGCCTTCGGGGTGATGCCACCCATCGCCAGGCTCACCGGGGCCGAGGCGATGTACCACTTTCTGTCTGGCTACACCGCCAAGGTGGCGGGCACCGAGCGCGGCTTGACCGCGCCGGAGGCGACCTTCTCCACCTGCTTCGGCGCGCCCTTCATGCCGCGCCACCCGAGCACCTACGGCAACCTGCTGCGCGACCTCATCGCCCGGCACGAGGTCGACTGCTGGCTCGTCAACACAGGCTGGACGGGCGGCGGCGTCGGCACCGGCCGGCGCATGCCGATCCGCGTGACGCGGCGCCTGCTGAGCGCGGCCCTCGACGGGTCGTTGGCCAAGGTCCCGTTCCGCAAGGACCCCTATTTCGGGTTCGCGGTGCCGACCGCCGTGTCGGGCGTCGAGACGCATGTGCTCTCGCCTGTGGACACCTGGAACAACAAGGCCGCCTTCGCCGAGACCGCGACCCGCCTCGTCGGCATGTTCCGGGAGAACTTCAAGCGGTTCGAGGCGCATGTGGACGCCGACGTCCGCGCGGCCGAGCCGGTGCCGCGGGTGATCGCGGCCTGAACGGCCGGTGGGCGGCTGGATTTCGATCAGGCCGCTCGGTCCATGATGGCCTGCCGCACCTTGGTCGCCAGTTGCTCGAGGGTGTAGGGCTTGCCCAGCAGCCGCACGTCCGCATCGACGATGCCGTTGTGGACGATGGCGTTTCGCGAATAGCCCGACGTGTAGAGGACCCTCAGATCGGGACGCTTGCGCCGGGCCGCTTCCGCCAGCCGGCGACCGTCGAGGTCGGGCATGACCACGTCGGTGAACAGCAGCGACACGGTCGGATGGCTGTCGAGCAACGTCAGGGCGCCGGCCGCGCAATCGGCGTGGATCACCGTGTAGTTGAGGTCGCGCAGGGCCTCGACGGCGACGCGCCGCACATCGTCCTCGTCCTCCACAACCAGGATGATCTCCTGCGGCGAGCCCGCGGGCAGGGGCGCCGCGGCGTCGGCCAGCGGATCCGGGCCGTCGCGGTCGAGCCCGACGAGCCGCGGCAGGTAGATCTTCACCGTCGTGCCGTAGCCGGCCTCCGAGTAGATCTTCAGGTGCCCGCCCGACTGCTTGACGAAGCCGTAGACCTGGCTGAGCCCGAGCCCGGTCCCGCGCCCCACCGCCTTGGTCGTGAAGAACGGATCGACGGCGCGGTCCGCCACCTCGGGGTCCATGCCCGAGCCGTCGTCCGTCACCGCGATGAGGACGTATTGTCCGGGCGCCACATCGGTGTGGCTTTGGGCATAGGCCTCGTCGAGGTGGGCGTTGGCGGTCTCGATGGTCAGCCGCCCGCCCTCGGGCATGGCATCGCGGGCGTTGACCGTGAGGTTGACGATCGCGCTCTCCAATTGGCTGGCATCTGCCATCGTCTGCCAGAGGCCGCTGGCGAGCACCGTCTCGATGTGGATGGTCTCGCCGAGGCTGCCCCGCACCAGTTCGGCCAGGGTCGCGATCAGGCGGTTGCAGGCTAGCGGCTCGGGTTGGAGCGGCTGGCGGCGGGCAAAGGCTAGGAGACGGCGCGTCAGGGTCGCGGCCCGTTCCGCCCCCTCCAGGGCGTGATCGATGTAGCGCTCGATCCGGATCTCGCCGCCCTCGACCCGCCGCCGCATCAAGCACAGGTTGCCGATCACGATGGCGAGCATGTTGTTGAAGTCGTGGGCCATGCCACCGGTGAGCTGCCCCAGCGCCTCCATCTTCTGCGCTTGCCGCAACTGCTCTTCGAGCACGTCGCGCCTGGCGGCGGTGGAAACGAGGGCGCGGTTGGCCTGCGCGAGGGCAGCCTGAGCCTGGGCCATGCTCCGTTGCCGGCGCCGGGCCTCCGACAGGACGAAAGCGCCCAACAGGACGACGAGGACGATGGCGGCGGCCACCGTCGCTTGTAGCCAGGCGGCGGCGGAACTCGCAGTCCTCTGCCGGTCGACGGCGATCTGGTCGTTGGCGGCATACAGGCGATCGCTCGAGGAACGGATCTCGTCCATCACCGCCTTGCCGCGGTCGGTCCGCACCAGGTCGAGGGCGTCGCCGATCCGACCGTCGGCGTACAGCCCCACCGACTCCCTCAGTTCTGCGAGCTTGGCGTCTGCCAGCGCGGAGAGGCGCGCGACGTCCGGACGCATCGGCGCATCGACGGCGCCCGAGATCGACGCGAGGCGCCGGCCGATGCCGCCGATCGCCTGCTCGTAGGGGGTCAGGTAGGCGGGGTTGCCCGTCAGAAGATACCCGCGCTGCCCGGTCTCGGCATCCTGGAGACCGGAGAACACATCGGTCAGATCGCGCCTCAGATCGATGACCCGTCGCAGCTCGGCGGAGTTGCGGGCCTGCACCGACACCAGGGCCGCGGTGGTGACGACGACGGCGACGAGCAACCCGAGGATGGCCACGACCGGAGCGACCCCACGCAGCCTCGATTCGTGGGGGACCGCCCCGATCGCTTCGACCGGGGGCAGCGTATCGTCGTGTGTCATGACAGGGGTCTGGTGGCGCTGTGGTGAGCCACCGTTTCACCCGGACGTCGCGACGGCAACATGCCGACGCCGACGGACGTCGATCTTCCGAAACTTTACAAATGATCGTGTGATCGGATCCACAGGTGCCGACCCCGGCTTTGCCGGAGCAAGGGCCGGGGAGCCGACGCCGTTCAGAACAGCTTCATCCCCGGCGGGATCGGCAGGCCTTGCGTGAGTTCGGCCATGCGCTCCTGCATGGTCGCGTCCGCCTTGGCGCGGCCGTCGTTGAGGGCGGCCACGAGGAGATCCTCCAGGATCTCGCGCTCGTCGGGCTTCATCAAATCCGGGTCGAGAGCCACGGCCTTGACCGCGCCCTTGGCCGTCATGGTGACACGCACCGCCCCGCCGCCGGAGGCGCCGGAGACCTCGATACGGTCGAGCTCTTCCTGCAGCGATGCCATCTTCTCCTGCATGGCCTGAGCCTGCTTCATGATCCCCATGAGGTCGCGCATGTCTCGAATCCCGGCGTTGGTGACGGTGACGGTGACGGTGGAGCGGATGTAGGTCGGGCCGATGTCGCGCGCTACGGCTCGTCGCCCTCGGTCTCGGCATCGCCGGAGGGAGCGGGCGCCACGGGCGCTTCGACGGCCTTGTCGCGGACGTCGACGATCTGGGCACCGGGAAAGCGCGACAGTACCTCGCGCACCAGCGGGTGTGCGGCGGCGTCCTGATGACGGGCTTCAAGAGCCACGCGGGTCCGGGCCTCGACCGTGGCCTCGCCCGCCTCCTTGGAAAGGGCGACGATCCAGCGCCGCCCGGTCCAGGTGTCGAGGGCGCGGGCCAGGTCGTTGGCGATGCTCTGGCGCCCGCCATCGGCGAGGCGGAATTCGATATGGCCCTCCTCGAACCGCACGAGGTGCACCGAGCGTTCGAGCGCCATCTTGAGGCCGATGTCACGCCGGGCCTCGGCCATGGCGATCACGTCCTCGAACCGGGTCAGGCGCGGCCCCTCGGGGGCGGTCGCACGCGCCACCGCCGGCACCGCACCGGCTTCCGGTCGGGGCGTGGAGACCATGGCGACGTGGGCGGTGCGTGGTCCGCCGCCGCTCGCCAATGCGAGCGGCGGCCTGCCGGGAGCCATCTCGGGTGCGGTCGGATGTGGTGCCGGAGCAGCGTCGAGGGCGTCGGCCTTGAGCCTGCGCAGGGCCTCGTCGGGCGTGGGAAGGTCGGCGGCGTAGGCGAGGCGCACCAGCGCCATCTCGGCGGCTGCGAGGGGGCGGGCTGCGGCTTGGACCTCTGGGATCGCCTTGAGCAGGATCTGCCAGGTGCGCGACAGGACGCGGATCGAGAGGCGCCGGGCGAAATCGCCTCCGCGGACGCGTTCCGCCTCGCTCAGCGTCGGATCGGCGGCGGCGGCCTCGGGGACAAGCTTGAGGCGGGTGACCAGATGCGTGAAGCCCGCCAGGTCCGACATCACCACCGCCGGATCGGCACCGGACTCGTATTGCGAGCGCAGTTCGGAAAAACAGGCCGGGATGTCGCCGCGCATCGCCGCCTCGAACAGGTCGACGATGCGGCCGCGGTCGGCCAGCCCCAGCATGTCGCGCACGCTGGCGCTGCCCACGAGGCCGGCGCCATGGGCGATGGCCTGATCCAATAGCGAGAGCGCATCGCGCACCGAGCCTTCCGCGGCCCTGGTGATGGCAGCGAGCGCCTCGGCCTCGGCCTCGACGCCCTCGGCGGCGCAGATCTTCGAGAGGTGGGCGGAGAGCACATCCGCCTCCACCCGGCGCAGGTCGAACCGCTGGCAGCGCGAGAGGATCGTCACCGGGACCTTCCGGATCTCGGTGGTCGCGAAGACGAACTTGGCGTGGGGCGGCGGCTCTTCCAGCGTCTTCAGGAACGCATTGAAGGCGTTCGTCGAGAGCATGTGCACTTCGTCGACGATGTAGACCTTGTAGCGGGCCGACACCGGCGAATAGCGGATGCCGTCGACGATGGCGCGGATGTCGTCGACGCCGGTGTGGGAGGCGGCGTCCATCTCCAGCACGTCCATGTGCCGGGATTCCATGATCGCCTGACAATGGCGACCGAGTTCCGGCATGTGGATCGTCGGGCCGGTGTCGGGATGGCCGTCGCGGACGTAGTTGAGGCCGCGGGCCAGGATGCGGGCGGTGGTGGTCTTGCCGACCCCGCGCACGCCGGTCAGCATCCAGGCCTGCGGGATACGGTTGGCGGAGAAGGCGTTGGCCAGGGTCCGCACCATGGCGCCCTGGCCGATCAGGTCGTCGAAATCCTTGGGCCGGTACTTGCGCGCCAGCACCCTGTAGGGCGCCGCAGCGGCAGATGGCGGTTCCAGGCCCGCAAGGCCCGGCGCGTCGCTCTGAGGACCGGAAGTCGCGTCCATGCCGTCCTGATCACGCCGCCTTGATGATGGTTGCGCGTCCCCGATGGGGAGGCCCGACGCAGGACGGTGCCGAGGTGGGAGGCTGGACGAAGACCCGCTCGGTCTCGTTAGGGCTGCTTCCTTCCGGACCTGACCCGGTTGGCGAGTGAAACGTCCCTCGCCAACCTCCCAGGCGCTATATGGCGGGCGCGCTTCGCGAACGCAAGCGCGCCGTCCGGCGTGGCGCTATTCGGCCTTGCGCTTGGTGATGGCGTAGGTCTTGGGGTCGAGCTCGATGTCGAACTGCTTGCCGTTGGCGTCGATGGCGTCGTCGATCTCGATCTCGTCGTCCTCGACCTCGATCTTCTTCCACTTGGTGAAGCCTTCCTTCTTCAGGACGGCTTCGATCTTGGTCAGTTCCTCGGGGGTCGGCTCGCGGTCAGCGAAGGCGGCGCCGGTGAAGGCGAAGCCGAGGGCGGCGGCGAGAAGGCCGGTGGTCTTGATCGACATGGAAAAAGCTCCTTGAGGTCGAAACGTCGTCTCGTGACGCCCTGCGAACGATTGCCGCCCCAACCGGGTTCCACGCCAGCTTCCGGCGCGATGCACGCCGGAGTTGTCTCCGCCGGAGCTGCGCCTTAGGCTGGAACCCGGGGCACCGGCTCGGAGGAACCATGGTCACGCGCGTCGCTACCGTCGCCTTCGAGGGAATCGAGGCGCGCGCCGTCGACGTGCAGGTCCAGATCGCCAACGGGGCAGTCGCCTTCATGGTGGTGGGTCTCGCCGACAAGGCGGTGGCGGAATCGCGCGAGCGGGTGCGCTCGGCCCTCATCGCCTCGGGCCTGGCCCTGCCGGCCAAGCGCATCACCGTCAATCTCGCGCCCGCCGACCTGCCTAAGGAGGGCTCGCACTACGACCTGCCAATCGCATTGGCGGTGATGGGTGCCATCGGCGCCCTGCCGGCCGATGCGCTCGCGGGCTATTGCGTGCTGGGCGAACTGGCCCTGGACGGCACCATCACCGCCGTCTCCGGGGTGCTGCCCGCCGCCATGGCCGCGGGCGCCCGCGGTCTCGGCCTGATCTGCCCGGCGGCGACCGGACCGGAGGCCGCCTGGGCGGGCGGTGACATCGACGTCCTGGCGCCACGCTCGCTCGTGCAGCTCGCCAACCACTTCAAGGGCAGCCAGGTGATGGCGCGGCCGGAGCCGGCCATGGCCGCGCCGCCCTCCAACCTGCCGGACCTGCGCGACATCAAGGGCCAGGAGGGCGCCAAGCGCGCCCTGGAGATCGCCGCGGCCGGCGGCCACAATTTCCTGATGAACGGCCCGCCCGGGGCCGGCAAGTCGATGCTCGCGGCCCGGCTGCCGTCGATCCTGCCGCCGCTCAGTCCCCGCGAACTCCTCGAAGTCTCGATGATCCAGTCGGTGGCGGGCGAGTTGAAGGGCGGTGCCCTCTCGAACCGGCGCCCGTTCCGGCAGCCGCATCATTCGGCCTCGATGGCCGCCCTGGTCGGCGGCGGCCTCAACGCGCGCCCCGGCGAGGCCTCGCTGGCCCACGGCGGCGTGCTCTTCCTCGACGAGTTGCCGGAGTTCACGCCCCAGGTGCTCGATTCGCTGCGCCAGCCGATGGAGACCGGTGAGGTCATGATCGCGCGGGCCACCTCGTATTGCGATTCCTCACCTTCTGTCTCAGCGTGCTAACTCTGTGAGGCGTCAAGGAGTTAGAGATGGGCGAGGCGGTCCGATACGCGATATCGTATTCGCGGTTCAGCCACGAACGGCAGGCTAAAGGCTCGACCATCGAGCGGCAGGAAAAGGCGCTCAACGACTACCTAGCCCGGAATCCGGACGTGCACCTTGTCCAGCACCTCTCCGATGACGGGGTATCCAGCTTCAGGGGTAAGCACGCGCGTGAGGGTGCGCTGTCGCGCATCATTGCGGGGCTGGAGCAAGGTGATTTCCCCAGGCCATTGATCCTGATCGTCGAGTCGCTGGATCGTCTGAGCCGTGAGCCCTTCATGGACGCCTTCGACAGGTTCAGCACGATACTGAAGCACGATTGCACAATCGCGATCTGCGACATGAATCAGGACTTGTCCCGCGAGAGCCTGAAGAAAGAGCCTAACCGGATTTGGGAGATCATTGGCGCGATGAATCGGGCGCACGGCGAGTCCGCGCGCAAGAGCGACCTCGTCACGAGTGCATGGCGCAGCCGCATCAAGCTTGCTCTCAAGACGGGCTGCGCGATTAAGGGCTATCTCGGCCCTCCATGGGTTTCAATCGACCCGGTCACGAACCGGTACGTCGTCGGCCTGGACGAACTCAGAGTCGTCGAGACCGTGAACCTAATCTTCGAGTGGCGGGCTGATGGAGTGAACGACCACTCCATCGCTAAGCGCCTGAACGAGCAGCGCAGAGAAGTGTTTCGCGCCAGTGTCGGCAAAGATCACAAGAGGCAAGGGTGGTATCAGAGCTACATCTCGAAGCTTCTCCAAAATCGGCAGGTACTGGGTGAGATGACTATCCGTGGTGTGGAGATGCCGAAGGGGTACATTCCAGAGATTATCACCCCCGAACTGTTTCACCGGGCGCAGGCGGCCAGAAGTCCCCGCGAAGGCAAACCCGGACGCAAGGGGCTGACCCTTTCAAATCTGTTCACTGGGGTGGCGAAGTGCAGCCACTGCGGCGGTACTATGGAGATGACCCGCAACCGCGCACAGACTCAGGACGGACCCGCACCAATCAAGTTTCTGATGTGCTCCAGCCGAAAGCGCCGTTTCAAGTGCGAGAGCCAGGGGATGATCAACTATGAAAAGCTGGAATCTGCCGTGCTCGGATTTCTAAGCAAGATTCCATGGACGGAGATCGTCAAGGCTGAGAATCCCGACAACCCTCTACCGGCGATCGAAGACGCCATAGCCCGCACGGAGATCGAGATCGCGGCCCTCACTGAACAGCGGGATCGAGCTATCGCCATGATCTTGAAGGAAGCCGGATTCGAGGAGGAGTTCGGCCCCGTTATTGATAGGCTTCGTCCCGTACTGAGGGACGCCCAGGCACGCCTCAGCGACCTGAAAGCCGATTCCAATCGCGAAGCCCATGCTTGGAGGGCACGTCCTGGCTTGATCAACAACGCAATCGAGTTCTTTGAAAAGATGAACATTGCCTCGGACGCCGAACGCTTGGTCATTCGCAATCGCCTAGCTGACGCGCTCGCTCAAATGATCACTCAGATGAAGTGCGATACGTCGGCCAAGCGAACCAAGATTGAGGTCGGCAACTACTGGTTCAGTGTTGAAACCCCTAATCGGAGCCATGTGACCACCCGTGGCGGATTTGGAGAGAACGCAGCCTTATTGCACCAAAAACAGACGGCTGCGAGCAGGCTTTAATCATTGGCCTGCGAAGATCACTGGTGCGCGGTTCGAGGACCTCGGCCTAAGAAAACCTCTCGAAGAACCGGCTGCGCGCCATCCATTGAACCATCACCAAGGAACCGCGGAAGGTCGTCTTCAGCCTGCGCCACCGCGTTCACATCCACCTGAGCGAGATCGAGTACCCCGACGACCTCCAGAACGAGATCGTTGGTCACGAGAACGGAGATCACGGCGACGACGGCAAGCTCCCCATCCCTGTACTGAAGCGCTGGATCGATCCGATCGGCTATTGAAAACCACCATGAGTTCGTTTGACAGCAGCCTCTCATCATCCCTCTGGCACGGTGCTGCTCAAAGGCCGTTTGCGACGCACCCATCCTGTGCAAAGGCGCAAGACCGCCCGTGTTCACCAGGCAGAACTCCTCGACTTTTTCAAGCGCATAGGGGAGGGTGCCCACCACCGAAATGGATGTGACCATTGAGGCACGGATAATGAAGTCACCTGTATCTTAATCAGGACGGATGTTCGCGTATCAGGAATAACAATGTTATGATTGGTTCTTCGAAAGGAATCTGAGTGTCCGGTGAAGTTAAAATTGTTGCCTGCGTTAATTTGAAAGGCGGAGTTGGGAAGACTGCACTTGCGGTTAATTTCGCCGCTTATTGTGGCATGAAGAATCTCAAGACCCTGCTGATCGATCTCGACCCTCAAACGAACGCGACATTTTCGTGCATTTCGCCTGAGGATTGGCAAAAGCATGCAGCAGAACATGGAACTGTCGCAGACCTACTTGGTGTTCGGAACCACGCCAGCGCGGAGGGAGCAGCAAAGGACCCAGCCAGTGTAATCAAAAGGGGGGTATTCCAGAATGTTGATTTGATACCTTCTCACCTAGACTTGTTTACGATTGATCTCGATCTTGGTGCTGCTAATGCGAGGGAGACTAAGCTTCGCAGGGCACTAAAAGATATCGTTGATAATTACGACATTGTTATATGCGATTGTCCGCCAAACTTAACAGTTCCAACACAAAATGCTTTGGCGCTCAGTACGCATTACGTTGTTCCAGTCTCCCCAGATTTCTTATCCGGCCTTGGGATTGCGTTGCTACTCACTCGTGTCGCGAAATTTTCCGATGAACTTGAGTCGCCTATCGAGCACGTCGGCATAGCTATGTCGAGGGTTGGCCGACCGTCCTACTATCGTGCTCAGACCATGGAGTCGCTTCGTACCACATTCGGCGACAAGGTATTTCAGACCGAGATTCGAGAGCGATCGGCGGTCAGTGAAGCCACCTCAAAAAATGTGTCCGTTTTTCAGATGAACGATAAAGATGCAGCGAACGAGTTTGCCGCTCTTAGCGCTGAGATACTTGCGGAGCTTGGCCTATGAAAACGCATGAGCTTGCCGCGGCACTCGAAATTCTCGCCCGAATCCTTCGCTCATCCCCAAACGGTGAGGTTGAATCACTGGATTTTAGCTCGAAGAAATCGAAGATCGACCAGTCTAATGCTCTGCCTGCGTTAAACATGCTAGTCGCACTATCCGAGTTTGATAAAAATCAATGGATCACATTGATCAAAGAAAACAAGTTTGATGTTCCGGTGAATCAGAAAGATTCGTCGAGAAATATATTGGGACGACTGCTTAAGTTTCTGGAGAGTAACCCAGAAGCTAGAAACGTGCTGACGAAGGCTACCGAGAAATCCCGGTCAAGCACATCCCCAGAACTAATGAAAGCTCTGCAATTTCTGATGACAGTTAGATGAGTGCATTCGAAGATGAGTTGAAGGCGAATTTTGATAAGTTTAGTGCTGGGTGGAAGCAGCAAGCGAGCGCGAATGTTAAGGCTCTGGAGATCAACAAGTTTTATCTTGAAAGCTATCGTAGGATCAGCGCTTTAAATGGAATCAAGCACGACATTATAATGCCGAGCCTTTCTCCAGAAAGCGCTAAGTTTTTCTTTGAAGCTCACAACGACACCCTTGTTTCTCATGTAAATGCCTCAGTTGGTAGTTGGCGATCTGCACTTAAGGCTTTGCGCAGCTTTATTGAAAATTGTTTGGCCGCGCTGTATTTCAAGGATCATCCAATCGAGCTTGAGCTTTGGAGCCATGGAAAATTTCGCATTGGCTTTACGGACCTGATGAAGTACTTCCTTGATCATCCTTCCCTGCAAGGTGTTCCGGCAGCTTTATCTGGTTTGGAAGCGATAAAGGATGAGTATGCTACACTTTCGCAGGCTGTACATGGTTCCGCTGCGAGCTTTCGAATGACCGACAGTGCTTCAGAAATCTTACTATGGAAGACGGACGCAGCAAAGGTGGGAATGTGGGCCGCACGTGAGAGAAAGACAATCGAATCTGTCGTACTCCTGATTGTTTCTCTATATCGCGACAAGCTAACCGCAACTCAGTTACCCGCGCTTAGGCAAATTTTGTTCTACGCGATTTCTGAGGCGAAGCGAGCAAAACTGAAAAGCGAACTAAAGATTACGGTCAAATAGCTTGCTTCTTGTGATGAGGATGATATCCAAGAGACTCAGTTGGCAGTCAGGGATCGGCTTTAACGTTTAGATTACGTCCTAATCGCGCATTGTTGCGGATGTATAGACAGTGCTCGGTTCGTTGCGCGTCTGACGGCTGACTATAAATTCCAGACCCTGGATGCTGCCGGTTCTTTGCGAGACTGGTGTGGGTAGACACCTTGCGCGGAAAGCTGATCCACAAGCCTCGACGGCTACTTCCGGGGCGCTTTCTTCAAAATAGCCGACTTCGCTATCTACAGGCCGATCTCAGCAGTGAGGTTCTCGCTGAACAACACGCCATCGCGAACGTAGCGGCGCAAGGTCGTGAGGCTCGCATGCCGGGTCTGGCGGGCGATCTTGATCTCGCCCATCCCAGCCTGCGCGGCGCTGGTGGCGAAGCCCGCCCGCAGCGAGTGACCGGCGTAACTGGCGGGCGCATCGAGCCCGGCGGTGCTGGCCCGGCGCTGGACGATCAGGGCGACGGCCTGCCCCGAGAGCCGCCCGCCGAGGCGGCCATGCCGGTCCACCCCGCGAAACACCGCCCCCTCGCTGATTCCCGCGGCGGCCAGCCATGCCTCGTAGGCGGCGGCTGGGCAGGTCGCGCGGCCGGTGCGATTGACCGGCAGCACCGCGCCTTCGCCGCCCTGGTCGGTCTTCGAGCGCCGGATCACGATCCGCAGGCCCTCGGGCTGCACCGTGATGTCGGCGACATCGAGGGCGACGAGTTCGGATCGGCGCAGGGCGGCGGCCATGCCGACGAGGAGCAGGGCGCGGTCGCGCCGATCGCCGAGCTTGTCTCCTATCTGATTCAGGACCTGTTTGAGCCGGGGAATTGTCAGCGCCTCGGCGTGGCGCTGAGCGCTGCCGTGCCGGTTGCGCAGGCCGCGCATCACGTCGGCGATGGCCGAGTGCCGAGTGTCCATGAGGAATCCGGCCATGCGGTGGGCCACGGCGATGGCGGAGAGTCGCCGAGTCAGCGTCGCGACCGACAGGCGGGTCTCGTGCGCGGCGAGATAGAGCCCGACCGTCGCGGGCGCGGCCGGGAGCAAGGGGAATCCCTGTGCCGTACACCAGCGTTCGAAGTCCGCCCAATCCGAGCGGTAGGCCCTTCTCGTGTTTGCTGACCGGGCGTTCTCGGCGAGCCCGGCGGCGCGGGCGGCCAGCGCATCGAGGTCGAGGGCAGGGCCAAGGGTACCCTCGGACGGAATCAGAAGCGCGGTCATGCCTGGACCGTCCGGGTGGGGAGGCGGCTCCGGTGTCCGCGCATCACGTCCAGGCAATCGCCGAGTGCGTCGAGGAGCAGCCGGGCGCGGGTGGTGTCCTCACCCTGCGCACGCAGGTGCACGAGGCGGATCATCTGCTCCCGATGATAGCGCATCCCGTCACCAATGAGACGGCCGAGTCCGTCGTGCGTGCCTTCACCCGATCCTGTCATGCCGCCGCGCGCCGCAGGCGCCCTCCCTCTGGGCTTCGATAACCGACATTATCGCGGGTCAGAGTCCGTTGCAACACCTGATATCAGAAATCTCACTTCTGATACTTGAAGTCAGTTTAAACCGGGCTATCTTCCTGATACCCGATGACAGGCATCGGACATCAGGAATCACATTATGGATGCGACCACCGTCTCCGAAATCCAGGCCATCGCGGAGGCCGCGCGCGCGCAGGAGGAGGGCGCGCGCAAGCTCGCCGAGCGCGCCGAGCGCCTGCTGACTCTCATCACGAAGCAGGCGGCCAACTCACCCGAGACCGCCGACCTCAAGCGCGCCGATGGCCGCCTCACCGAGGCGGGCGTCGCCGCCGTGAACGCGGCCTTCGATTCCGGTGCGACCGTCACCGAGGTCTCCAAGCAGTTCGGCATCCACGTCTCGGCCGCCTCGAACCGCCGCACGATCTGGCTCGCTCACAAGGCCACCAGCCTCAAGGCGTAGCGCCGCTCATCCATCCCGTTCGCATCAGCCAGGAGCCGCATCCCATGATTCGTACCGCCAAGGCCAGCACTCTGACGGCGCTCACCATGACCATGAGCAAGGCCCGGCGTCTCGGTGGTCCCGAGGCCGCCGCCCTGCGGTCCGCCGCCGCCGTCAGACTCCAAGAC
Organism: Methylobacterium sp. Leaf466; assembly: GCF_001425565.1. Classification (NCBI taxonomy): domain Bacteria; kingdom Pseudomonadati; phylum Pseudomonadota; class Alphaproteobacteria; order Hyphomicrobiales; family Methylobacteriaceae; genus Methylobacterium; species Methylobacterium sp. Leaf466. Next base: position 173,553 of record NZ_LMRC01000001.1, on the reverse strand, counting down.
CGCTTCCGGCAGGCTCATCCCGATCCCGTCGCCGGGGCCTGCCACGGCACCATCGCTCTGATGGATCACTGCCGCTACGAGCAGACCGGCACGCGCCGGAAGTCGAACCGGAGCCGACAGGCGATCAAGAACCACGGCGAGATCGGGTTCATGACCCTGGTCGCGCTGTGCAAGAGCGAGAGGTCGGGCTTCACGCTGCTGGTCACGGGCGGCCTCGGGGTCTGCACCATCGAATCCCTCGTGCTGGCGCATTTCGAGCGGTTCCCGACCAAGGCTGTCGCGGCGGCCAAGGCCTACCTCCTCGCCCACGGCATCCCGCTACCGCACTGAGGAGAGTCCGATGGCTCATCGTCAGACCCTGAAAGACGCCCGGTTCCGCGTGCTCGGATACCTCGACACGGATTTGGATGGGGGACAGGCCCTCTCCGATGCGCAGTTCCGTCGCCTCGGCACGTACGATCCGAAGACCAACGTCACGAAGGATTCGCAATTCCGGAAGATCGGGCAGGGAAATCTGCTCACCACGCTTCTGCCAGGGCGGTAACACAAGTGCTGCGCCGGATCATTTGCCAAATTTCGAAGCTTCGGAAATCAAGGCGTCCAGCACTTTGGAAAGTTTAGACATGTCGTATGAACCGGACGCCAGCGTTGAAGCATCTTGTTTCATAAAGTGGCGATCATAAGTTTCTTTGTACTCTAGCGCCCCATGCCACATGTTGATGTCTTTTTTGTAGTTGCTCCAGATTACCCGAGCCGTAGGGTATTCGGGCAGATCAAGATCGAGATAGCACTCAATGGCGGCCGCTCTCCCGTTGATGTCGGAATTCAAAAGCCCCTCGGGACCGAGCGCTGGGAAGCTGCGCAGTTCGTCGATCTCAGGTAAGACCATCGACCGCAGATTGCTTGGCATTTTCAAGTCTTGAAGCTTGCGGTAAGCGTCAATCCCCTCCGCATCATTGTCGAGTAAGAAAAGTACTTGGTTCTGAATATCGATACGCAACAAGCCTTCGGCAAACCGAACAAGGTTGCCGGTTCCCCAGAAGTGGTGTCGTTCGTCGCCATCAATAAAGCGGAAAAAATCCGTCACGTCAGGACGTAGAAGGTCGAGCGCCCGGCGCAAGATGCGTGCATCCGATGCACCTTCAGTTGCAATTAAAATTGATTGTGTTCGGCGCACACCAGCGTCAAACACTTCGCGGTTAACCCATCCTGAATCCACAATATCACCGAACTGCCACAACACTTCGGCGTCAGCATTTTGTATATTAAGCGCAAAAATCAGCAGCATCGATGGAGCGCTAAGTAAGCAAATCTTCGCGGAAAGGAAACTGGATTCAGACCAATACATGTCAGAATTTTCGGCCCAGGGCACACGAGCAAAGCTTTTGGAGTGCGCTACAAAGCGCCCTTGGGAGACCGTGTCTCGATCGTCGGTTTCGTAATCAATATAAGTGCTGGCGAGACTGTTTAGCGGAAAAAGGTTAGCGAGAGCGCAAAATTCATCAAAGGCTAAGTATTCCGTTTTATATTCGTCGCCCATCAATTCTGTAATTTTTACCGCCTCGGCGACAGCGGCCTCGTACTCCAAGCGGGCGCTCCCCAACGTGTGCCCAAGGACTTCTAACCTTGGAATGACCCGAGCAAGAGGCCGCCTGAAGGCAGTCTCACGCTCAGCTAGATCGTCTTCCTCCTCAATGGGATGGCGATTGTAGTCGTAGTTATCTCCATCATACGCCCGACGAACGACATCAGTTTTTTGAAATAAATAACCGTAGTCATTCCCCATAATATTTTTGGCGTAGTCAAGCGAGACTCCGCTTACCATCAATTCTATAGACGTACCCATGGTGCACCTCGGTTCGTACGATCTCTGGACCAACGTCACGAAGGACGCGCAATTCCGGCGGATTGGACACGGGAATCTCCTCACTACGCTCCTGCCCCAGCGGTGACGCGGGTGTAGGCCCGGCGGGTGTTCCGCGCTCAGGCGCTCTCGGAAAGCCCAGCCGTGTTGCCGAGGCGACAGGACAAGCCGCAAGCTTCTGACGTTCAAGCGGCTGCGGCCGCGACAGCCGCATCCTGGCTGCTCTCCCAGGTTCTAAGGCGGTCGATGCCTGTCCGGTGGTACCGGGGGCTAACTTCGATGGATACGAACCCGCGGCCGTTCCGGACTGCTGCCACCGCGGTGGTACCGGAACCGCCAAAGGGGTCGAGTACGACACCACCCGGACGGGAGCAGGCATTCACGATGCGCTCGACCATTTCGACTGGCTGTGGGCAGGGGTGATCGGGTCGCGCCTTGGCGTTGTGCACGAGGCTGGTGAAGCTCCAGAGGTCGCTCGGATTGGCACCGTAGGGGTTGGTACGTTTGCCAGTGGTTTTCGGCGGCACACGCACCGCATCGAGGTTCCAGACGAACCCCTTCGCCCGCTTTGTACACCAGAGCCATCGCTCCGTGAGTTGCGTGAATTTTGCAACCTGCGGCAGTCCAGTGTGATGGTGCCAGACGATAGTTTGGACGAGGGTCAACCCAAGGTTCTTGATAAGGGGCCAGTACAGGTACTCAAGTGGCAATGTCCCGCCATCTGGGTCCCGCGTGTTGCCTACGTTGAGCCAGAGGGAGCCATCGTCGGCAAGCAGGCGAACCGCCTCGGTCAGCCATGCCTGCGCAAAGGCCCGGTAATCCACCAGGGGGAGCTTGTCCCGGTAGGAGTGATAGCGCTTGCCGAGATTGTAGGGCGGCGAGGTCACGATCAGATTGACCGAACGTGCCTCGATTCCACGCATCACGGTGATGCAGTCGCCCTGCACGAACTCGCGCCTCGGTGCGAAGTCGCTGTTTGCCGAACCAGACTGGTATTCGTCCTCGTCCGCCCGGAGCGCGATGGGCAACCCCATTGCCGACATGCAAGCAGTGAGCGTTTTGAGGTGACCCCGGCCGTGCTCGACCGCAATGATTGCAGGTTTGGAGATTCCGGCTCGCTCACTCAACACCCGTTGCGAAATCCGCAGACGCTTCCGGTGTGACACCAGCCAAGAGCCAACACCGGTATTGGTCGGCTGCTCCAGAAACCGATGCTCCAGCACGGACAGCACCAGCAGAAGCGGAGCGAGAGTACCACGGCCGCCCTCCAGACTCTGGACCGTGGCGACATCTACCCTGGCCCGCGATGCGAGCGCCTTCTGGGTCAGCTTACGGCGATGTCGCGCGGCACGGAGTTCAGTACCAAGCGTGCTGGAGGCGGGATTCGCAGAGGGTAGATTCATTGACCGCGCGAACCCGGACAGAGCGTGAAATGTAAGGGCTCATACGGTAGAAACCTTGACCATTCATGGCGCTGAGTCTTCGAAGCTATCGAGCGACGCGATGCGGCTGCGTAGGGGCGGTCTACGCCGATGAACCCTGTTACTCACGCGAGTAACAGGACGCTCAGCTTGCAGGCATATGCCGAACCATCGGCAATAGAGGCAATCGCATAAATATCGGATGCGCTTCAGCGAAATCTTCAATCTCACCGAAACCGAAGCAACGGGCATTATTGAGCCCATTGCACCATCCGAATCCCGGCCCGCTTCCCATCAGTTCAAATCGGAGCCCAAGCAACGCTACCAGGGCGTAAAGGGGGATTCCCGCTGGCAGACGCCGCCGAAGCGTCGTGAGCCGACAGCCCCGGTGCCGATGACCTGAAACAGGGGATCACAGAGATCGAATAACTTGAGCGTCATCTCGCCACGAGCACACGACGTGGAGGAGCCAGAGATTTGGAGCGATCCGCGTCTGTTCATTTATGTACGCGTCTCGCGTTTTCTCGTTAATCGAATTGACGAACCGAGAGAGGTTTCGAGTGCTGATCAGCTTAGTAACTTGAAATAGATTGCCCGATTTGGTCAAAGTGATGACTCCGCCTATCGCGTCTTTTGCCGCGGTGTATTTATCCCGCATGATTTCCCGGCGGGAGAGGAGAACTATCTTGATATACGGACATCAACTTCTAAGAATTTTCGAGCGCCTGCATGCTCTTGGACTGGCGGAGTCACAGCGTTCATTCGCGACACGTTGGTGTGGGATGGGGGAAGACTTTCTGCGGGACCACGCGAGACGCGATAGAACGACTGCACGCGTCTCCTCGCGCACCGTCACGCGCCTACGTGCACGACTGGCGGAAGCTGCTCATCTGCTACCTGCCGATGTAGCGGCACAGGTTCGAGAGATCGATCAGGAGATCGTACGCGACATTCACATAGCCGATCTTCTCGGGCGCCGATCAATCGCGACCTGAACCCGCGCCCCATGCCCTGGCAGTTATTCTCGACGATTCACGGCGCACAATTTCTTTGACTCGACGGAATCACTCTTGAACGAATCGAACCTCAAAATTCGCATTTAGCGAAGGGGTTGAGGGAGCGATAGCGACCGAGACATCCTGAGGCGCTGGCCCTGTTTCGTTTCCGTGTCGAGGCCGTAAGCGGCGAGACGCGGCATTGTATCGGGATCGAGCTTGCGAGGTCCCGATTGTCTCATCGAGACCTGTCGAGATGAGAGCTATTCTCATTGTATATACAACGTTGTCTTCTTTTTCTTCCTTAGAACACAATAGACAATGAGAAAGATATTGATGGCAAGGCGTCGATTCGAGTAAATCTCTGTGTACAAACAAAACCACGGAGATACAAGTGACATCGACAAAGACAAATCGTAAAAGCGAACCACTGAAGCCCTGCCCACGCAAAGACGGGATTCAGGTGATGCAGTTCCAGTTTTTCGATAACGACACATCGAAGACCAAGGGAGCGAGCCAGCACACGATGATGCTGGAGGCGTACTGCGAGGGACGCCTGAACCTGTTCAACCCGTATTGGAAGCGCACAGTCCAACTGATCGATCCGAAGCTCGTCATCAAGTGGGCTGACAAGAAGCTGGTCGAGGGCGAGATGACCCCGGAAATCCATGAGACCTACAAGCTCACATACGAGACTGCACAGACCATTGCGGAGAACGACCAGACCGAGTGGGTGAAGATGGGTCACATCGGCTCGAAGCGTGAGAACAAGCGGTACATCGGCCAATTCGTTCTGGTCAGCCGGGACAAGGACGGGCCGATGTCCTGTGTGGTCTTCATCGACGGCGATGTGTTGGCGGCCGGGCGATTTCAGCATGATCTGCGGGCGAAGCCCGGCACGGGTCGCCGCAAGGCGTATGCGTTCTACGACCCTACGGACATGTACGGGGCGATGCAGCGCGAGCAGGCACAGATTGCCGGAGCTTCCAGCCGTGCCGCTCCTGAGCCTCCTGAGGCCAGCTTAGGAGGCATGCCATGGCAGTGACCACGAATGCTACCGCAGAACTCGAATCCCTGCTCGAACTCGTCGCCACGCAGGACGCTCGTATCGCCGCGCTGGAGGCGGAGAACGACTTCCTGCACCGTGAACGCATCCTTTATCGGGAAGGCCCCCAGGAGCTTCTGAGGCAGTTTTCAGGGCCATCCGCAGGTGAGCCCACCCCACCGGGTTACGGCCGCGGAAACTCAGGCCAACTTATCATCCTCGATCCCGAACTGTTGTACCAACGGCTGAGAGAGCAGCGCCTCGGTCTCTGAATCGGCTCGTTTCGATCATGAAGCGGTTCATCCACGCCTTCAGGGCTGGACCAGTGATAGTCTTCGGATTGAGAGCAGGCGGGTGATTGGGGCGTTTCGAGCTAACGGGGGCCTCAGCCTCCTCAGCAGGCTCCTCGACCTGTTGCTCTGATGTCACATGGATGCACGGCTGTGCATCCTTAGAAGACTCAAGAAGGATTTGAGAAGAAAGAGAAAAATCGTTTTCGAGGTCGTGGCGTCTGGCTGAACGGTCGAGCCAAGCAGCCCAGCCAGGATTCAGGATTCGGATGACGTTGGTGTCCCGACGCCGACGCTGGATTCCGATCAGGCGGTACTCGGAGAGGACGCGCAGGGCGTTCTGAGCCGCGCGCTTACAGACCCTGGCCCCATGAGCCAGGAACTCGACCGTCACGTCACAGACGCCGAAGGGAGACTTCCGGACGAAATGGCAGATTCGAGCGATCACGGATTTGACCGCTGGCGTGAATCGCGCGTGCTGAACCAGTTTCGCGGGGATGGTCGCGACCTGGGACAGATAGGACCGTGCCGCTCGCCGATTCCTGTCTCGAACCTGTCGGGCCGAAGTCAGGACACGCCCCTTCTTCGGCGCTGACGGCATCGGGGGCAGGTGCGAGGCGATCTGGCCGCGATCGGCAATCGCCATGCGACGAGACCGGATCAGTTCCTCCAGCAGGCCACCGGCTTCGAGGTCGATGATCGGGTTGTGCCCGCCGTAAGCCTGGATGACCTCGCGCGACAGCGCATCGAGCGCGTCCGGAACCGCCGCGGCGATGCGGGCTCGCAGGCCCTGAACGTATTCTTCCATCCACTTCGACCCCATTCATGAGGCCGAGCGCGCATAGGTTCTCGATCAGAGGACTAGACCTCCGGCGAAACCTTCAATATGACGGGGACTGTTCACGACCCCATTTCGAATCCAACCCGGTCAGCCCTTGCAGGGGCGGCCGGGTTTTTCGCGCGCTCGACGCGAAGCGGGAGTCATGACAGGGAATTCTGAATAGGGCAAGCTGGGAGGCTTGGCTAGTCTATACTGTAGTATATTTAATAATAGGTCTACAGTATAGAAAACCTGATAGCCTCGAATTTGACAGGCTCGCGAATCGGTTTATCTTGTACGTTGGTCATCGGATAGTTGAGATACGATTCGGCAAGGTCTTCCCGGTAGATTCCGGGTTCCTACTTGGAGCCGGACTCGTGGTCGCGACCTTCATCCTGTTTCACAATCCGGCCGAGTACGCGGACGGACGACGGGTCCACAGATCGTTCGTGCATTTCCGCTCCCAAATCCGGAAGGGCAGCACGACCTACCAGATCATCGAGATGCTGATGCAGGAGACGCATCACCCGCTGAACACCTACAAGCGGCGCAACGCCGCTGAGTTTTGGCTCTGGCTCCGAGCACGCAAGATCGATCCGCTGTTCACAGTCTCGGCCAGCCGCCACGAGGGCATGCTGCTACTGATCACGTTCTTGGACGACGCACAGGCGTTCGAGTGGAAGATGCGCTGGGGGTAGGCCGCGGTGCCTAAGCACGGTGCCTATGCCAGACTGAGCTCAAGGCTAAGTGATTGATTTCAATGGTAAAATGGTGGTAGTGCCGCAAGAGGGATTCGACTCCCAGCACCCGCAGCGCTCACCGCACCGGCGCACCTCGGTGGGACCGTTCTCGCACATCTTTGTGCGCCGGAACAGTTCAAGGCGACGGCTGAGCCTCTGGTGCTCGGCATCCGTCTACACTGAATGGAGGTGAGGATTCGAAATAATAAGCAATCGGGCAGCGACCTACCTTCGCCCGGTAGATCATTGGCGTTCAACAATAATTTGCGGTGTACGCTCTCGTTCGGCCGTGGCTGCAACGACCTACGCCTCGTTCCCATCACGGTACCCGCTTCCGTTTCTATATGCGGTCCACTCTGATAGCAGGGCCGACAATGGAGCGAAGGACTTCGAGCCATGGTGCTCGATGTGATCAGCCTGGATCGGCTGGGGCATTATCTGGGTCGAGGCATCCGCTTGCGTCGGACTAAAAGGAGCCCGCGAACGCGAAGATCAGAGCAGATCAGCGAAGCCGATAGGATGACCCCCGCAGGCGGCTGGTCTCGGCAAAAATTCACTAGCAATAATTTCCGACTTGGGCTCAAATCTGTGTCCTAAATTCGTACGCCCCGAATCAGAGGAGGGTCGTGTGAGAGTGTTGATAGTGATCTCAGCGTTTTTCGTTGGTGTATCGTCGGCACTTGCGGTCGATACGCAAGACTTGATTGGGAACTGGCGACTTGTAACTGCTACCCGATTGCTCGTGGATACCAACGAGGTGATCGACGCTTATGGCGGACCAAGACCCACGGGCTGGCTAAATTATAGCTCGGATGGCCGAATGATGGTAGTCGTGGCCCACGAAGGGCGAACAAAACCAGTAGCCAACGATAAGATGACTGATGAAGATCGCGTTGGACTACATAAAAGCTTCTTTGCGTATGCCGGAACATACACCTTTGATGGCAAAAATGTTACTCATAAAATAGATACATCCTGGAACGAAGTCTGGTCTGGAACTTCTCAGGTTAGAAGTGCTGAGTATAAAGACAACAAGCTAGTTATCGCGACCCCGCCGTTCCGCTTTAACGTCGATGGGAAGATGAGCGTTCTCACGCTAACTTATGAAAAATATCCATAGACTACAATCTTTGCGGCACTAAGTTTAAGAATAGTTGACTTCGTAAAACAATAGTATGGGAGGTTCAAATGTTTCTCAGTATTTTGAAGCGGGCGGCGTGTGTATCGGTGGCGCTGCTTATTCCTGCGCTTGCCTTCGCGGAACCTTCCAAAGATGAAGGCCAGAAGGCGGCTGATCGTTGGGACCAAGCCTATAATGCTGGTGACATGGAGAAGCTGGGCAAGCTCTACACATCAGATGGGATGGTCGTTCCGAAAGGAGCACCTGTAAGCGGAGAGAACATTTCGAAATTCTTTGCAGGACTCAAGAGTAAGGGGTTTGAAGACCACAAGACCACGGTCAATTCTGTCTTGCCGAAAGATAAAGTGGTCGTCGTCACCGGTCGGTGGGAGATGATGGGACCCGGAGAGGGCGGCGCCAAAAAGAAGTTCGAGGGAAACTGGATTAATGTAATGGAGCGCCAAGGCGACGAATGGCGAACAGTGCTTCATACTTGGAACTAAATGGGTATTAGTTTAGCTTATTGAATAATCGGAGGGATGAAGGTCGAAATTTGCGACCTTCATCCCTGACCTCATCTAATACGAGTGATTCCAGTTTAGAAGGTGGGAATTTGAAAAAATAGCCAACCACCGCGTGACCTATCCCGCCCGCTTCCAGCTCGTGGCCGCGATGAATCCTTGCCGTTGCGGACAGGCGCTCGAGCCCGGCTACGCCTGCCGGCGCGGGCCCAACGACCGTTGCGTCGCCCAGTACGGAGCCCGCATCTCCGGGCCGCTCCTCGACCGGATCGACCTGCGCATCGAGGTCGGCGCGGTCACCGCCGCCGACCTGATCCTGCCGCCGCCCGCTGAGGGATCGGCCGAATGCGCCGCCCGTGTCGCCGCCGCCCGGCTCATCCAGACGGAGCGCTTCGCCGCCCGCGGGCTCACCGGCGTGATGACCAACGCCACCTGCCCGGCGAAGGTGATCGAGGAGGTCGCCGCCCCCGATGCCGAGGGGGCGACGCTGATCCGCGACGCGGCCGAGGCCATGCGCCTGTCGGCGCGAGGCTTTCACCGGGTGTTGCGGGTGGCGCGCACCCTGGCCGACCTCGACGGCGAGGCGAGGGTGCGGCGCCTCCACCTGGCGGAAGCGCTGTCCTACCGCGGCCGGTCGGAACGGGCCGTCGCCGCCGCCTGAACGTTCCTGCGGCGGTGGCCTATTCCGCCGCCTGCCGCGAAGCGTAGCCGAGGCGCTCGTTGAGTTCGCCGAGCAGCTTGATCGCCGCATCCGCGATCACCGTTCCGGGCGGGAAGATCGCCGAGGCGCCGGCGGCATGCAGGGCCGGGTAGTCGCCGGGTGGAATGACGCCGCCGATGACGATCATCACGTCGCCGCGTCCGGCCTCGTCGAGGGCGGCCTTGAGCTCCGGCACCAGGGTGAGGTGGCCGGCGGCCAGCGACGACACGCCGACGATGTGCACGTCGTTCTCCACCGCCTGGCGCGCCGCCTCGGCCGGGGTGGCGAACAGCGGCCCGATATCGACGTCGAAGCCGAGGTCGGCGAAAGCCGAGGCGATCACCTTCTGGCCACGGTCGTGCCCGTCCTGGCCCATCTTGGCCACGAGGATGCGGGGGCGACGCCCATCCGATTCCTCGAAGGCTTCCACGAGCTTCCTCACCGTCTCGACCACCGGCGACATGCCACCCACCTCCCGCTTGTAGACGCCCGAGATCGAGCGGATCTCGGCCCGGTGCCGGCCCCAGGCCTTTTCCAGCGCCTCGGAAATCTCGCCCACCGTCGCCTTGGCGCGGCCGGCCTGCACCGCGAGCTCCAGCAGGTTACCCTCGCCGGTGGCGGCTTTGGTGAGGGCCGCTAGTGCCGCGTCGACGTCGGCCTGGTTGCGCTCGGCGCGCAGGCGCTTGAGCTTGTCGATCTGGAGGGTGCGGACGTTGCCGTTGTCGACCCGCAGCAGGTCGATGGCACGCTCGTCGTCCGGCTTGAACTTGTTGACGCCGACGATGGTCTGGCGGCCGGAATCGATCCGCGCCTGGGCGCGGGCGGCGGCTTCCTCGATGCGCAGCTTGGGGATGCCGGCCTCGATCGCCTTGGCCATGCCGCCGAGTTCGTTGACCTCGCGGATGTGCTCCCAGGCGCGGGCCACGATGTCCTGCGTCAGCTTCTCGACGTAGTAGGAGCCGCCCCAGGGGTCGACGACGCGGGTGGTGCCGCTTTCCTGCTGCAGGAAGAGCTGGGTGTTGCGCGCGATGCGCGCCGAGAAGTCGGTCGGAAGGGCCAGTGCCTCGTCGAGCGCGTTGGTGTGGAGGGACTGGGTGCCGCCTTGCGTCGCCGCCATCGCCTCGATGCAGGTGCGGGTGACGTTGTTGAACACGTCCTGCGCGGTCAGCGACCAGCCCGAGGTCTGGCTGTGAGTGCGCAAGGGCAGCGACTTGTCGGATTTCGGATCGAACTCCTTGACGAGGCCGGCCCAGATCAGGCGCGCGGCCCGCATCTTGGCGATCTCCATGAAGAAGTTCATCCCGATCGCCCAGAAGAACGATAGGCGCGGCGCGAACTGGTCGATGGTCAGGCCGGCGCCCAGGCCTGCCTTGATGTATTCGACGCCATCGGCGAGCGTGTAGGCGAGCTCGAGGTCCTGCGTCGCCCCGGCCTCCTGCATGTGATAGCCGGAGATGGAAATGGAATTGAACTTCGGCATGTTCTTCGAGGTATAGGCGAAGATGTCGCCGATGATCCGCATCGACCCCTTCGGGGGATAGATGTAGGTGTTGCGGACCATGAACTCCTTGAGGATATCGTTCTGGATCGTGCCGGCGAGCTTTTCGGGCGGCACGCCCTGCTCCTCGGCCGCGACGATGTAGAGGGCGAGGATCGGCAGCACCGCGCCGTTCATCGTCATCGACACGGTCATCTCGTCCAGCGGAATGCCCGAGAACAGCGTGCGCATGTCGTAGATCGAATCGATCGCCACGCCGGCCATGCCGACGTCGCCCGAGACGCGCGGATGATCGGAATCGTAGCCGCGGTGTGTGGCGAGATCGAAGGCCACCGACAGGCCCTTCTGCCCGGCCGCCAGGTTGCGGCGGTAGAAAGCGTTCGAATCCTCGGCCGTGGAAAAGCCGGCGTACTGGCGGATGGTCCAGGGCTGGGTGACGTACATCGTCGGGTAGGGCCCGCGCAGGTAGGGCGCCACGCCGGGATAGGTCTTGAGGAAGGTGACGCCCTCGCGGTCGGCCGGGCCGTAGTGGCCCTTCACGGGAATGCCCTCGGGCGTCATCCACGGCTCGCCCGTCGGCGGCGCCGGCGCCGGGATGGCGTCGGCCGCGTAGGGGACGGTCGCGAAGTCGGGGATGCGGGACGTCATGGGCGGGTGCTCGTGCGGCGACAGGTTGTGCGGCATTATAAGCAAGGCCGCCCTGCGGGCTACTCCCATCGGCGTCGGCGCGCTCGCGCCCGGTCCCGATCCGGCGCGCGGCACGGTGCCGGGCCGTCGCGGGACGCGAGCCAACTTACGCGTTCGTCGATCAGCCCCGTCAGACGCTCGCGCCGGGCATTGCGCCGGCCGCAATCGCCGGGGCAGTCGCTGCCGCCGCCGGGATCGCACTGGACGATCGCCAGCACCAGGACGGCCAGCGCCAGAACGCCGAGGACCACCATCGGCAAGGCCACCCCGAGGCCGACGAGGGCCGCCAAGACGAGTTTTCCGCCGAGCGACCCGGCGACCTTCAGCTTCACCATGACGGCGAAGCTCCCACCGGCGCCGGCGAGCCCCCTCGTGACCCGTGCGATCCAGGTGCGCATCCTCCTGCGACGGGCCAGAGCCTCCAGGCGGGCGAGTTCGCGCCGGATGCGCCGGACGGCGGTATCGTCGTCACCGAGACTGACCTGATGCGGCAAACGGCAGCGCCCTCCACGAACCCGGAAGCGGAATCGATCATGAGGAGCTTAGGGAAGAACGGGGCCGACCTGAACCCGCGGCGCGTGACGGTCCGCCGGACGGCCGCGAGGGGGCACGGCCTCGATCCGTCGCAATTTTTCGGATCCCGTTGAGCAAACCTGAAGGGGTTGAGCCGTACCGTGGTCTCCGGAAACCGAAGGAGACCGACCCATGAGCGATTCCATTGCCGGCCTCGCCACGTCGATCATGGCCGACAAGGCCTCGGCCCTGCGCGGGTCGTTCCAGACCGCCGCCCTGCGTCAGCAGGGCGACAGCGAGAGGGCGATCGCGGGCCTGATCCAGGAGAGCGCCGAAACGCAGAGGGCCGCGCTGCCCGAAGGTCAGGGCAAGGCGGTCGACATCCTTGCCTGATGGCAGGGACGGACCCTCTCGCGCGGCGTGCCGGTCACGGGTCTGCCCCCGACCGAAGCGACGCGCCAAACCCGCAGGGGCCGGTGGCGGGGCTCGATCGAGGGAGAAGTCTGCGGTGAACGTCGTGCGGGCGCGCGGGTCGGCGCGCACCGACTTGGCGGCGGTGGAGCCGTCGATCAGTTGAGGTAGGTGCGGATCCAGTTCGGGGAGAGGATCTCGCCCTCTTCCGTGATGATCCAGGGCTGCTTGGCCGGGTCGGTGAGGGCGCCGGCGGCGGCTTCGATGGCCTCGCGCAGGGTGTCGAAGCGGGCCGGCTGCGCGACGGGGGAGGCGGCCGGCGCGGTGCGCCAGATCGTCAGGTCCGCCGGGCGTTCGAGGGCTTCGGTTTCCATGGTCTTCAGGGTCCTTGTTGGGGGCTGGCCGTTGCGGGCCCGCCGGGTTCGTCGAAGGGTGAGCCCCGGCGTCGCGAGGCATGTGTCGGGGATGATGGAAGCATCTGTGAGGCGATTTCGCGATCAATTGGGGCCGTTCGGCCACGATCGTCGCGTCATCCCCGGTTTCGTTCATCATGAATTCACCACGATGCTCGAAACCGTCGCCCCGGACCGCTCCTCTTGTTCGTCTGATCGCAGAATGATCAGAAGCCGTGTCCAATTCGTTACCGCCGATGACGCCGTGACACGGTGCGTGGACGCACAGTCGTCGATCGGCGCCACCTCACCGGGCCATGTTCCCCTGGTTGAAGGAATCGCGGTGAACGACCAGTTAACGAAGCGTGGCCGCGAAGGCACAGGGCCCCGCTGACCGAAGGAGTTGAGACGTGCCGGACCGGTTCGTGCGGGTCGCCTGGACCGCCGCCCTCTGCCTTTTGGCGCTGTACGTCCTGCAGCCCTACGTCAGCGGCTTCCTCTATTCGGCCGACCGGCCCCGGGCCGTCCTGGCGCGTGGCGACCTCGCCCCGGCCGAGACCTCGACGGTCGACCTGTTCGCCCGTGCCAGCCCCTCGGTGGTGCACGTCTTCGCGCAATCGGCGGCACAGGGGCGCGCGCTGATGGAGCCCGACCCTCAGGACGGCCAGGGCAGCGGCCAGCAGACCGGAACCGGCTTCGTCTGGGACGCGGCGGGACACGTCGTCACCAACAACCACGTGGTCGCCGGGGCGACGCAGCGCGGCGGTTCGATCTCCGTGCGGCTGTCGTCCGGGGACGTGGTGTCGGCGAGCGTGGTCGGCACCGCACCGAACTACGATCTGGCCGTCCTTCGCCTCGGCCGGACCACCACCATGCCGCCGGCGCTCGCCATCGGCACCTCGGCGGACCTCAAGGTCGGCCAGTCCACCTTCGCCATCGGCAACCCCTTCGGCCTCGACAGCACGTTGACCACGGGGGTCGTCAGCGCGCTCCAACGGCGCCTGCCGACGGGTGAGGGCCGCGAACTCTCGGGCGTGATCCAGACCGACGCGGCGATCAACCCCGGCAACTCGGGCGGTCCGCTGCTGGATTCCGCCGGGCGGCTCATCGGCGTCAACACCGCCATCTATTCGCCCTCCGGCGCCAGCGCCGGCATCGGTTTCGCCATCCCCGTCGACGTCGTGAACCGGGTGGTGCCCGAGCTCATCAAGAACGGGCGCACCCGCAATCCCGGCATCGGTATCATCGCCGGGCAGGAGGCCACGGCCGCCCGGCTCGGGATCGACGGCGTCGTGATCGTGCGCGTGATCCCCGGCTCCCCGGCCGCCGCCGCCGGCCTGCGCGGCGTCGACATGCAGACCGGCGACATCGGCGACGTCATCGTGGGCGCCGGCGGCAAGCCGGTAAACCGCCTCGCCGATCTCACCGCCGCCCTCGAGGCCGCCGGAATGGACGCGCCGGTGGACCTGGTGATCGAGCGCGACGGCCGCACCCGCAGGGTGCGGGTGACGACCGCCGACATCGCCCAGGCCCGCCTGTGATGTTCGCGGGCGCTCGACGCCCGAGGCCGCGTCACCCTCCGCAGGCAGTCCGCGCCTGACCGGCGTCGCGGACTGATCCCGGGTGAGGGATGCTACAACGGCCGGACCACCGCCTGGCCAAGACCACCATCAGGACGATCTCCCGCCCATGCCTCCGTTCCACAGATGACCCTGCTCTTCGGCGCCCTCGCCCTCCTCGGCCTGTGGTGGTGGGGAGGGAGCCTCCTACGCCTCGCACCGGCGCTGCGCGCGAAGGTGATCGCGCGGATCGCGGCCTTCGGTGCCCTGGCGCTGGCCGCCCTGTTCCTCGTGAAGGGACGGTTCGACCTGGCGCTGGTGTTCGGGCTCGGCGGGGCCTGGGCGCTCGACGGCGCTCCGGCCCTGGCCCTGCGGGCCCGCAGGGTCTTCGATCGTGCCCGGCGCTGGCGCCCGACGATCTCGGCCGGAGTGGTCCGCCCGGTGATCGGCGCAGACGGATCGATCGTCGACGGCACCGTGATGGCCGGGCCGGATGCCGGCCGCACCCTCTCGACGCTGCCGCGGGATTCCCTCGTCGCCCTGATGGCCGCCTGCCGCAGGCGCGATCCGCGCAGCGCCGACCTGCTAGAGGCGTATCTCGACCGCCGGCACGCCGGCTGGCGTGTAGACGCTGAGCGCGACTCCGACCCGCGGCCGGGCCGTCCGCCGGACCCAGGGGCGATGACGCAGGAGGAGGCCTATCAGATCCTGGGGCTTGAGCGCGGGGCGACCCTGGACGAGGTCCGCACCGCCCACCGGACGCTGATGAAGCGGTCCCACCCCGACCAGGGCGGAACCGTCGAGGGTGCGGCGCGCATCAATGCGGCCAGGGACAGGCTGACGAACCGACATCGCTGATACTCCACGCGCGTTGCCAGGGGGACATTCGGAACGGATCGTTCGGGCAGGTCGTATCGCGCACGCACGGGCGCCTTTCGCGTCCGTGCGCCTGACGAGATCGCGCGAAGGCAGGCGCAGGGTCGCGCCTGGACTTCAGCTACGGGTGGCGAAGCAGTTGAAGCCGTTGCGCTTCAGGGTGTTGCAGGCGTCCTGCGCCGCATCCTGCTCGGAGAATCCCGAGAACCGCGCCCGGTACAGCGTGGCGCCGCCGTGCTCGACCTTCACCGTGTAGGGGGAGGCCTTGGCGAGCGCTCCGCCGCCCCGCGAGCGGGCGGCGCTGAGCATGGACTTCGCCTTGTCCTCGTCGTCCATGGCACCGAGCTGGATGACCCAGGCGGTGGGGGTGACGCGCGGCAGGGCGGCGGATTTCGCGTCGGACCGCGCCTCGGCGCGGGCCGGCGCGTCGACGGAGGCGAGGCGGGCCTCCACCTTCCCGGAATTGGGGAAGGCCGGCTGGCTCGGGATCGCGGCGTAGGCCTGGGCGCTGGCGGTGGCGCCCAGGCGCGCCTTCGGGGCGGCGCTTCCGGGGGTGGTCGTGCGGCCGGGGCTGATGTCGAGGGGCTCGTCGGCGTTGGTCGAGGCCGTGGTGTCGACATCCTCGTCGTCGGCGGCGGAGGCGAACTGGGTGCGGGTGCGGGCGGCGGCATCCGCCACCACCGCCGGGCGGGCGCGCTCGGCGACCTCGACGATGGCCGGCGCCTGGCGGCTGCCGGCATAGGCGCGCGGCAGGCTCTGGCGCACGAGGTCGGCCATGATCCGGTCGCGGCTCGCGCCCGACTTGCCGCCGAGCACGATCGCCACGATCTGGCGGTCGTCGAGCTTGGCCGCGGTCATCAGGTTGAAGCCGGAATCGCGGGTGTATCCGGTCTTGATGCCGTCGACCCCCTCCACCGTGCCGAGCAGCCGGTTGTGGTTGCCGATGGTGCGGCCGTGGAAGGCGAAGGAGCGGGTCTGGAAGTAGCGGTAGTAGCGGGGGAAGCGGTCCTGGATCGCGCGGGCCAGGATCGCGAGGTCGCGGGCGGTGGTGATCTGGTCGGAATCGGGCAGGCCGGAGGCATTGACGAAGTTGGTCCGGGTCATGCCCAGCGAGCGGGCCTTGCGGGTCATCATCTCGCCGAACCGGCTCTCGGACCCGGCGATGTTCTCGCCGATGGCGCAGGCGACATCGTTGGCGGACTTGGTGACGATGGCCTTGATCGCGTCCTCGACCTCGATGGTGCCGCCGGCACGGAAGCCGAGCTTGGACGGCGCGCGCGCCGCGGCGAAGGCCGAGACGGTGAGCGGCGACTCGAGGGTATAGCGACCGCGCTCGAGCTGCTCGAACAGCATGTAGAGGGTCATCACCTTGGTGATGGACGCCGGATGCCGCAGCGCATCCTCGTTGACCGCGTGCAGGGTGCGCCCGGTCTTCACGTCGACCACGATGGCGGCGTAGGGCGGGTTGTAGCCGCCCGCGGGGCGGTGATGCCGGCTGCGGCGGGCTTCGGCCGAATCGGTGGTCACGGCGACGATGGCGGTGGCGGCCAGAAGGGCGGCAAGGGTCCGCGACGGCCGGGTTCGGTTGGGAACGCTACGCATCACGACACACTGTCCTCGGGCCCTGTCGGCACGGGGCCGACCGGCGACGCAAACCGACTGGAGCGGGACGCGGCCCTGCGGCCGTCTCCCTGCAACATCTGTCAATCAGGCTAGGAGGATGCGGTTACGGGCGGGTTAATGCAGCGCCCGCAAATTGCTCGCACATATTGCGACGCAGCATGAGCCTTGACGGGAAATGGTGCGGTGCACATAAATCGTGCGCGGGGCGACCCCTGCCGGATCGCCGATGGCGCCTGCGCGTCTTTCTCGCCTCAAGAAGGCATGCCCGCGAGGGCATGACGACCCCATGATGACCAACCCCCTCGACAAGGCCGCCTTCGACACGCTCCGTGAGACGGGCCATGGCGGCATCGGCGCGATGCTCAAGGCCGTCGGTACGTTCTCCCGGACCGCCCAGACCATGGGCATCGAATCCGTGGATTACGCCAAGCAGTCGATGATCCACGCCAATGAAACGATGAAGGCGCTGGCCAAGGTGCAGACCCCTCAGGCGGCCATGGAGATCCAGACCACATACCTGAAGGGCTCGTACGAGCGGCTGATGGATCAGGCCAAGCTGATGGCCGACCTCTACCAGGGTCTTGCGAAGGACCTGACCAAGCCCGTCGAAGGCCGGGTCCGGGGCGGGCTCCCCGCGGCGGTCTGAAGAAGGCATCGATCCAGCCGTCACATCAGGTCGTTCGGAGGGCGCCGTGGTGCCCTCCTTTCCGTCGTGGAGGCGAGTGGCACGGGCGGGAGGCGTAACGCCCTCGGGGCCGCCGATCCGGACAAGTGCGCGCAGCCGACTGGCGCAGGGCGCGGACGCTCTATAGATTGACGGCGAAGCGAGCGCGCCTCGCCGGCGCGACCCGCGGACCAGCAGCTTCACGAGCAGCATGCCGCACGAACGGGTCGATTCGAGTCAGATGGTTCACGTCCTGCCGCCGGGCGACGGCCCCTTGCGCCCCCACTCGGGCGCCGACCTGTCCGAGCCTCGCGCTTCGGACCCGCGCGATCCGGGCGGCAGCGACGACGGCCGCTCGGGCACCGCCATCATCACCCGAACCAAGACGCGGACCAAGCGCCCGAGCCTCTATCGGGTGCTGCTGCTCAACGACGACTACACGCCGATGGAGTTCGTGGTCCACGTCGTCGAAAAGTTCTTCAACAAGTCGCAGGAGGACGCCTACCAGATCATGATGCACGTGCATCATAATGGCGTGGGCGAGTGCGGGGTGTTCACCTACGAGGTCGCCGAGACCAAGGTGACGCAGGTCATGGACTTCGCACGCAAACATCAACATCCTCTCCAGTGCGTCATGGAAAAGAAATAGGCATCCCACTCAGAGGCCCCGCTTTGCCCAGCTTCTCTCGCAGCCTAGAACAAGCTCTCCACCGCGCCCTCGCGCTCGCCGGCGAGCGCCGGCACGAATACGCGACGCTGGAGCATCTCCTGCTCGCCCTGGTCGACGACCAGGACGCGGCGGCTGTCATGCGGGCCTGCAACGTCGAGGTCGACACCCTCAAGCGCAGCCTCGTCGAATATGTCGACACCGAGTTGTCGAACCTGATCGGCGACGGCCGCCAGGACGCCAAGCCCACCGCCGGTTTCCAGCGGGTGATCCAGCGGGCGGTGATCCACGTGCAATCCTCCGGACGCGAGGAGGTGACCGGGGCCAACGTGCTGGTGGCAATCTTCGCCGAGCGCGAGAGCCATGCCGCCTACTTCCTGCAGGAGCAGGACATGACCCGTTACGACGCGGTCAACTACATCAGCCATGGCATCGCCAAGCGTCCGGGCGCTTCGGAGACCAAGCCGGTGCGCGGCGCCGAGGAGGAATCCGCGGCCGAGCGGCCGAGCGGCGAGGAGGGCGAGCGCACGAAGAAGAAGGGCGACGCCCTCGACGCCTATTGCGTCAACCTCAACAAGAAGGCTCGCGACGGCAAGGTCGACCCGCTGATCGGCCGCGAGACCGAGGTTTCCCGCACGATCCAGATCCTGTGCCGGCGCCAGAAGAACAACCCGCTGCTGGTGGGCGACCCCGGCGTCGGCAAGACCGCGATCGCCGAAGGCCTGGCCCGGAAGATCATTCACGGCGAGGTGCCGGAGGTTCTGCTCGACGCGACCGTGTTCTCCCTCGACATGGGGACCCTGCTCGCCGGGACCCGCTATCGCGGCGACTTCGAGGAGCGTCTCAAGCAGGTGATGAAGGAGATCGAGGCGCACCCCAACGCGGTGCTCTTCATCGACGAGATCCACACCGTCATCGGGGCCGGAGCGACGTCGGGCGGGGCGATGGACGCCTCGAACCTCCTGAAGCCGGCACTCGCGAACGGTAGCTTACGCTGCATCGGCTCGACGACCTACAAGGAGTATCGGCAGTACTTCGAGAAGGATCGCGCCCTGGTGCGCAGGTTCCAGAAGATCGACGTCAAGGAGCCCTCGATCCCCGACGCGATCGAGATCGTGAAGGGCCTCAAGCCGTATTTCGAGGAGTTCCACAAGCTCAAGTACACCACCGAGGCGGTGAAGGCCGCGGTGGAACTGTCGGCGCGCTACATCAACGACCGCAAGCTGCCCGACAAGGCGATCGACGTGATCGACGAAACCGGCGCCTCGCAGATGCTGCTCCCGGAATCTCGCCGCAAGCGCACCATCGGCGTCAAGGAAATCGAGGCGACCATCGCCACGATGGCCCGCATCCCCCCGAAGACCGTGTCGAAGGACGATGCGGTGGTGCTCAAGAACCTCACGGAGAACCTGGGCCGCGTCGTCTATGGCCAGTCCAACGCCATCGAGGCGTTGACCTCGGCGATCAAGCTGGCGCGTGCCGGCCTGCGCGATCCCGACAAGCCGATCGGCTCCTACCTCTT
Organism: Methylobacterium sp. Leaf466; assembly: GCF_001425565.1. NCBI lineage: Bacteria > Pseudomonadati > Pseudomonadota > Alphaproteobacteria > Hyphomicrobiales > Methylobacteriaceae > Methylobacterium > Methylobacterium sp. Leaf466. Next base: position 153,625 of record NZ_LMRC01000001.1, on the reverse strand, counting down.
CGCCGGCCCCACCGGCGTCGGCAAGACGGAGGCGGCCAAGCAACTCGCCGCCAGTCTCGGCGTCGAGATGATCCGGTTCGACATGTCGGAATACATGGAGCGTCACACGGTGAGCCGCCTCATCGGCGCCCCCCCCGGCTACGTCGGCTTCGACCAGGGCGGTCTGCTCACCGACGGCATCGACCAGAACCCGCACTGCGTGCTGCTGCTGGACGAGATCGAGAAGGCTCACCCGGACCTGTTCAATATCCTGTTGCAGGTGATGGACCACGGCAAGCTCACCGATCACAACGGCAAGCAGGTCGATTTCCGCAACGTCATCATCATCATGACCTCGAACGCCGGGGCCGCCGACATGGCACGTTCGGCCTACGGGTTCACGCAGACGAAGCGGACGGGCGACGACGTCGAGGCGATCAACAAGTTGTTCGCGCCGGAATTCCGCAACCGGCTCGATGCGATCATCTCGTTCGGTCATCTGCCGAAGGAAGTCGTGGCCAAGGTGGTGGACAAGTTCGTCCTCCAGCTCGAGGCGCAACTCGCCGACCGCAACGTCACCATCGAACTCTCCGACGAGGCCCGCGACTGGTTGGTGGAGCACGGCTACGACGACGCCATGGGCGCCCGCCCGATGGCGCGTCTGATCCAGTCGACCATCAAGACGCCGCTGGCCGACGAGGTACTGTTCGGGAAGCTGAAGGACGGCGGCGCGGTGCGCGTGGTCGTCAAGCCGCCGGTCGAGGGCGAAAAGGACGGGCTCGGCTTCGATTTCCCGGCCGGCCCCGTGACCCCGAAGCCCGAGAAGGACGTGGCCAACGCCGCCAAGCGCCACAAGAGGGTCAAATCGCGCACGGTGGTCCGCAAGAAGGATGACGGCAAGGACAAGGGCGGCGGTTCCGGCAGCGTTCGCACGGTGCCCAAGGTCCCGCTGGTCAAGGCCTGAGTCGACATCTCCGCCGACGGCGATTAGCAAGCGCCGGGATGCGCCCCCGCGAGGGCGCATCCGATGGTGGCGAGGATGGTTTCGCCTCGTCGGATGGCAAACGAAAGGGATGACCGATGAGCGACTTGCATGAGGGTCCCCTCACGCCCGTCTCCGTCGCTCCCTCGCAGGCCCTCACCGCGCGGGAAAAGCGCCGCCGACGCCGCACCCAGCGTCATCGGTTCGAGGAGATCCTGGGCTGGATCGTCGTCCCCTTCATCCTCTACGGGATCTGCTGGGGCGTCAGCGCCGGGTTTGACGTGCTCGGCACGACGCCGGGAACGGTCTGGGACCAGATGATGCAGGTCAAGCAGATGATGGAGAAGCGCGGCTGAGGCCGCGTTTCGAGTCCGTCGCTTTGCGCGGTCGTGGCGCGCTCAGCGCCTCCTGAGGGCGTGGACGGAAAACAACGCGTCGGCGTCGGTCCAGACGCTGACCGGCTCCCAGCCGGCCTCTGCCGCCAAATCGCGAAACGTCGCGACGGTGTACTTGTAGCTGTTCTCGGTGTGGATTGACTCGCCTTTTGCAAAGGAAAACGTCCGGCCGCCGATGGCGACGGATTGGTCGTCCAGGCTGACGAGATGCATCTCGATGCGGGAGGCCCGCGGGTTGAAGAAGGCCCGGTGCGCGAAGCGAGCGACAGCGAAGTCGGCTCCGAGTTCCCGATTGATCCGGTTCAGCAGGTTGAGGTTGAACGCTGCCGTCACGCCGGCCGTGTCGTCGTAGGCCGCCTCCAGAATGTCGACGTCCTTGACCAGGTCGACGCCCACGATCAGCGTCGCACCACGCCCCAGCACGCGCCCGAAATGCGCCAGGAGGTCGGCTGCCTGGGGCGGTTCGAAGTTTCCGATCGTCGAGCCGGGGAAGAAGCCGGCGACCGACTGGCCGCACAGGCCGTCGGGCAAGGTGAAGGGCCGCGTGAAATCGGCCGCCACGGGCTCGATGCCGAGATGCGGGAAGTCGACCGCCAGGGCGTCGGCCTCGCTGCGCAGGAAGCTCTCCGAAACGTCAACCGGCACATAGGCTGCCAGGTCCGGCAGGTGCCTGAGGAGCCGGCGGACCTTGACGGTGGACCCGCTCCCGAACTCGACGAGATCGGCCCGCCGTGGCAAGGCGGAGGCGATCGCCGGCCCGTCGGCGTCGAGGATGCCGAGCTCCGTCCGGGTCGGATAGTACTCCGGCTGGCGGGTGATCGCCTCGAACAGGTCCGATCCGGCAGCATCGTAGAAGTATTTGGCCGACAGGTACTTCTGCCGCGCCGAGAGCCCCTCGACGACGTCGGCGAGGAACTGGCGTTCCGGATCGACGGACGCGAGAGGGCTCGCGTTCGTGAAGACGGGGTTGATGGTCACGGCTCGTCTCCAAGAACGCGAGGACAAAAAGAACGCGAGGACAGTAGGAACGCGAGAATGAACGCTGGGGGCTAGATCAGGCGTTGGCGTCGGCGAGCCGAAGCCCGGTGAACTGCCAGCGCTGGTGCGGATAGAAGAAGTTGCGATACCCGGTACGCGCATGGCCCAGCGGCGTCGCCACCGAGGAGCCACGCAACACGAACTGGTTCGACATGAATTTGCCGTTGTACTCGCCGAGCGCACCAGCGACCGGGCGATAGCCCGGGTAGGCCGTGTAGGCGCTGCGGGTCCATTGCCAAACCGACCCGAAGGCGTCGGCGAGCAGGCCTTCGCGGGCGGCGACTTCCCATTCGAACTCGGTGGGCAGGTCGCGCCCGGCCCAGCGGGCATAGGCATCGGCCTCGTAGTAGCTGACGTGCGTGACCGGCAGGGTCGGCTGGATCGGCCGGCGGCCGGCCAGCGTCATGCTCGACCACCCCTCTTCCCCGTGCTGCCAATAGCCCGGGGCCTCCCACCCTTCCGATTGCGCCATGATCCAGCCGTCGGACAGCCAGAGTTCGGGACGGGCATAGCCGCCGTCCGCCATGAACGCCTGCCACTGAACATTGGTCACGAGGGCGCGGTCGATGGTGCAGGGCAGGATCAGGGTGTCGTGGCGCGGCGATTCGTTGTCGAAAGAGAAGCCATCGCCCTCGTGGCCGATCCGGGTGACGCCTCCCGGCAGCGCGACCGTGCCGGCGACGGCCTCCGGGGCGGGAAAGCGCCAAGTCTTGTCGTAGGCCGGGTTGAGCGGGTTCTGCCCGAAGGCGTGCAGGATATCGGTGATCAGCAGTTCCTGGTGCTGCTGCTCATGATACAGGCCGATCTCCAAGACGGGCAGCACCGACGCGAGAACCGCGTCGGTCGCCTGCGTGATCAGGTGTTCGACCGCCCGGTCGACATGGGTACGGTAGGCGCGGACCTCCTCGGCGTTAGGCCGGGTGATGAGACCCCGCATGATCCGCGGCTGGCGCGGGCCGGCGGCGACATAATACGAATTGAAGAGGTAGTGCAGGCGCTCGTCGTAGACGGAGAAGTCCGGCAGGTTGTCCCGCAGCAGGAACTGCTCGAAGAACCAGGTCGTATGCGCCCGGTGCCACTTCGTCGGGCTCGCATCCGCCATCGACTGGATCTGCTGGTCCTCTGCCGACAGCGGAGCGGCCCGACGCTCGGTCTCGTCCCGGACGTGCCGAAACGCGGCGATCCAGGCCGCTCGATCGATCGGGCGGGCGGCCGGGGAGGGCGGCGGAAACGTCGGACGCGAGAGAGGAGCGTCGCGGAATGCGGCCGTGGCTGCCATGTCGGATGTCCCTTGGTCGCGGTGGGACACCACATATGTGTCGGCCCCGTTTCGACAACCGCCACCCCGCGATCCGGTTCGTCGCGGACCGATCGGACGCCTTTTTCTCGCCGTGGTGAGATGTCCTTAACCCCATTTCGCGGACACTCATCCGTCATCGGGTGTCGCGCGAGAGTCCCATGCCGATCGATCTCATGGCCGGAACAGCGACATCCGCCGTCGTAACCGCCTCGACGCCCGAACCGACGATCCTCGTGTTCGATTCCGGGCTCGGCGGTCTCACCGTGTTCGAGCAGGTGCGCCGGGTCCGTCCGGACGCCACCTATCTCTACGCCGCCGACGATGCCGCCTTTCCCTACGGCGGGCTGCCCGAGCCCGTCCTTGTGGCGCGGGTGCTGGCGGTGATGGACCGGCTCATCGGCCGCCATCGCCCCGACCTCGTGGTGGTGGCCTGCAACACCGCCTCGACGCTGGTGCTGCCGTCCCTGCGGGCGCGCTTCGGCACGCCCTTCGTCGGTGTGGTGCCGCCGATCAAGCCCGCCGCTGCGGCGACGCGCTCCGGCATGATCTCGTTGCTGGCGACCCCCGGCACCGTGGCACGGGCCTATACCCACGACCTCATCGCCACCTATGCCGGCGCCTGCGACGTCACCCTCGTCGGAGCTCCCAACCTCGCGAACTTCGCGGAGGCCGAACTCGCCGGCCAGCCCGTGGACGATACGGCGCTCGCCGCCGAAATCGCCCGCTGCTTCGTGACCGCCGCGGACGGGCGACGCACCGATGTCGTGTGCCTCGCCTGCACCCACTACCCGCTGCTGCTGGCGCGGTTCGAGCGACTGGCGCCATGGCCGGTGACCTGGATCGACCCCTCGCCGGCGATCGCCCGGCGCGTCCTCCAGCTTCTCGGGCCGGCCCCTCAGGACGCCGACCGGATGCGGATGCCGGTGCGGGCGATCTTCACCGGCGGCGGGAGCGTGACCACGCCCCTGCGCCATTCGCTCGCCAGCCGGGGCCTGCGGGAGGTGATGATCGACGCGATGCCGTTGTGCGTGAACGACGCGCCGGCGGATTGACCGGAGCCGGCTTCTGACCTAAGGACGCGACTGCAGCGGGGCTCCGACGAGGGGCCCCGTCGCGTTTTCTAGCGCACCCGTGAGCGGCTCTGTCCGCTCTGTCGTCCCGCCCGCGCCGTATGGCCGCTCGGGAAGAGGAGGGCGCGTTCCTCACCTCTATCTCACCCGCTGAGAGGAACCGCGATGTCGAAACGCATTCAGGCGAAGCACAAGCTCGATCGCCGCATGGGCCAGAACATCTGGGGCCGGCCCAAGAGCCCCGTCAACCGCCGCGAGTACGGCCCCGGCCAGCACGGCCAGCGCCGCAAGGGCAAGATGTCCGACTTCGGCACGCAGCTGCGCGCCAAGCAGAAGCTGAAGGGCTACTACGCCAACATCACCGAGAAGCAGTTCCGCCGCTACTACGCCGAGGCGATCCGCCTGCGTGGCGATTCGGGCGAGAACCTGATCGGTCTGCTCGAGCGCCGCCTCGACGCCGTCGTCTACCGCGCCAAGTTCGTTCCGACCCCGTTCGCGGCCCGTCAGTTCGTCAACCACGGCCACGTCAAGGTCAACGGGCAGCGGGTCAACATCGCCAGCTACCTCGTGAAGCCGGGCGACCTGATCGAGGTCAAGGATTCCTCCAAGCAGCTCGAAATCGTGGTCGTAGCGGTGCAGCTCGCCGAGCGCGACGTGCCCGACTACATCGAGGTGGATCACTCCAAGATGACCGCCCGCGTCACCCGCGTTCCCGGTCTCGGCGAGGTTCCCTACCCCGTCCAGATGGAACCCAACCTCGTGATCGAGTTCTACTCGCGCTGATCGCTCCGACAGCGACCTCGGGGTCGCCGGCGCACTCGAAGGAAAGGCCGCCCCTCGGGGCGGCCTTTCTCGTTTCCGCGACGGTCGCGTCCCGGCGGGGAGAAACGGCCTAACGGACGAGGGCCGGCCCAGCCTTGGGTGCCGCCTTCATCGTCCGCGCCGCATTCGCGGCGCTGGGCGGAAGCGCCGTGGCATTCGAAGGCGGCGCGCCGGGCGTCGCGACCGGGGCGGGGGAGGTCGCCTCCGAGGTGTCCTTCCCGAAGGCGTAGCCTGCATTCACACCGGCGTAGAAGCCCGTGAAGTCCTCGGCGCTTGCCGCCGGTTCGGCGAGGCTTGCCGCCGAGGCGACGAGGACGGCGGCGAAGGTCGAGACGCGCATGCCTTGGCTCACGGTGATCCTGAACGACGAACGGCGGCCTCGCGGCCGCCGTTCAATCCATCGTCGATAGATCCGACGGAATCGGGGCGAACCCCGACCCTAGGATAAAATCAATCGTCGACCTGGACGCTCTGGGCCTCGCGGCCCTTCTGTCCCTCGACAACACCCAGGACGACCTGCTGGCCTTCCGCGAGCGACTCGAGACCGGCCCGCGACAGGGCGGAGCGATGGACGAACACGTCCTTCCCACCGTCGTTGACGGACACGAAGCCGAAGCCCTTCGCCGGATCGTACCACTTGACCGTGCCGGTCATCTCGGTGGACGGGCCGCTGGCGAAACGTCCGCCACCGCCGCCACCACCGGGGCTGCCGTAGCGATCGCCGCCACCGCCGCCGTAACCGCCGCCGGCGCTGCCGTAGCGATCACCGCCGCCGAAACCGCCGGTCCGCGGCGGGCGAGCCTCGCGGGCCGGAGGGGCCGCCTCGGCCGTGGAGGTGTCGACGCTGGTCACGTCGGTGACCTGCGGGCCCTTCTGGCCCTGAGCGGTGTGAACCGTCAGGCGCGTTCCGGGGAGGAGGTCGGCATGGCCCGCGGCCTCGACGGCGCGGATGTGGAGGAAGGCGTCGCCCGAACCATCGGCGAGTTCGACGAAGCCGAAGCCCTTCTCCTTGTTGAACCACTTGACCGTCGCGTCACGCTCCGGTCCGGAGGGGGCTGCCGCCGCGCGCGACGGGCCACGGTCGAAACCGCCGCCGCCGAAGCCACCGCCGAAGCCACCGCTCGGGGGAGCCTGATCCGGCCACCGGGGCTCGGCTCCACCCTCATCGAAGCCGCGCTTCTGCGGCCCCCTGAAATCACGACCACGTCCCATCGAAAGCTCGCCAAAAACCGTCCGCCGTCCATTAGTCTCCGACACCGTGTGCGCGCCGTCCCAGACAGCCCACGCAGCACAGAATCGTCATCCCCGGCAGCGGTAACCAAGAATAACGCCCTAGTCCTGACCGAAAGCTGCCGCAATCGCAAGACGCATCTCGGCTTTCGCCATTCGGTTCCGCAACTTTCCGAGCAAGGCTCCCACTTTTTTGTCGCAGGCGACACCGGGAGGACTCGCCGGGCTCGGCTCGCTGGCTGAATGGGACGCAGGCGCGCCAGGGCGGTCCATGGCAATCGCCGCGTTGCATTAGGGAAGAAAAAAGGCCGTTCGCCGTAACGTCCCGCGCAAGCGCGCTTCGCGCCGGGATGCAAGCCGCCACGCGATGATCGCAACTCCGTCGTTTCCGGATCTCTCGGCCCTCGTCGTCGACGAGAGCCTGTACATCCGCCGAATCGTCCGGGACATGCTGATGCGGGTCGGCATCAAGCGTGTCCTGGAGGCGCCGGACGGCGCCGAAGCCCTCGGCGTGCTCGCCGAGAGCAAGCCCGACATCACCATCATCGATTGGGATCTGGCGATCCTGTCGGGCGAGGAGTTCATCCGCCTCGCCCGCACGCCGATGACGTCGCCCTCGCCGACGGTGCCGATCATCCTGATGCTGGCCCAGCCCCGCCGCAACGTCGTCGACCGGGCCATCGCCATCGGCGTCAACGAGATCATCGCCAAGCCGTTCTCGCCCAAGACGCTGTGGTCGCGCCTCGACGAGGTGATCAACCGGCCCCGCCCGTTCTCCCAGGTCAAGAGCCTGCTACGGCCGGTGCCGCGCATGACCGCCGCCGGCAAGGCCTGACCGGGCCCGCCTGCCGCTCGCCACCATCGCCCCGATGTGGTCAAAGGGCGGCGCATCCGGCGACCGTCCCACCGAACGAGCACCCATGATCCGTCGCCTGTACGAGTGGATCCTCGCCCTGGCGGGAAAACCCGCCGCTCCCTGGGCGCTGGGTGCGGTGTCGTTCGCGGAGAGTTCGTTCTTCCCGGTCCCGCCCGACGTGATGCTGGTGCCGATGGCGGTGAGCCGGCCGGACCGCATCTGGTTCTATGCCCTCGTCACCACCCTGGCCTCGGTGGCCGGCGGCCTGCTCGGCTACGCCATCGGCGCCCTGCTGTTCGATTCGATCGGACAGTGGCTGTTCAGGGTCTACGGGCTGTCGGACAAGGCGGCGACCTTCCAGGCCTCCTACGCGCATTACGGCCATTGGGTGATCCTGCTGAAGGGCCTCACCCCGATTCCGTTCAAGCTCGTGACCATCACGTCGGGCTTTGCCCATTACGATCTGTTCTGGTTCATGGTGCTGTCGCTGATCACCCGCGGCGCGCGGTTCTTCGTGCTCGCCGGCCTGCTCGGACGCTACGGCGTCCAGATCCGCGAGGTGCTCGATCGGCATCTCAACCTCGTCGCCGCCCTGGCCGTGGCGGCGATCGTCCTCGGGTTCGTCTTGTTCAAGGTTCTGCTGTGATGGATGACCGTGCTCTTCTCAGGCTGCGCCAGGCCGCCCTCGTCCTGGTGCTGGGCTCGGGTCTGACGCTCGCCGGAGCGTTCTACTTCGAGTTCGTCCTCGGCTACGCCCCATGCAAGCTCTGCCTCACCGAGCGCCTGCCCCATTACGCGGCGATCCCCCTCGGCCTCCTCGGCCTCGCGGCACCCGAGCGCGCGACGCGCCTCCTGCTCGGCCTCGCCGCCGCCGGCCTGCTCTACGGGGCCGGTCTCAGCGTCTACCATGCCGGCGCGGAGTGGGCGTTCTGGCCGGGTCCCTCCGATTGCGGCGGGGGAACGGGAGCCGCGCCCGCGGCCATCGGCGATTTCCTGAACGCCCTCGAAAAGACCCGCGTGGTGGATTGCTCGTCCGCCGCCTGGCGGCTCTTCGGGATCTCCCTGGCGGGCTGGAACGGGCTCGTCTCGTTCGTCCTCGCGTCGGTCGCGGGCACGGCGGCCCTGCGGCGCTAGAGCGCCCGACCGGCCGAGATGTCCGGTCCGGCGCTCTAGCTCCTTGTTTTTGCATAGGATTTTTCGAAAAGTGGGTCCACTTTCCGGTCCGATGCTCTCATCAGTTGCGGTCGTCGGGCGCGATCGGCAGGGGCGCCACGGCGATCCCTTCCTCGATGAGGTCGCGGGCCTCCTGCGGGCTCGCCTCGCCGTAGATCGGACGACTGTCGACCTCGCCGTAATGGATGCGGCGGGCTTCCTCCGGAAAGCGGTCGCCGACATCGTCGGCGGTCTTCACCACGTGCTCGCGGATGGCGCGCATCATCGCGCGCAAGCGCCGGTCCGGTTCCGCGCTCAGGGCGACCGGCCCGGACTGGGGTTGCATCGGGACCGCAGCCGCCGGAACTTCGGACGGTGGCGTCGCGCGGCCACCACGGGCGATCGCCGGCGCCATCATGCCCTTGCCGACCTCCGCCGACCCGCACAGCGGGCAGGTCACGAGCCCGCGCGCCACCTGCTCGTCGTAGGCCTCGCTCGACGGGAACCAGCTCTCGAAGCCGTGCCCGGCCTCGCAGGCGAGGGTGTAGCGGATCATGAGCGGGGCCTGCCCTCGGGGTCAGGCAGGGCGCCCGACCCTCTCCACCGTAAAGGGCCTGGCGTGTTCGAGGGTCGGGATGCGGGCCCGCGCGTCGGTCACGCGGGAAAGGTCGATCTCCGCCAGGATGACGCCGGGGGCGTCGTTGCCGGCATCGGCCAGCACCTTGCCCCACGGGTCGACGATCAGCGAATGCCCGTAGGTCTCGCGTCCGTCCTCGTGGCGGCCGCCCTGCGCGGCCGAGATCATGAACGATCCCGTCTCGATCGCGCGTGCTCGGTGCAGCACGTGCCAGTGGGCCTGCCCGGTCTGGCGGGTGAAGCAGGCGGGGGCCGTGAGGATCGTTGCACCGGCTTCCGCCAGGGCCCGATAGAGGGCGGGAAACCGCAGATCGTAACAGATGGCGAGGCCGATGGGTGCCCACGGCGTCTCGGCCACCACCGCGCAGGCGCCGCCGGTGTAGATCGCCGATTCCCGCCAGCGTTCGCCGTTGGGCAGGTCGACGTCGTAGAGATGGAGCTTATCGTAGGCGGCGGTGATGTCCCCCTGCGCGTCGATCAGGAAGGCGCGGTTGGCGACCTTGTCGCCGTTGAGGATCGCCAGCGACCCGATCTGCACCACGATGCCCAGGGTGCGGGCGGCCTCGCGGCAGGCGGCCAGGGTCTCGTCCTCGTCCTGCGGGCGCACCTTGGCGAAGAGGTTCTCGCGCCCGCGCTCCACCAGGGAGGTCATCTCCGGCGTCTGGACGAAATCGGCGCCGGCGGCCGCGGCTTCGCGCAGGCCGGCCACCACCGCGTCGCGATTGGCGGCGGGATCGCGCCCGGAGCGCATCTGGACGCAAGCGGCGGTGAAGCGAGTCTCGGACATCGGAGCGCTCATGCCGCGGACAAGAGGGGGTCGAGCTTGCCGGCCCGTTCGAGGGCGTGGAGATCGTCGCAGCCGCCGACGTGGGTGTCGCCGACGAAGATCTGTGGCACGCTGGTGCGCCCGCCGGCTCGTTGCATCATCGCCGCGCGGGCGCCCGCCGTCTTCTCCACGTCGATCTCGGTGAAAGCGACACTCTTGTCGCGCAGCAGCACCTTGGCGGCCGCGCAATAGGGACACCACGACGTCGTATAGATGGTCACCGGCTGCGACATGGGGCTGAACGATTCCGGGGCGATGCATCGGCGCGATGCGACCGTGAATTCGCCTTGTACGCGCCAATCGCCGTTGCCGAAAGCACCCGTCCGTCGGTGACCTGGCTCGCCGCCGGTGGAAGCAGAAACGAAAAAAGCCGCCCGGTCACGGGCGGCTTTGCTGCTCGGCCGGGCGGTGACGCCCGATCCGTCTACTTGATCTTGGATTCCTTGAACTCGACGTGCTTGCGCGCGACCGGGTCGTACTTCTTCATGGACAGCTTGTCGGTCTGCGTCCGCGAGTTCTTCTTGGTGACGTAAAAATAGCCCGTGTCCGCGGTGGAGACGAGGCGGATCTTGATGGTGACGGCCTTGGCCATGACGTGACGCTCCTGGAGATTGCGGCATTCCGCATGAGCGAAACGCAAAATGGCCGGGAGGGCCCGGCGGAATACGAGGCGGGAAATGCCCGATCAGGCGCCGCGCGTCAAGACGGGGCGCCGGGCCGGAGGCGCCACGTCACCAGGAGCGCATAGGCGAGAAACAGCCCGCACAGGGCATGGGCGAAGCCCTGGGGCGGCATCAGGTCCATACCGCCGCCGATGAGCGGCGGCCCCAGCATCAGGCCGACGTTGTAGAGCACGACGAAGGCGGCGTTGGCGCCCGCCAACTCCCGTCCCCTGACGCTGGCGCCGAGGTGGGCGAGACCGACCGTGTAGAGCGTCCCGGCGAGTCCCCCCCAGACGACGAGGAGGATGGCCAGGGCCGGGAACGAGGTCGATGCCAGCGGGATCAGCGCCGCACCGACGGCGCCGCCGATCGCCGAGGCGAGGAGCACGTAGCGACGGTCGAACCGGTCGGACAGCCAGCCGAACGGGATCTGGAACATCACGTTGCCCACCGCCATGAGGCTCACGAGGCCCGCCGCCATGGCCGGCTCGTATCCGATGCGAAGGCCGTAGAGGGGAAGGATCGCGAAGCCCCCAGTCTCCACCGCGCCGTAGACCAACGCCGCGAAGGTCGCGGCCGGGGCCAACCGAAGGTACGCGAGGAACGGCAGGCCCCGGCCCCGGTCCATATGCGGTGACAGGCCACGGGCGAGCACGAGCGGCGCCATGCCGAGCACGAACAGGCCCGCACCCGCGAGGTAGGGCGCGTAGCCCTCGGTGCCGAGGAGGGCGAGCAGCGTCGGCCCGATGGCGAAGCCCAGCGCCAGCACGGTGGCGTAGATGCCCATGACGAGCCCGCGGCGGGCCGGCGGTGCCGCCTCGTTGATCCAGAATTCGGAGAGGACGAACAGCACTCCGAGGCTCATCGAGAAGACGAAACGCAGGACGAACCACCAGCCGAGTTCCGGCAGCACCTTGAACCCCACCAGGGTCACCGCGCCGAGCGCGATGGCCAGGAGGAGCAGGCGCACGACGCCGACCCGCGCGGCCAGGCCCGGCACGAACGGCACCGTCACGATGCTGGCGAGACCCGCCACGGCGGTGTTGATGCCGATCATGGTGCTCGAGGCGCCCATCCGCGACATTTCGAGCGACAGGAGCGGGATCGACAGGCTCAGGCCGATGCCCACCACCGCGACGCAGGTGATCGCTGCCGCGATGGCCGCGAAGCGGTCGCGGTCGAGGCTGGGGGTCGGCGTTGTGTCGAGCATGGCAGAGAGATGGGGTCCGACCGGCGGGGGCGCACCCTCTGGGCCGGATCGGGCCCCGCCGCAACCTCGGCCCGGGCGCCCCTACCGCGCCGAGGCCTGCTTGGGCGGCGCCTGCGCCGGGGGAGGGGGCGCGGCGCGCTCCATCGTCTGGCCGTCGCGCAGGTCCACCGGCGGGCTCAGGACGATCTGCTCGGACCCGTCCAATCCCTCGCTCAGTTCGATGACGGTCCCGCGGTCGCGGCCGATCCTGATGCTGCGCCATTGCACCGTGCCGTCGTCGCGGGAGATCGCGACCTGCGGCCCGCGCTGGTTGAAGACCAGGGCCTCGGCCGGGATCGTCACCGACGGCGCGGTGCGGGGAATCTTGAGCGTCACGTAGACGTAAAGCCCGGCGCGCAGGGCGCCGTCGCGGTTGGCCACGTCGACCTGCGTCGTCAGGGTGCGCGAAGCCGTGAGCAGGGCGACCGAGCTGCGCTCCACCACCCCCGAGAAGGTCCGGTCGGGCATCTGCGGCACCTTGATGGCGGCGGCGACCCCGGGCTGGACGCCGATGGCCACGGCTTGCGGCACGTTGACCGAAATGCGCAGGATGTCGTCGCGGTCCATGGTCAGGAGGGCCGTGCCGGTGCCGTCCGCATGGACGAGGTCGCCGACGTCGACGCTGCGGGTGGTGACGACGCCGTCGAAGGGCGCGGTGACGTCCTTGAAGCCGGCGAGCGCCTTGAGCCGGTTCACGGTGGCGAGCTGCGCCTTGATGTTGGCCTCGGCCACCTTCACCCCGGCCTGGGCCGAGGCGAGGGTCGCGCCCTGGCTCAGGACCGTGGCCTGGGAGTTGTCGGCGTTCTGCTTCGAGGCCCAGCCCTGGCCTGCGAGCGTCGAGGTGCGGTCGTTGGTGGCGTTGGCGAGGTTCACGTTCGCCTTGGCCTGATCGACCAGGGCCTTGGCCTGGAGGAGTTGCGCTTCCTGCTGGCCCACCTGCGCCTCCGCCTGGGCCAGCTGCTGGTCGAGGTCGGGGGCTGCGATGCGCAGGAGGACGTCGCCCTGCTTGACGCGGGAGCCGATGTCGACTCTGCGCTCGGCGATGTAGCCGGTGGCACGGGCAAAGAGGGCCGCCCTGGCGAAGGCGTCGGTCTGCCCCGGCAGCGTCAGCTCGATCGGCTTGTCGGTCCGCTGGACGGAGGCTGTGCGCAGCTTGGGCACGAAGGAATTGATCTTGCGCTGCGTCTCGGCGGCCGCGGCGCGCTGCTGCCACTGGCCGTATCCGCCCCAGCCGAGCAGGCCGATGGCCGCCAGCGCCACAAGGACGAAGGGCGTCTTGCGCGGTGGCGGCGGGATGTCGCCGGGGTCGCGCTTGTGGCTATGCCCCGTCACGAGCGTCCCGCCCCCATCGTCGCCGGCCTCATGCGTAATCCTCCAGCGGCCGCACTTCGGCCCGACGCAGCACCGTGTAGAGGAACGGCACGAACAGCAGCGTCGCGGGCGTCCCCAGCGCGATGCCGCCCATCACGGCGCGTGCCACGGCGGCGTTCTGTTCCGCGCCCTCGCCGTGGCCGAGCGCCATCGGGATGAGCCCGAGGAACATCGCGCCGGCGGTCATCAGCACCGGCCTCAGCCGAGTCTCCCCGGCCAGGATCGCCGCCTCCAGGGCACTGCATCCGGTGGCCTCGCGGTGTTCCTTGGCGAAGGTGACGAGCAGGATCGAGTTCGCGGACGCGATGCCCACCGACATGATCGCCCCGAACAGTGACGGAATCGAGAAGGTGGTGCCGGTGATGAACAGGCTTGCGACGATACCGCAGAAGGCGAGCGGCAGGGCGGCCAGCACCACGAAGGGATCGCCCCAGCTCTGGAAGTTGACCGCCATCAGGAGATAGACCGCCACCAGCGCGATCGAGAGCCCGATTCCCATGCGGAAGAAGGCCGATTGCATGTTCTCGATCTGGCCACGCACGGTGATCTTGTCGGGCGCCGGCAGGGTCTTCTGCTCCTCCTCCACGATCTTGCGGATCTCGCGCGCCACCGAGCCGAGGTCCGAATCCTGGACGGCGGCGTAGATGTTGAAGGTCGGCTGCGTGTTGACGTGGTTGATGACCGTTTGCGAGCCCTCGCGGCGCATCGTCGAGATGCTGGACAGGAGGGTGAGCACGCCGGGCGCGTCGCCGTTGGCGGCGACCTGGAGGGGCGTGTTCTGCAGGGCGGTGAGGGAATCGTTGCGGTACTCGGGGGTCTGGACCCAGAGCTGATAGGGGATGCCGGTCTTGGGGTCGGTCCAGAAGTTCGGCGTCACCTGGAAGGAGCCCGACAGGGAGACGTTGAGGGCCTGGCCGACCTGCTGCTGGGTGAGGCCGATCTCGGCGGCGAGCTGCCGGTCGACATCCACGAAGAACTGCGGCGTGCCGACAATCTGGTGCAGGCGCACGTCCACCGCGCCGCGGGTCTCCTTGAGACGCCGGACGATGGCCTGGGCCGCCGCGAGATCCTTCTCGGTGTTGCGGCCGGAGACCTGGATGTCGATCTGCGCGATGGTCCCGAAGTTGAGGATCTGCGTGATGATGTCGGAGGGCTGGAAGTAGGCCACCACGTCGGGGAAACGCTCCCGCAGGACCTCGCGCAGGCGCTTGGTGTACTCCGCCACCGGGCCGTGGCCCTTCTTGAGGTTGATGAGCATCTGGCCGTCGTTGTAGGCGACGAAGGATCCGTCAGAGAACGCGAAGTTGTAGTTGTTGGCCGGCAGGCCGAGGTTGATCAGGATCTGGTCGACCTCGCCTTCGGGGACGACCTCGCGCACCGTCGCCTCGACCGCCGCGAAGACCTGTTCGGCCGCCTCGATGCGCATGCCCGGGCGGGTGCGCAAGTGCAGCGTCATCTGGCTCGATTCGACCTGCGGGAAGTAGTCCTGGCCCACGACCGTGAAGAGGCCGGCGGTGCCGGCGAACAGGGCCGCGACCACCGCCAGCGTCGCGACCCGCCGGGCAAGCACGACGTGCAGCAGCCCGATGTAGCCGCGATGGAAGCGGGCGAACCAGGCCTCGAACCCCTGGCGGAAGCGACCGGCCAGGCGCAGGAGCGGGCCGAACGCGAAGCCGAGCGCCCTCGCGATTCGGCCCTGGCGCGGTAGGTCGCCCGCCTGCCCGTAGCGCTCGGCGTATTCGCGCGCCACCAGCACGTCGATGAGCACCGGCACGAGGGTCCGCGACAGCACGTAGGAGGTCAGCATCGCGAAGACGACCGCCAGCGCCTGGGGCGTGAACAGGTACTTGGGCGTATCGGCGAGCGCGAAGACCGAGACGAAGGCGACGCAGATCGACAGCGTCGAGATCAGCGCGGGCTTGGCGATGCCGGCCGCCCCCTCCACCACCGACTTACGGAAGGGTTCGCCCTCCTCGAACATCCGGTGGGTGTTCTCGATGGCCACCGTGGCGTCGTCGACGAGGATGCCGACGGCGAGCGCGAGCCCGCCCAGGGTCATGACGTTGATGGTCTCGCCCAGCGACGCCAGGATGGCGAGGGAGGTCAGGATCGAGAGCGGGATCGAGACCAGGACGACCAGGGTCGAGCGCCAGGAGCCGAGGAACAGGAGGATCGTCAGGCCGGTGAGGCTGGCCGCGATCACCGCCTCGTGGATCACGCCCTCGATCGCCGCTGAGACGAAGACCGACTGGTCGAACAATTCGCGCAGGGACATGCCCTCGGGGGCGGCCGCGCGGATGTCGGGCAGGGCCTTCTTGACGTTGTTGACGACATCCAGCGTCGAGGCGGTGCCGTTCTTGAAGACCCGCATCAGCACCGATTGGGCGCCGTCGGCCCGCACGACGTTGACCTGCGGCGGCCCGCCGTCGCGCACGAAAGCGACATCGCGCACCAGCACCGGCTGGCCCGACACCACCTTGATCGGGATGAGGTTGAGGGCGTCGATGGTATCGGGCGAGGCGTTGAGCTGGATCGGGTACTGCTGCTCGCCGATCTTGGCGAGGCCGGAGGGGATCGTGAGGTTCTGCGCGGTGATCGCGTTGGTGACGTCGACCGCGGTGAGACCGAGCGCCTGGAGCGCCTGCAGGTCGAGGTCGACCATCACCTGGCGCGGGGCGCCGCCGAAGGGGGAGGGCAGGGTCGAGCCCGGCACCTGGGTCAGGCGCTGGCGGATGCGGAACTGCGCGTAGTCGTTGACCTTGTTCAGACTGTCCTTGTCCGAGGTCAGCGACAGCTGGATCACCGGCACGGTGGAGGCCGAGAACCGTAGGACGATGGGTGGCTGCACCCCGGGCGGCATCGTCGAGCGGATGGAGTTCATCGCCGAGACGACCTGCGCGATGGCCAGATCGATGCTCACCGCCTGATCGAAGTACACCTTCTGGATCGCCGTACCCTGAAGGGTGGTCGATTCCATCCGGGCGATGTTGTTGACGTTGTTGGAGAGCGAAAACTCGGCGTAGGTGGTGATCCGCCGTTCCATCTCCGATGTGGAGAGGCCGTTGTAGGTCCACACCACCACCACCACCGGAATGTCGACGGTGGGTAGAACGTCCTTGGGCGCGACCACGACCGCCGCGGCCCCGCCGAGCATCATCAGCACGGCCAGGACGTAGATCGTGATGCGGAACTTCAGGGCGTACTGGACGAGGCCCATGGTATCCTCAGGGATCGCACGAGGGTCGGTGTTCGCATGGGAGCCCCGCCGATACAGCCCTGACGCGAGGTCGCAGGGGATGGACTATCACGTCATGGTTGTTCTTGCGCAAGCGAAATACCTGCACGTGAATAACCTATGGATACAAAATAAAAAATGATCCGAGATCGATAATACGGCGTGGTGTGCTCTGGCTGCCGTCGTCGTTTCAACGCACTTCGGTATATCGGTGGCGCAGGCGTGAGCACGATGTGCTGTGCAGTCCGCGTTCAACCCCCGTGCCGCGATGCGATCGTATTCCTCACGTCTTGTCCTCGCGATAGGGATTGCCTTGTCGTCGCTCGACGTTTCTCTCGCCCTGGCCGGCCCGAACCGGAAGCCGGAAGCGGGACAGGGGACATCGTCGGCCCAGAAGGGTGACGCCGCCGCCGGCGGTGAGAAGGACGTCGACACCGAGCACCTCTTCGGCTTCACGGAGGGTGCCGACGCGGGCGAGAAGGGCCAGCAGGAGGTCGTCGTCGACACCGTCGGCCGCATCGGCAAGCGGCGCTCCGATGCTGGCCCGTCGACGTACCGCGCCTTCAATACCCGCCTTGGATACCAGTTCGACCCCATCGATCGGCTGAGCATCGAGGTCAGCGCCTTCGGCGACGTGCGGCGGGTGCGCAATATCCTGGACCTCGACGACAAGTCCGCCGGTAGCTTCGACGGCGTCGGGATCGACGTGAAGTATCAGCTCCTCAAAGGCTCGGCCGACCAGCCCGTTGGGGTCGCCCTCGAAGTGAGGCCGCGCTTCGCCCGGGTCCTGCCGATCGAGGGCCGGGGCGCGGACATCTTCGATATCGAGACCCTGCTCGCCCTCGACGTGCAGATCGTGCCCAAGAAACTCTGGTACGGGACCAATGTCAGTTTCGAGCCGGCGGTGGGACGGGAGCGCGGCACGAAGGACGGGTACCGTTCGTCGACCTTCCTGTGGTCCAATGCCCTGGTCGGGGAGGTCGCCCCCGACACGTTCCTCGGACCGGAGGTCCGGTACCTGCGCGGCTACGAGGGTGCCTTCCTCAACCGCCTGGAGAGCGAGGCCGTCACCGTCGGCCCGGCCCTCCACCATCGCTTCACCGAGAAGGCCTGGGTGACGCTGGCCTACGCGGCGCAGGTGTGGGGCCGCGACACCGACCCCGGCCTGAAGGGACGCGCATCGGGCCTGAACCAGTTCGAACGGCACAACCTGCGCATCAAGTTCGGAATGGAGTTCTGACTGCCGTCGCCTCGTCAGCAGCAGCGGAACCCGCCCGTGTTGCCGACGCCGAAGCGGGCGTTCTCCCGGTTGCGGAAGAACTCCTTCTGCGTCATCGGCGCCATGTCGGGGTGGGTGCGCCTGATGTGGGCGGCATAGGATTCGTAGTCGCCCTGGCCGACCATCAGGCGGGCGCCGTCGCAGACGCATTTCGAGAACGTCTTGAGCCGCTCCCGCAATTCGGACGAGGACAGTGCCATGGCCTCACTCCGCCGCTGCCGGGGCGGGCCCGGTCTCGAGGGCGGTCCAGCGGTCGGCGCGGTAGGCCTTGACGCAGGCCATGATGCCGAAGCTCACGATGGCGATGACGAGGCCGACGAACATCACCGCCAGCACCGCGTCGATCCGGTCGTTGAAGATGATCTGGTTCATTTGGTCGACGGTCTTGGCCGGCGCCAGCAGCTTGCCCTCCTGGAGGGCGGCGCTGAAGCGGTCGGCGTGGGCCAGGAAGCCGATGCGCGGATCGGCCGAGAAGATCTTCTGCCAGCCTGCGGTCAGGGTGCAGAGGCACAGCCAGGCCGTGGGCACGATGGTGATGATCGCGTAGCGGTGACGCTTCATCTTGAAGATCACCACGGTGGCGAGGGTGAGCGCCACGGCGGCCAGCATCTGGTTCGAGATGCCGAACAGCGGCCACAGGGTGTTGATGCCGCCGAGCGGATCGGTGACGCCCTGGTAGAGGAAGTAGCCCCAGGCCGCGACGCAGAGCGCGGTGGCCAGGATGCTCGGGACCCAGGCGGTGGTGTCCTTGAAGCGCGGCGAGGCGAGGCCGAGGAGATCCTGCAGCATGAAGCGCCCGGCCCGGGTGCCGGCGTCCACCGCGGTGAGGATGAACAGGGCCTCGAACAGGATCGCGAAATGGTACCAGAAGGCCATCATCGCCTTGCCGCCGATGGCCGAGGAGATGATGTGGGCCATGCCCACCGCCAGGGTCGGAGCGCCGCCGGCCCGCGAGACGATGGAGGTCTCGCCGACGTCCTTGGCGGTCTGGGAGATCGTCTCGGGCGTGATCGGGAAGCCGAGGGCGGTCACCGCCGCGGCCGCGCTCTCGGAGGTCGTGCCGACCAGGGCCGTGGGGGCGTTCATCGTGAAGTATACGCCCGGGTCGATCACCGAAGCCGAGACCAGGGCCATCACCGCGACGAAGCTCTCCATGAGCATGCCGCCGTAGCCGATGAAGCGCACGTCGCGCTCGTTCTCGATGAGTTTCGGGGTGGTGCCCGACGAGATCAGGGCGTGGAAGCCGGAGACCGCGCCGCAGGCGATGGTGATGAACAGGAACGGGAACAGCTGGCCGGACCAGACCGGGCCGGTGCCGTCCACGAACTTCGTCACCGCCGGCATCTGGAGCTGGGGCGCCACCCAGGCGATGCCGAGGGCGAGACCGACGATGGTGCCGATCTTGAGGAAGGTGGAGAGGTAGTCGCGCGGCGCCAGCAGCAGCCACACGGGGAGGATCGAGGCGAAGAAGCCGTAGCCGATCAACATCCAGCACAGCTGCGGGCCGGTGAAGGTGAAGGCCGGGCCCCAGGTCGGGTGCTCGGCGACGCTGCCGCCGTAGACGATGGCGAGCATGAGCAGCACGAAGCCGATGATCGAGACCTCGCCGACCTTGCCCGGCCGGATGAAGCGCGAATAGACGCCCATCAGGAGCGCGATCGGGATCGTCGCCATGACGGTGAAGGTGCCCCAGGGGCTGCCGGCCAGCGCCTTGACGACGATGAGGGCCAGCACGGCGAGCAGGATCACCATGATCAGGAAGGTGCCGAACAGGGCGATGATCCCCGGAACCAGACCGAGCTCGGCCCGGATCAACTCTCCGAGCGAGCGCCCGTCGCGGCGCATCGAGACGAACAGGATCATCGCGTCCTGCACCGCGCCGGCGAACACGACGCCGGCCAGGATCCAGAGGAGGCCGGGCAGGTAGCCCATCTGCGCGGCAAGCACCGGACCGACCAGGGGACCCGCTCCGGCAATGGCCGCGAAATGGTGACCGAACAGGACGTTGCGGTTGGTCGGGACGTAATCGAGCCCGTCGTTGAGGCGATAGGCCGGCGTCTGGCGCCGGGGGTCGAGCCGCATCACGTGCTCGGCGATGTAGAGCGAGTAGTAGCGGTAGGCGATCAGGTAGACGCAGACCGCCGCCACCACGATCCACAGGGCGTTGATCGTCTCGCCGCGGGTGGTCGCCACCACGGCCAGCGCGGCCGCGCCCAGCGCGCCGACGAGGGCCCACGGCCCGTGTTTCCCGATCGCACCCATCGACGTCCCGCTCCGGCGACCCGTCTCGCCAGCGGGCCGTGAAGCGGCGTTGTCGCCCACATTCGTAGGGAAGACCAGACGTCCCGGACACAGGTCGCGACAGCCGGTCCGTCGTTGTCAGTCCGAGACGATCACCCGGTTCGGCAGTTCGTCGCCATCGCCAGGCGCCGCCGGCAGATCGGTGGCGAGAATGACGCCGACCCGTTCCACGGCGGCCGCGAGGCCCGCTCCGAGGGTGCCGCGGCCGGCCGCGGAGGACAGGTCCGCCACCACGCCGTGCCACGTTCCCGGCGGTACGGCGATGCCGGTATCGGCGACGATCTCGGCATGCCGCTCGGCCAGGGAGACGTAGAGGAGGACGCCGGTCCGGGCCCGTGTCGCAGCCAGCCCACGGGTCCGGAACTCCCGCATCGCCGCCTCGCGCACCCGTCCCCGACGGATGGCGCGCGGCATGATCCACAGGCGTACACGTTCGTCGAAGGTGGCGAGCAGGATCGCAAGGGCGACGCCGACCTGGACCAGGGCGATCGAGGAGGCACTGAGGGCGGTGAAGGCGATCAGCGGCCACGGCACGCAAAGGGCACCGAGCAAGGCGAGCGCCGGAGCCAACGAGCGATAGAGGCCGGCGCGGGCGCAGAGCATCACGACGATCTCGCCGCTGGTGGCGGCCTCGGCCCGTGCGATCGCCTCGGCGATGCAACGCCGGTCGGTCTCCGAGAGGGGGGCTCGAAGGGGGGTATGCCGGCTACCAGTCACCCGAAGCCCCTCCACCGCCGGACGACCCGCCGCCACCCGAGAAGCCGCCGCCCGAGAATCCCCCGCCTCCGGAGAAGCCGCCGCTCCAGCCGCCCGAGGACGGCGTCGGGAAGATCATGATCCCGCCGGGGCCGCGCCCTCGCGGTCCGCCGGGGCGGTTGTTCATGCGCCAGACCACGAAGACGATCCCGAGGATGAGAACGATCCAGAACACGACATCGCCGGCACCCACCGTATCATCGCGGACCTGCGGAGCGCGGCGCTGCCACTGCTCGGCGTCGCCGCTCAGGATCGAGAGCATGGCGTCGACGCCCGCCTCGATGCCGCCGGCAAAATCGCCCTGCTTGAACTTGGGTGTGATCGCGGTGGCGATGATGACCTTGGAGAGCGCGTCCGTCAGCGCCCCCTCGAGGCCGTATCCGACCTCGATGCGGACCTTGCGGTCGTTGGGTGCCACGATGAGGAGAGCGCCGTTGTCGGTCTTGACCTGTCCGATCTTCCAGTTTCGGAACAAGCGGTTGGCGTAATCCTCCACGGTGAGCCCGTCGAGGCCGGCCACCGTGGCGACCACGACCTGATCGGAGGTCTTGTCCTCGTAGGCCTTGAGCTTGGCCTCGATGCCGGCCTTGGCCTCCGGTGCGAGGATGCCGGCGGCGTCCACGACCCGGCCGGAGAGGGCGGGGAAATTGGGCCCGGGGGCCTGCGCGGAACCGGGGGCCTGCGCGGAACCGAGGGAGCCGACGAACAGGACGCCGATCAGCGCCAGGACCGGCGCGAGCCCGACCCGGATCCCCTGCCGCGTGAAGCCGCGCATCGGCGCGCTAGAACTTCACGGACGGCGGCTTGTCGGCGTTCGGGGTCGCCGCGAAAGTCTCCATGGGCTTGGACTCCGGGTAGAACCAGGAAGCGATCCAGCGTCCGGGAATGGTGCGGATCTCGGTGTTGTAGGCCTGGACCGCGCCGATGTAGTCGCGTCGCGCGACCGCGATGCGGTTCTCGGTGCCCTCCAGCTGCGACTGCAGCGCGAGGAAGTTCTGGTTCGACTTGATGTCGGGATAGCGCTCCACGGTCACGAGCAGGCGGCCCAGGGCGCCCGAAAGCTGGTTCTGCGCATCCTGGAATTCCTTGAACTTGGCGGGGTCGCTGATCGTGGAGGCATCCACCTTGACGCTCGAGGCCTTGGCCCGCGCCTCGGTGACGCCGACGAGGACGTCCTTTTCCTGCTGCGCGTAGCCCTTCACGGTCTCGACGAGGTTCGGGATCAGGTCGGCACGGCGCTGGTACTGGTTCTGGACCTCGCTCCAGGAGGATTTCGCGCTCTCCTCCAGGGTCGGAACCCGGTTGATCGCACCGCAGCCCGAGAGGCCCGTCGCGAGCGTGAAGAGGGCCAGAACGGCGCAGACCCGCGCCAGCGGCGAACGCCCGCTCGTCGAACGGAACGGGCGGGAAAGACCGAGCGCGCCTGGACGCATGGATGACACTCCTACGAGGCGCTGCGGCGCCGCCGTCATCACAGATGGGGCTGCGGCGGCCCGCCGCAACCGTTCGATCCCGGAAACCTCGACCGGTTGACAATCGCAGGCCGTTCGGTGCGCTGTGCCGGCCATGGATGAGACGCCTCCATCTCCGAAGGCCGAGAAGCCGCGGGTCGCCATCGTCTACTGTACGCAGTGCCAATGGCTGTTGCGGGCGGCCTGGATGGCGCAGGAACTCCTGTCGACCTTTCGCGACGAAATCGGCGAGGTCGCCCTGGTCCCGGCATCGGGCGGCGCCTTCGTCATCACCTGCGCCGGCGAGCCGATCTGGGACCGGACGACAGACGGCGGCTTTCCCGACGTCAAGACGCTCAAGCAGAGGGTGCGCGACCGCCTCGCACCGGGGCGAGACCTCGGCCATGTCGACAGGGCCGCTCGGGCTCCCGGAACTCAAGGGGAAGCGCCGGGAGACCGACCATGACCTCGGGTGCCGATCCCTCGGCCACCCCGCCCTTCGTGCCGCCCCGGCGGCGCTGGACGCGGGCGGCGTTGGGCGAAACCGCCGAGCGGGTCCGCCGGCGGGGATTCTCGACGCAGGTCTACCTCATCCTGCTGGTGATCGCCCTGATCGGGCCGGGCCTGCTGTTCACCGCAATCCTGCTGGTGCGATACGCCGCCACCGAACGGGCGCGTTTCGAGCAGGATGCTCGGGAGAACGTGCGCAGCATCGCCCTCTCGGTCGACCGCGACACCGCCGGCCTCGTCTCGGTCCTGCAGACGTTGGCGACCTCGCAGCGCCTGCGCGACGGCAACTTCGACAGCTTCGACGCGCAGGCGCGGCTCGTGCGCGACGCCGTCGGCCTCGAGATCCTACTGCGCCGGCCCGATGGGCAGCAGGTCGTCAACACCGCCGTACGCCGCGGCGCGCCGATGCCGTCGAGCGCCCTGCCGTTCGACCGGGAGGTCGCCGCCGGCAGCCAACGCGCCGTTGTCTCGGGCGTGATCCCGGGGCCGATGCCCGGCGAGGCGACCTATGCCGTGGCGGTGCCCGTGCACAACGAGGGCGAGATCGGGTTCATTCTCAGTTTCGCCGTGCCCGCCGGGCGTCTTCAATCCATCATCGCCCGCGAAGCCGTCGAGGGCTGGATGACCGGCATCTCGGACCGCGAAGGCATCGTCCTCGCGCGCATTCCGGATCCGGCATCCATCGTCGGGCGCGCCCGCCTGTCCACGCTGCGCCAGAACCAGACCGAGACCCCCGGGGTGTGGGAGGGCAAGGATCGGCGCATGAAGCCCGTCACCGTCGTCGAGGCGCGCTCGCGCCTCACCGGCTGGAATGTCAGCACCGTGATCCCCCAGGCCCTGGTGGAGGCGCGCCTGCGCAACTGGATCTGGGCCTTCGGGGGGTTCGGCCTCCTCGTGCTGGCGACCTCCTCGATCCTGGCCGTCCACCTGTGGTCGCGGGTGGCGCGCCCGTTGAGGCGGCTCGCCGCCACCGGGCCGGCGCTGGCCCGCGGCGAGGCGATCCCGCGCATCACCTCCCCGATCCAGGAGATCCGCCGCCTCGGCGACGTGCTGGCGGATGCCTCGCTGCGCCTGCGCACCCGCGAAGACGAACGCGACCGCGCCCTCGCCGAGACCCAGCGGGGCCTCAGCGCACTGAAGGAGAGCGAGGCCCGCTTCCGTCACATGGCGGATTCGGCCCCGGCCCTGATCTGGATGACCGACGAGCGGGCCGAGATCAATTTCGCCAACATGCATTTCGACCACCTGTTCGGGCAGCCCGCCTCCGCCCTGAGCGAGGAGGGCTGGAACCGGATCGTCCATCCCGACGACCAGCCCGGCTTCGCGGCACTGTTCTCGGAGGCCTTCGCGAGCCGGCAACCGTTCCGGGCCGAGGTCCGGGTGCTCGACCGCGACGGCATCGTGCGCTGGCTGCGCTGCGAGGGCGTGCCGCGCCTCGACGATACCGGCGCCTTCCTCGGCTACACCGGCTGCAACGTCGACATCACCGACGCCAAGAGGGCCGAGGAGCACCTCCTCCTCCTGATCCACGAATTGAACCACCGGGTGAAGAACACCCTGGCGACGGTGCAGTCGATCGCCACGCAGTCCCTGCGCCGCCTCGACGGCCCGGAGGCCTCGGCCGCCCGGGAGGCTTTCGAGGCGCGCCTCTTGGCGTTGGCGCGGGTCCACGACGTCCTGACCCGCGAGAACTGGGACGGGGCCGAACTGCGCGCCGTCGTGGCGGATGCGATCGCGCCGCTGCATGCCGGCGACGGACAGAGGGCCCGCTTCGTCGTCGACGGCCCCACCCTGCGCCTGCCGCCGCGGCTGGCCCTCTCCATCGCCATGGCCCTGCACGAACTCGGGACCAACGCCGTCAAATACGGGGCGCTCTCCAACGAGCAGGGCACGGTGTCGATCACCTGGACCGTCGACCGCCATCCCGAGACCCGCCTGAACCTGCGCTGGGCGGAGAGCGGCGGCCCGCCCGTCGCGCCGCCGACCCGCACCGGCTTCGGCTCGCGCCTGATCGAACGCAGCCTCGCGCGCGAACTGGCGGGCGATGTGCAACTCACCTTCGCGCAGGGCGGGGTCGTCTGCTCGATCGTCGTGCCGATCCCGCCGCCCACCGCCATGGACCGGCGCATGCGCGGCCTGCCGCTTCCCACGGAGACGCCGCTGCCGCTCTCGGCTTGACCGACGGTCGTACCGATCGGGCAGTCCCGCCGCCTCGAGGCGCGAACGATTTCGCGCGAGACGTGCGGTTCGGCGGGAACGGAGAGAAAGCTTGACCGTTCACGGTGCGATGCCTGCCCGACGCAGGGATCGCGACGAGACCTGCGACCCACCAAACGCCGAACAGCGTGAAACGTCGGCGCGCCGACGCGAACTTGCACGGGCCGGGCTGGACCCGACCACCCGCTAGACGATCCTTTCTTCGATCCGGGCTCAAGGAATGCCGATGCCGATCAAGTTTGTTCTCGCTGCCGCCCTCGCGCTCGCCCTCACCGGGGGCGCCGAGGCGCAGGGGCTGGTTCGTGGCGCCGAACAGGGCGCTGCCGCGGGCCGGGCCACCGGCGGCCCCATCGGGGAGATCGTCGGCGGCGCCATCGGCGCCGCGGCCGGTACCGTCAACGGCATCCTCGGCATCGACGATCGGCCCCGCTTCCGCACCTATGTGCAGGGCGAGCGCCGGAGATCGTATGTCTACGATGGCGACGTCAGGGTGGGCACCGTCCTGCCGTCCGATGGCGTGAGCTACTACGACGTCCCCGACGACTACGGTGCGCGCGGCTATCGCTACACCATCGTCAACGACCGCACCGTCCTCGTGGAGCGCGGCTCCGGCCGCATCGTCGACGTCATCGACTGACGCCGACCGGCTCCCGCGGTCTCAACCGGGGCCGCGGGCGCTCACAGGGGAGGGCGATGTGCCACCGGGCCGGAGCCTTTCCAGTCCGTCGCAGCCGGCACGATCGCGAGGCGTCCATCAGCCGCGGCGCAGCGCCTCGAGCACCTTCGCCCCGGGGCGGCCGGTGGCGGGCATGCCCAGACTGCGCTCGACCTCCTTGATGGCGTCCCGTGTCTTGGAGCCGACCTTGCCGTCCGGCTCGCCGACATCGTAACCGCGCTTGGTCAGGCGGACCTGGAGGTCGCGGCGCTCGGCGCGCGACAGCGGCGGATCGTCGGTGGGCCATTCGGCCTGGATGCCGCCGCGTCCGCGCAGGCGATCGGACAGCACCGCGATGGCGAGGCCGTAGGATTCGGCGGCGTTGTAGGAATAGAGCGCGTCGAAGTTCTTCGTCACCAGGAACGCCGGACCGTCGACGCCCGCGGGCAGCAGGATTCCGGCCGGGCCCTCGCCGGCGAGCGGCTTGCCGTCGATGCGGGTGACCCCGAGGGAGGCCCAATGGCCGATCGGCTTCTTGTTCTTGCGCCCGGCCGCCCCGGCGCTGAAGCCCCGCGGCACGCGGACCTCGTAGCCCCAGGGCTGGCCGTTGTTCCACTTGGCCACGCGCAGGAAGTTCGCCGTCGAGGCGACGGCGTCGGGCACCGAATCGACGAGGTCGCGTCGCCCGTCGCCGTCACCGTCGACGGCGAGGCGCTGGAAGGTGGTGGGCATGAACTGGGTCTGGCCGAAGGCGCCGGCCCAGGACCCGGTGAGGCGCGAGGGATCGATGTCGCCGCGCTCGATGATCTTCAAGGTGGCCATCAGCTCGCCCTTGAAGAAGTCGCGCCGGCGGTGGTTGGCGCAGATCAGGGTGGCGAAGGATTGCACCAGCGGCATCTTGCCGAGGTTCTTGCCGAAGTTGGATTCGACGCCCCACACCGCCGCGATGGTGAAGCGGTCGACGCCGTAGCGGGCCTCGGCATTGGCCAGCGCCTGGGCGTGCTGGCGCATCGCCGCCTTGCCGTCGTCGACCCGCTCCTCGTCCACCAGCGCCGCCATGTAGTCCCAGATCGGCGTCTTGAACTCCGGCTGGGCCTGGGCGAGCTCGAGGACCTTCGGATCGTGCGCGATGCCGGCGGTCGCAGCGCGAAACGTCTGGGCCGAGATGCCCTGCGCGGCGGCCTGCGATTGGAGGCCGGCGAGGCAATCCTGGAAATCGGCACGGGCCGCCGGCGCGGTGCCGGCGCCCGCGAGACAGAGGAGGGCGGTCAGTGTCGCGCGCGGCGTCATGGGGCTGTCTCCGGAGCGGATGCGGGTCTGCCCACCGTTAAGGCGTGCCCATGGTAAACGAACCGTGAGCACGACCGATCTCACGCCCAGCCGCGGGCGGCGATCGTTTCCTCGTAGGCATCGATGGCCGGGGCCCGCTTGAGCGTCAGCCCGATCTCGTCGAGGCCGTTGAGGAGGCTCTCCTTGCGGCCCGGGTCGATGTCGAAACGCAGGGTTCCGCCGTCCGGTCCCTTAATGGTCTGAGCCTCCAGATCCACAGACAGGGTGGCGTTGGCGCCGCGCTCGGCATCCTCGAACAGCTTTTCCAGGTCTTCGGGCGAGACCACGATCGCCAAGATGCCGTTCTTGGCGCAGTTGTTGAAGAAGATGTCGGCAAAGCTCGTGGAGATCACGCAGCGGATACCGAAGTCGGTCAACGCCCACGGCGCGTGCTCGCGGGACGAGCCGCAGCCGAAATTGTCGCCGACGACGAGGATCTTGGCGTTCCGGTAGGCCGGCTGGTTGAGGACGAAGTCGGGATTCTCGGAGCCGTCGTCGCGATAGCGCATCTCGGAGAACAGGCCCTTGCCGAGCCCGGTGCGCTTGATCGTCTTGAGATACTGCTTGGGGATGATCCGGTCGGTATCGACGTTGATGATCCGCATGGGTGCCGCGACACCCTCCAGCGTGGTAAACTTGTCCATCGGTCGCTCGCGCCATCGGAAGAGCCGTCCGGGCTCCCGGGTGCGGCGGGTTCTAAGCGGGTTCCGTAAAAGAGCCCAGGGGTTTTGCGATCCGACCCCGTGGCGGCGCTTTTATCGAAGTGCGGGAGACGGAGCCGGGCGGCAAGCGCAGGCGCCGTCTCGCCGTCGTCGTCGCCAAGCCCTATGGTCGGTGCCGCGCAGCCAAACGCAGGGGGATGCGATGACCGACAGCAGCAGCCAGTTCAAGAAGGCGCCCAAGCGCAAGAAGGAGAAGACGCGGGTCGTGTCCGTGTCGCCCGAGATGCGCCAGGCCTATGCCGACCTCATCAAGGAGCGGGAGGCCCGCGAGGATTACGCCAAACACCTGCCGGCCTCCGACCGCGGCCGGTGAGCCAAGGGCGTCCGAGAGCGGGCGCCACAAAAACGGCCGAATGACACCGGACTTGACGAGGGCGGCAACGACGGCGCCGCGACCATTCCGTCGTCCTTGCCGTGAGGAAGCCCCGCCCCGGTCACCCTGCCGTTCCGTCCTCGTCCGAGGATCCGAGTGGAGACCGAGAGAGGGATCGTCGCGTCCCGCGGGAGCGTCAGGAAAGCCAAGCGATGAGTCTGGACGAGGTCAAGCAGGACGAGCGGGTCCGCCAAGTCGTCGACATCGAGAGCGAGCGGAGGCCCGACCTGCAGCGTGACGCGCAGGTGGTGACCCCGATCGTCGATCGTCGGCTGCCGGCGCTGCTGCGCAGGGCACGCGACCGCCTCGACTGGTCGCGGATCCCGCGCCTGCCGGAGCCGTCGACCAAACCGGTCAACATCGGACGCTCGCTGCTCAAGCAGTTCGGGCTGTTCGTGCTCCTGCCCACCGCCATCATCGCGCTCTATCTCTTCGCGATCGCGTCCGACCAGTACGTCGCCGAGGCGCGCTTCGCCATTCGTGGCAACGTCGAGCCGATGGGTGACGTCGCGCTGGGCGAGTTCACGACCCTGATCAAGAAGCACAACAGCCAGGACAGCTTCATCGTCAAGGACTTCATCGGCAGCCAGAATTTGGTGGAACAGCTGGAGAAGTCGCTCTCCCTCTCGCAGCTGTACTCGCGGCCCGAGGCGGATTTCTGGGCCCGCTACTGGGGGTATTCGGCGATCGAATACCTGACCCGTTACTGGAACCGGCAGGTGGCGGCGCATATCGACGTGATCTCGGGCGTCATCACCCTGACGGTGCGCGCCTTCACGCCCCAGGACGCGCTCACCATCTCGAAGGCGGTGCTCACTCGCTCCGAGCAGCTGATCAACGACATCTCCCAGCGTGCCCAGGCCGACATGCTCAAGCAGGCCGAGATCGAGACCGGCAAGGTCCAGGCGCGGCTGCGCAAGGCCTACATCGGCCTCCAGGAGTTCAGGAACCGCTGGGGAATCATCGATCCGGTCAAGTCCGCCGAGGCGACGGCGACCACCCTGCTGTCCCTGCGCCGCGACAAGCTGAAGGCGGAATCCGACATTCAGGTCCTGCGCGGATCGAACCTCGACGAGAAATCGCGGAGCATCCAGACCCTGGCCGCGACCATCACCGCCATCGACCAGCAGATCCGCCAGCTGCAGGAACAGCTCACCACCGACGGCCTCACCGCCGGCGCATCCACCAACATGACCCAGGCCCTCCTGGAATACGAAGGGCTCATGGTCGAGCGCACCATCGCGGAAAAACTCAACGAATCGGCCAACTTCATCCTCGACAAGGCCCGGGTCGAGGCGAGCAAGCAGCACGTCTTCCTGGCGACCTTCGTGGAGCCGTCGCTGCCCGACGCCTCGCTCTATCCCCGCCGGCCCTACACGGTGATCGTCGCGTTCTTCTGCTTCCTGGTGGTGTGGTCGTCGTGCGCCCTCATCATCGGCGGCCTCAAGGACCAGCGCCTCTAGGGGTTTGGTCGAAGCCGAGACTCATGTGTCACCGCGGCATCGGAGCAGCCACCGCTCCGATCGCGACGCGAGGGGAGCCCACCGCCGGCCATGTCCGATTTCGCCGATCTCGTCGCCCGTGCGGTCAACCCGTCGATGTCGCGCGAGGAGCGCGACGACGTCTACCGCGTCGTCAAGCAAGCGCTCCTGCGCCTCCAGGAGCGGGAGGGGCTCGACCCGGCCGATCCGCGGACCGCGCTGCAACAGCACCTCGTCGAGGAAACCATCCGCGACGTGGAGGCCGACATCGGCAAGATTCTCTCGATGCAGAAGCTGGAGCGCGCCTTCGCGGCACAGAACGCGAGCAACGACGCGGGGCTCTGAGCCGCGACCTGCGGGTCGCCTCTCTCCCTGACGGCGTGGCGCGACCCCGGGGCGGGATCGGCGTCGCGTTTGCCGCAGACGGTCTCCAACCCGTGGGCGGAGTACGTGCCCTCAGCCGTAGGCTGCCATGCGCACTCCGCCCGGCTCGGCGACGGGAAGGCCGGCGTCGCCGTATTCGTTGAGCTTGTTGCGCAGGGTCCGGATCGAGATCCCGAGGATCTTGGCCGCATGGGTGCGGTTGCCCAGGCAATGGTCGAGGGTATCGAGGATGAGCTCGCATTCGACCTGCGCCACCGTGCGCCCGACGAGGCCGCGGGTGGCGGCCTCCGCCACCTGGGCGGCGCGTTCCACCGGACCGATCGGGGCCGCGGCGAGGGATTCCCCCTCCGGCGTGAGGATGGCGTCGGGTCCGATCTCGGACCCGCTGGCGAGCAGGACCGCCCGGTGCAGGGTGTTCTCGAGTTCGCGCACGTTGCCCCGCCACGGGTTCTCCCGGACGAGTCCTTGCGCCTCGCGGCTCAGGGGCCGCACCGGCAGGCCGTTCACCTCCGCGTACTTGCGGGCAAAATGGCCCGCGAGCTCGAGGATGTCGGCCGGGCGCTCGCGCAGCGGCGGCAGGCGCAGGTGCACGACGTTGAGCCGGTAGAACAGGTCCTCGCGAAAGGTGCCCTTCCTGACCTCGTCGAGGAGGTTGCGGTTCGAGGTGGCGAGCACCCGGATGTCGACCTTGACCGGGGCCGAGCCGCCGACGCGGTCGATCACCCGCTCCTGCAGGGCGCGCAGCAGCTTGGATTGCAGCCGCACGTCCATCTCCGAGATCTCGTCGAGGAGGAGGGTGCCGCCGTGGGCCTCCTCGAACCGGCCGATCCGGCGGG
The DNA here is from genome assembly GCF_001425565.1 of Methylobacterium sp. Leaf466. Lineage (NCBI taxonomy): Bacteria > Pseudomonadati > Pseudomonadota > Alphaproteobacteria > Hyphomicrobiales > Methylobacteriaceae > Methylobacterium > Methylobacterium sp. Leaf466. Next base: position 122,528 of record NZ_LMRC01000001.1, on the reverse strand, counting down.
CGACGGCGCCGGTGAAGGCGCCCTTCTCGTGGCCGAACAGCTCGGATTCGAGCAGCGCCTCGGGGATCGCGGCGCAGTTGACCGACACGAAGGGGCGCGCGCGCCGGTTCGAGGTCTGGTGGACGTGGCGGGCCAGCACCTCCTTGCCGGTGCCGCTCTCGCCGGTGATGAGCACCGAGGCCTCCGAGCGGGCGACCTGCTCGGCGAGGCGCACCACCTTCTCCATCGAGGCGTCGCGCCAGACGAAGGCGCGGCCGTCCTCGGAGACGGCCTGCAGCACCGCCACGATCAGTTCGGGGTCGGGGGGGAGGGGGATGTACTCTTTGGCGCCGGCCTGGATCGCCGCCACCGCCGCCTTGGCGTCCGTGGCGACGCCGCAGGCGACGACCGGCGTGCGGATGCGCTCGTCGGCGAGTGCCGCCACGAGGTCGCGGATGCTCAAGGAGACGTCGATCATCACGAGGTCGGCGCCCTTGGCGCGCAGCACCGCCAGCCCCTGCTCGATGCCGTCGGCGTGAGTCACCGCCGCGCCCCGGTTCATGGCGATCTTGGAGGCGGTGACGAGCTCGCCGTTGAGCCGTCCGATGATCAGAAGCCGCATGGCGGTCTATCCTTGGTCGAGGGCCTGGAGCGGCCGTCTACGCGATGGTCGGAGCGTCGAGCGGTCAGTCGTCGCTCTTGATGATCTCGGTCATGGTGACGCCCAGGCGCTCCTCGACCAGCACGACCTCGCCGCGGGCGACGAGGCGGTTGTTCACGAAGATGTCGATGGCCTCGCCGACCTTGCGGTCGAGTTCGAGCACGGCGCCGGGCTGGAGCCGCAGGAGGTCGCCGATCGGCATCCGCGAGGACCCCAGCACCGCCGAGACCACCACGGGCACGTCGAAGACCTGCTCCAGGTCCGAAGCGCTCTTGGGCGTGGTGGGCGCGTCGCGGATCGACTCGGTGCCGAGACCGTCGAAGGAGGCGTCGCCGCCATTGAGCTGGGGCAGGCTGAAATCGTCGGCGGACATGGGGGCTCGCGGGTGTGTCAGAGGGGAGGGGAGGGGCTGGGCTGGCCGAGGGATTCGAGGACGGCGGCTTCGATGCGGGCGCGATCGCGCACCACGCCGCCGTCGGCCCATTCCATGCGGGCGTCGCCGGGTGCCATGTGCGGCTCGCCGAGGACGACGAGCCGGCCCTCGAAGCCGCGCTCGCGCGCGAGGCGCTTCACCAGGGCCTCGGCCTCGTCGAGCAGGCTGTCGTGGACCCGCACCACGAGGTGGGGAACGCCGCGCAGGTGCTGGAGCGCGGCGCGGGCCGCATCGGCGATCGCCTCGAGCGGCTGGGAATCGAGGGCGTCGCCGGCGATCTTGCGCGCCAGCGCCATGGCGAAGGCGATCGCCTCGGCCTCGCGCTCGGCGTCGCGGGCATCGGCTTGGCCGAGCAGCCCGGCGGCGGCGAGGCCGAGGCGGGTGAGGGCGTCGGCCATCCGCGCCTGCGCCTGCCGCTCGGCCTGGGCGCGCCCCTCCTGAACGCCGCGGGCATGGGCCTGCGCCACGGCCTGCGCCAGGGCGGCGGCCTCCTTCTCGGCGGCGGCGCCGCTGTCGGGCCGGCGGAAGTCGTTGTCGAACAGGAAGCGATGGGCGTTCAATAGACCAGCTCCTCTTCGCCGCTCGACTTGGCGATCATGATCTCGCCCTTCTCGGCCAGCTCCTTGGCGAGCTCGGTCATCTTGGCCTGCGCCTCGTCGACGTCCTTGAGGCGGATGGGACCGAGGGAGCCCATCTCGTCGGTGATGTTCTTGGCCGCGCGGGTGGACATGTTGCCGAGGAAGAAGCTGCGCACGCGCTCGTCGGCGCCCTTGAGGGCGCGGCAGAGGGTGTCGTTGTCGACCTTGCGCAGCAGCGTCTGGACGCTGCCCGGATCGAGCTTGAGCAGATCCTCGAAGGTGAACATGAGCTGGCGAATCTTCTTGGCCGCCCCCCGGTTCGCCTGGTCGAGGGCCGAGAGGAACCGTCCTTCGGTCTGGCGGTCGAAGGCGTTGAAGACGTCGGCCATGAGTTCGTGGGCGTCGCGCCGGGTGGTCTGGGCGATGGTGGAGACGAACTCCACCCGCAGCGTCTCCTCGATGTGGCGCAGCGCCTCCTTCTGCACCGTCTCCATCCGCAGCATGCGGTTGAGGACGTCGATGGCGAAGTCCTCCGGCAGGATGGTGAGCACCTTGGCGGCGTATTCCGCCCGGACCTTCGAGAGCACGACGGCCACGGTCTGGGGGTATTCGTTGCGCAGGAACGAGGCCAGGATCTCGGGATCGATCTGGGTGATGCTGCCCCAGACCCGCTTGGCGCTGGCGCCCTTGATCTCCGCCATGATCGAGGAGACCTGGTCCTGCGGGAAGATCTTGAGCAGGAGCGACTCGGTCCGCTCGAAGTTCGAAGTGATGCCGCCGCCCGAGGACAGCCGCGACACGAAGTCGACGATGAGCTTCTCCACCGTCTCGGCCTCGAGGGAGCCGAGCTGGACCATGGCGTGCGAGACCTTCTTGATCTCGTCCTCCTCCAGCATCTGCCAGATCGGCGCGCCTTCGGTGTCGCCGAGCAGCAGCAGGAGTGCCGCGGCGCGCTGGGCGCCGGGCATGTTGGCAAAGCCGTCGCCGCCGAGCTGGGCGAGTTCCTTGGCGACGTTCAAACCCGAGGCCATACCATCAACTCCAGGAACTCATGACGGACATCGTCGACAGAGTGGGCACCACCGCGTTCAATTCTCCTGAATCCAGTTGCGGATGACCTCGACGGTCTCGCCGGGGCTGGCACGCACCATGTCGACCACCCGCTGGACGGTCTCGGCCTGGACCTTGCCGTTGAGCTGGGCGAAATCGACGAGCTGCGCGGTCTTGTTCTCGCGCGAGACCATCGCTTCGCCCTCGGGGCCGGGAAGGCCGCCAGCGAGCACGAGGCGGGCCGGCAGGGGTTCCGGGGTCAGAACCCGGCGCACCAGCGGCCGCACCACGGCCAGGAGAACCACCAGGGTGAGCATGGCGAGCACGGCGAGCTCGACGATGCGCAGCACGTCTTCCTTCGTGGGGGAGAGGAACGACTGCACCAGGGAGGGCTCGATGAACTCGGGCGTGGCCGGCGTCTCGGCAAAGCGCAGGTTGACCACCTCGACCTGGTCGCCGCGGCCCTTGTCGAAGCCGATCGCCGACCGCACCAGGGCGGCGATGCGGTCCATCTCGGCTGCCGGCCGCGGCTGGTAGCTCGGCCTGCCGTCGGCACCGGGCACGTAGGCGCCGTCCACCACGACGGCCACCGAAAGGCGCTTGATGCGGCCGCCTTCCAGGAGCTCGGTCTTGGTGACGCGCGAGATCTCGTAGTTGGTGGTCTCCTCGTTCTTGTTGGAGGCGTCCCTGGGCCCCGGCACCGCGCCGGGCTTCTCGGCCCCGGGCAGCTCGTTGCCCACGGTGGTGGCGCCCTCGGCGGCGCTGGTCTGCGAGGTCTCGCTGCGGGTCTGGGTGGAGCGCACCACCCGGCTCTCGGGATCGAAGGTCTCCGAGCGGCTCTCGATGCGCTGGGTATCGAGCTGGGCGTTCACCTGGATGCGGGCGCGGCCCTGGCCGACGATGCCCGCCACGATCTCCTCGATCTGCGAGCGCAGGCGGCGCTCGATCCCGGTCTGCTTCTCCTCCATGCCGGCACCGGTCTCGGCCTCGGCGCCACGGGCGCCATCGGCCAGCAGGCGTCCGCGCTCGTCGACGATGGAGATGCGCTCGGGCTTGAGCCCCTCCACGGCGGAAGCCGCCAGGTGCCGGATCGCCCGCACCTGAGAGGCGTCGAGGTCGCCCATCAGCTTCAGGATGATCGACGCGCTCGGGGCTTCCCGGTCGCGCTCGAACAGGCGCCGCTCGGGCATGACGAGGTGGACGCGGGCGGCCTGGACCCGGCCGATGGCGCGGATCGAGCGCGACAGCTCCCCTTCGAGCGCGCGCAGATGGTTCACGTTCTGGACGAAGTTGGTGGACGAGAAGGCATCGCCCTTGTCGAAGATCTCGTAGCCGACGCCGGTGGCGCTCGGCAGGCCCTTGCCGGCGAGATCCATGCGCAGGCGCGGCAGGTCGGCGCGCGGGGCCATGATCGTCTGCCCGGCATCGCCCTTGGTCTCGTAGCGGATGCCGCGCGTGTCGAGGTCGCGGATGACGGCGCTGGAATCCTGCATCGAGAGGTCGGCGAACAGGACGCCCATGTCGGGCTTGGAGACCCGCAGGATCACGAAGGCGAAGAACCCGACCAGCGTCAGGGTGACGGCCGCCATGGCGGCGAGGCGCGCCGGCCCCAGCTTGGTCACCAGTTCGAGGACCGATTTCACGACGCGACCAACCCACCCGTCCGAGCCTGGCGGCTCACCCGCCCGGCTCGGCAAAATTTGCCCAGGCCGTGGTTAGCGTGTGGTTAACGAATGGCCGGATCGCGGCCGGGCGGCCGCGAAATCGGCCGATACGGTTGCCCGGCGGTTCGGCCGAACCCGAAAAGAGCGGACCTGCCGCAGGACGGCCCCTTGGTTGCCCGCAGGTCACGCTCCCCACGAGGCCGTTAGGCGCAGGCGAGGAGCGCCGGCCCGCATCCCGGATCTCGGCTCGGCGCCACCTCCCGCCGGGTCGCAGCAAAAAGGCCTCCGACCGTATGGTCGAAGGCCTCGGTAGGCGATGCGCCGTTCGACCCGCTCAGCGCTTGAGCGGGCCTGCCTCGATCACGTCCTCGAGGGTGCGCAGGCCGGCGCGCGGCGCGTTGACTAGGCAGGCCATGTTGCCCGGCGGGTGCTGGTTCTTCCACATCTTGGTGTGGGCGTGGGGAATCTTGTCCCACGGGAACACCTCGCTCATGCACGGGTCGATGCGCTGGTCGAGCACGAACTGGTTGGCCGCCGAGGCCTGCTTGAGGTGTGCGAAATGCGACCCCTGGATGCGCTTCTGGCGCATCCAGACGTAGCGGGCGTCGAACGTGATGTTGAAGCCGGTGGTGCCGGCGCAGAACACCACCATGCCACCGCGCTTCACCACGAGGGCCGAGACCGGGAAGGTCGCCTCGCCCGGGTGCTCGAACACGATGTCGACGTCGTTGCCCTTGCCGGTGATGTCCCAGATCGCCTTGCCGAACTTGCGCGCTTCCTTGGTCCAGGCGTGGAACTCGGGGCTGTTCACCTTGGGCAGCTGGCCCCAGCAGTCGAAGTCCTTGCGGTTGATGACGCCCTTGGCACCCAGGCTCATGACGTAGTCGCGCTTCGACTCGTCCGAGATCACCGCGATGGCGTTGGCTCCGCTGGCCGCGCAGAGCTGCACGCCGAACACGCCGAGGCCGCCGGAAGCGCCCCAGATGAGCACGTTCTGGCCAGGCCGGACGGTGTGGGGCGCGTGGCCGAACAGCATGCGGTAGGCGGTGGCGAGGGTGAGCGTGTAGCAGGCGCCTTCCTCCCAGGTCAGGTGCTGGGGCCGCTTCATGAGCTGGCGCGACTGCACCCGGCAGAACTGCGCGAAGGAGCCGTCCCCGGTCTCGTAGCCCCAGATCCGCTGCGAGGGCGAGAACATCGGGTCGCCGCCGTTGCACTCCTCGTCGTCGCCGTCGTCCTGGTTGCAGTGGATGATGACCTCGTCGCCGACCTTCCAGCGCTTGACCTTGGAGCCCACCGCCCAGACGATGCCCGAGGCGTCGGACCCCGCGATGTGGTACTCCGTCTTGTGGACGTCGAAGGGCGAGATCGGCTCGCCGAGGCCGGCCCAGACGCCGTTGTAGTTGATGCCCGCGGCCATGACGTAGACCAGCACCTCGTCGTCGCCGATGTCCCAGACCGGCAGGACCTCGACCTGGAACGACTCCTCCGGAGGCCCGTGGCGCTCGCGTCGGATCGCCCAGGCGTACATCTTGGCCGGCACGTGCCCGAGCGGCGGGATCTCGCCGAGCTCGTAGAGGTCCTTGACCTCGCCCTGTTTCACCTGCGCCCCTGCCGACATCCTGGCTCTCCCTGATTGTTCTCTGCCGCCCCTATATCGGCGAACCGTAGCCGCTCCAAGGCCCCCAAAACGCTCGGAAGCGGTCCCATCCCAGGTAAAACGCGGCCTCAGACGTCCCGAAGGGCCTGGTATGCAGTATTAATGGCGTTCCCCGCCTTGCAACGACCGATCGGTTTCAAATCGCTTCATGGTGGCGTGAACAATTTTTCAGATGCTCGCGCCGCGTCGCCTCCCCGGTTTCACCCACCGGCAGATGACGGGCGCCCGCGGCTTGGCTAGGGTGCCGCTCAGAAAGCGGCACGGGCCGCGCCGAACGACAAGAGACGGAGCCACGTGGAATGAGCGCGAACGCGACCATCGCCGAGGTCAAGCGCGACAAACCCTGGATCATCCGGACCTATGCCGGGCACTCCAACGCCAAGGAATCGAACGCGCTCTACCGGGGCAACCTCGCCAAGGGCCAGACCGGCCTCTCGGTGGCCTTCGACCTGCCGACCCAGACCGGCTACGACCCGGACCACGAACTCGCCCGCGGCGAAGTCGGCAAGGTCGGCGTCTCGATCGCGCACCTGGGCGACATGCGGACCCTGTTCGCCGACATCCCGCTCAGCCAGATGAACACCTCGATGACGATCAACGCCACGGCGCCGTGGCTGCTGTCGCTCTACCTCGCGGTGGCCGAGGAGCAGGGCGTGCCGCTCAGCGGGCTGCAGGGGACGACGCAGAACGACATCATCAAGGAATACCTGTCGCGCGGCACCTACGTATTCCCGCCGGCACCCTCCCTTCGGCTGACCAAGGACGTGATCCTGTTCACGACCAAGGAAGTGCCGAAGTGGAACCCGATGAACGTCTGCTCCTACCACCTGCAGGAGGCGGGGGCGACGCCGGTCCAGGAGCTGTCCTACGCGCTGGCCATCGCCATCGCGGTGCTCGACACCGTGCGCGACGACCCCGATTTCGACGAGGCGAGCTTCGCCGACGTGTTCAGCCGCATCTCGTTCTTCGTGAACGCGGGCATGCGGTTCGTCACCGAGATCTGCAAGATGCGGGCGTTCTCCGAACTCTGGGACGAGATCGCCCAGGGGCGCTACGGCATTACCGATCCGAAGAAGCGCATCTTTCGCTACGGCGTCCAGGTGAATTCGCTCGGCCTCACGGAGCAGCAGCCCGAGAACAACGTCCACCGCATCCTCATCGAGATGCTGGCCGTGACGCTCTCCAAGCGCGCCCGTGCGCGGGCCGTGCAGCTGCCGGCCTGGAACGAGGCCCTGGGCCTGCCGCGCCCGTGGGACCAGCAGTGGTCCATGCGCATGCAGCAGATCCTCGCCTTCGAGACCGACCTCCTCGAATACGACGACATCTTCGACGGCTCCAAGGTCATCGACGCCAAGGTCGAGGACCTCAAGGCGCAGACCCGCGCGGCGCTGGAGCAGATCGGCGGCATCGGCGGTGCCGTGGCGGCGGTGGAGACCGGGGCCCTCAAGCGGGCGCTGGTGGAATCCAACGCCAAGCGCATCTCGGCCATCGAGGCCGGCGACCAGATCGTGGTCGGCGTCAACAAGTTCCAGGCCGGCGAGCCCTCCCCCCTCACGGCCGGGGAGGGGGCGATCTTCACGGTCTCCGAGACCGTGGAGATGGAGGCCGAGCAGGGCATCCGCGCTTGGCGGGCCAAGCGCGACCAGAAGGCGGTGGACAAGGCCCTCGACGAGCTCGAGGCGGCGGCGCGCTCGGGTGCCAACATCATGCCGGTCTCCATCGCAGCCGCGAAGGCGGGGGTCACCACCGGCGAGTGGGGCGGGCGCCTGCGCGAGGTCTTCGGCGAGTACCGCGCACCCACCGGCGTCACGCTGGAGACGGTGTCGTCGGGCGCGGCCGAGGAGGCCAAGCTCCTCATCGCCGACCTCGGTGATCGGCTCGGCGAGCAGCCGCGGATGGTGGTGGGCAAGCCCGGGCTCGACGGCCATTCCAACGGCGCCGAGCAGATCGCGCTGCGCGCCCGCGACGTGGGCTTCGACGTGACCTACGACGGCATCCGCCAGACCCCGGCGGAGATCGTGGCCAAGGCGCGCGAGACCGGCGCCCATGTGGTCGGCCTGTCGATCCTGTCGGGCAGCCACGTGCCCCTGGTGCGCGACGTCAAGGCGAAGATGCGGGAGGCCGGCCTCGACCACGTGCCGCTGGTGGTGGGCGGCATCATCTCGCCCGACGACGAACTCGTGCTCAAGAACATGGGCGTGACCGCCGTCTACACGCCCAAGGACTACATCCTCGACACGATCATGATCGGCATCGCCAAGGTCGTCGGGCGCGCGCTGGACAAGCAGGCCGCCGAACGGGCGGACGCGGCGGCCGGCGTGGCGGGGTCCGCGCCGCGCGACGGCGCCGAGAAGGTGTTCTGAGGGCCGCCCGGCGCGACACGGCCTGCCTGTCCCGATGACCTTCGCGCCCCTCGTCGCCATTCCCCTTGCCGCCGGGTTGAGCGCCGGGCTCGTGATCGCCCTGCGTCCCCTCCTCGTTCGCTATGCCCTGGCCCGGCCGAACGCGCGCTCGAGCCACAGTGTGCCGACGCCCCAGGGCGGCGGCATCGCGGTGGTCGTCGCGGCCATCGCGGCGACGGGTCTCCTGGTCGCCGGGCAGGCCGACGACCTGGCGGTCATCGAGGTCGTCGTCCTCGGCCTCGCCGCCACCGCCCTCGCCATCGTCGGCGCCGTGGACGACATCCGGCCGCTGCCGGCCTCTTTGCGGCTCGTCCTACAGGGCCTCGTGGTCGCCGGGCTGGTCGCCGCGGTGGGCGGACGGCTCCTGCCCGCGATCCCGCTGCCGCTCGAGCGGGGGCTCGCCGTCCTCGCCGGGCTCTGGTTCGTGAACCTTACCAACTTCATGGACGGGGTCGACTGGATGACGGTGGCCGAGATGGTGCCGCTGTGCGCGGCGCTCGCCCTCCTCGGCCTGGCCGGCGGCCTCGATCCGCTTCCGGTGCTCGTGGCGGCGTCCCTACTCGGGGCGCTCCTGGGCTTCGCGCCCTTCAACCGCCCGGTGGCGCGGCTCTTCCTCGGCGATGTCGGCTCGCTGCCGATCGGACTCGCCGTCGCCTGGCTGCTCTACCGCCTCGCCCTTGATGGCGGCCTCGCCTCAGCGATCCTCCTGCCGCTCTATTATCTGGCGGATGCGACGATCACCCTGGTCCGCAGGGCGGCCCGCGGCGAACGGGTGTGGGAGGCGCACCGCAGCCACTACTACCAGCTTGCCACCGTCAACGGCCTGTCGGTGATGGGCGTGGTGACCCGGGTCTTCTTGCTGAACCTCGGGCTCGCGGCCCTGGCCGGGCTCACCTTGCTTTGGCCGTCCTGGCCCGTCACGCTCGGCGCATTGGCGCTCGGAGCGGGCGCGGTCGCCTGGGTGCTGCGCGGCTTCTCGCATCCCCGCCCCAAGATGGGATGAGGACCGAACGCGTGGGCGGACCGCTGATCGCGCTGACCGGCGCCACAGGCTTCATCGGGCGCCATCTCCTGCGCAGCCTGTCCGCCCGCGGCTTTCGCGTGCGCGTGCTGCTGCGCCGGCCGGTGTCGGTGCCGGACGGGGCGAGCGGTGCCGTCGTCGGCGACCTCACCCGGCCGATGAACATGGCCGCGGCCCTCGCCGGCGTCGATGCCGTCGTCCATTCCGCCGGGCTGGCGCATGCGATGTCGGGCGCGCCGGAAGACGACTATCGCGCTTCCAACACCGAGGCGACGCGCCGGCTCGGGGAGGCCGCGGCGCGGGCGCGGGTGCGTCGGTTCGTGTTCCTGTCCTCGATCCGGGCCCAGACCGGGTGGAGCGCGCCGGGCGTCGTGCGCGACACCGACGAACCGGCTCCCACCGACGCCTACGGCCGGTCCAAACGCGATGCCGAGGTGGCGCTGTCGCGACTCGACATCGACTGGGTCGCCCTGCGCCCGGTGCTGGTCTACGGCGCCGGCATGAAGGGCAACATGGCATCGCTCATGGCACTGGCGCGCTCGCCCTATCCGCTGCCGCTCGCCAGCCTCGGGGGACGTCGCTCCCTCGTCTCGCTGGAGAGCCTGTCCGACGCGGTGATGACGGCCCTGGACGCGCCGGCTCCCCTGCGCCGATCCCTCGTCGTGGCCGAGCCCGATCCGCTGACGCTGCCCGAGATGATCGCGGCGTTCCGTGAGGGGCTCGGCCGCCGGGCCGGCCTGCTGCCGTGCCCGCCGGCGCTGCTGGAACTCGCCTGCCGCCTCGGCGGGCGCAGCGAGGCCTTCGCCCGGGTCGCCTCCGACCTGGTGGCGGATTCGGCCGGCTTGTCGGCCCTCGGCTGGGTTCCGCGCACGACGAGTCGCGCCGGTCTCGCCGCTTTGGCGCGTTCGACCGCCGAGGCGGACGGCCCGTCCACATAATCGAGACCTCCGAGCCTCCTCGATCAGCCCTGGAGGGCGAGGCTCCCGGTCACGGACGCGGCGGCGTCATGGGAGGGAGCCGGCACGTCGACGCTCGCCGACGCTGCCACGCGGTGACGGAAATCCGGGATCGCCTCCTCGAACACCGCCTCGGCCGCCGCCCTGTCGCCCGCCGTCACCGCCGCCTGAAGACGGACGATCCAGCCGTCGAGGATCCTACGGTCGGCGAAGATCGGCTTGGCCGCCATCACGCCGTCGATCCCGTCGAGGCTGACGCGGGGTTCCTCGCGGGCGAACAGGATCTCGTTGAGGCGCTCGCCGGGCCTTGCGCCGGTGACCGCGATCTCGATGTCCTCGCCGGGCTCGAAGCCGGCGAGCCGGATCATGCGCTCGGCGAGATCGCGGATGCGCACCGGCTGGCCCATCTTGAGGACGTAGACCGCCGCGCGCTGGTCGGTGGCGGCATCGGGGGCAGCCCGTCCCTCGCGGTCGGCGTGGGAGGCGGCGGTGAGGACGAGGTCTGCGGCCTCGCGCACCGTCATGAAGTAGCGCACCATGTCGGGGTGGGTCACGGTGACGGGACCGCCGCGGGCGATCTGCGCCTTGAACACCGGCACCACCGAGCCGACAGAGCCCAGTACGTTGCCGAAGCGCACCGCGATCAGCCGGGTCGGGCAGCGCGCGCCGCCGGCCGCCTGCTCGGCGTCGTGGGCCTGCGCCACCATCTCGGCGAGGCGCTTGGTGACGCCGAGCTGCGACACCGGCTCGATCGCCTTGTCGGTGGAGATCATCACCATGGCCCGGGCGCCCGTGGCCAGGGTCGCCTCGGCGACGTTGATCGAGCCGAAGACGTTGGTCTTGATGCCCTCGGTCCAGTCGCGCTCCAGATAGGGCACCTGCTTGAGCGCGGCCGCGTGGAACACGTAGTCGGGCCGGAACGCCGCGAAGACCTCGCGCAGGCGCGTGCCGTCGCGGATGTCGGCGAGCGCGCCGCTGACTTCGGCCTGCGCATCCTGGAGCGCCGGCTGGTTGAGGACGCCGTGGAGCGCGGGCTCGGAACTCTCCACCACCAGGACGGCGCTGGCTCCGAAGGCCACCGCGCGCGCGCAGATCTCGGCGCCGATCGACCCGCCGCCGCCGGTGACGATCACCCGCGACCCGTGCAGGAAGCGCTCGAGCCGCGGCCGGTCGATCGACACGGTCGGGCGCAGCAGCAGGTCCTCGATCTCGAGGGGCGCGAGTTCGGTGTCGCGCATCCCGTCGCCCAGGCTCGTCGCCCGCGACAGCGGCAGGCCGAGGCGGCGGGCACGGGCAATGAGGTCGTCGGGCTCGGATTCCGGCGCCAGGGCGCTCGGGGTCGCCACGAGGCGCCGCACCGGCGTGCCCCGCTCGGCCAGCCCCGCGATGACCGCTTCGAGGTCGGAAAAGCCACCGAGCACGGGCACGCCGCGCATGGTCTGGCCGGCTTCGTCGGCGCGGGGCGACAGGATGCCCTTGGGGGCGAGGCGGCGGATCGATCCCGCTTCGATCGCCCTCAGCACGATCTCGATGTCCGACCCGCGGCCGAGCAGGAGTGTCGGCGTCGAGGCGTTGCGGGCCTGGGTCTGGCGCGAGCGGGCGTATTTGACGTAGCGGAACGCCAGCCGCATGCCGCCGAGCAGGAACACCTGCAGCACCCAGTACAGCCCAATGGCGATCTTTCCGAAGAAATAGAACCCGTACATCGTCGAGGAGACGAGCACGTAGTCGAGCACCAGCAGCGTCAGGGCCAGGACGCTGGCGGCCCGCACGATGCCGGCGAGATCGGGCAGCGAGGCGAAGCGCCACTTGGTGCGGTAGAGCCTGAACCGGGCGTAGACGAAGCCGGCGAACAGCACGAACGGCGGCAGCAGGAGCGGAAGCGCGTGCAATCGCTCGGCGAGGAGGGCGCCGTCGAACCGGAACACGAAGGTGAGGATCACGGCCAGCGCGGTCGCCACGAGATCGTGGGCGACCATCACCGCCAGTTTGTATGTGCGCTGCTGCATGGCCCGCCCGGCCGGCGGTATCGGCGCGGGCCCGCGCGATGTCAACGCGGGCGCGCCGCCGCCTGCGCCTACTCGGCCTCCCGCTGCGGCTTGCCGGCCAGCGCCACGTAGAAGCCGAGCCCGTCGCCCGCCGGCAGCGGGTGGAGACGGTCGACGAAGCCCTTGCGCTTGGCCTCCAGCAGCATCCGCCCGACGGGTTGGAACAGGGTCTCGCCGCCGCCCTCCGGGGGAGGCGCGAGGCGGATCGCCACGGTCTTGCCGCGCGAAAAGCGGCTGCGCTCGATCATCTCCTTGAGCGAAGCTTCGGCGGTGGGCCTGTTGGTCTCGCGAAGGTCGAGAACCGATTCGGCGTCGGTGACGCCGAGGGAGCCGCGCAGCTTGTCGGCGTTGACGTCTTCGAAATGGGGCAAGGCGGGTCCTGGGTCGGGCGTTCGGGGCGGCGGGTCAGAACACGATGCCGGTGTACACGTCCCGCACCGCGACCGCACCGCCGAGTTCGGGCAGGTCGATCGCGGCGTCGAGGCCGAGCACCCTCCGGTCCCACTCCCCGGGACCGCTGCGCCGGAACACCTCGATGCGGGCCTCGTCCTGATAGACGATCAGGATGTGCCGGAGCGTCTCCACCGTCTGGTAGAAATCGACCTTGCGGCCGCGATCGGTCGACAGCGTCGAGGGCGAGAGGACTTCGGCCACGAGCAGCGGATCGGGCGCATAGCCGTCGGGGAGCAGCGGCCCGCATCGCACCACCACGTCGGGGATCGGCGCGAAATCGTCCATCGCCTCGCTGAGGATGGCGAGGCCGGGCAGGGCGCGGCAGCCCTTGTCTCGCGCCACTGGTGAGAGAGCCACGATTAGATTGGCGACGATTCCCTGATGCCGTTCGCGCGGGGGCGACATCAAGATCGGCACGCCGTCGAGCAGTTCCCAACGCTCCCAGTCGGGCTTGGCCTCGACCCAGGTGCGGAACTCGGCGACGGTCATATGGGTGTAGCGTCGCGCCGCGACGGCCATGGCACGCCCTCCCGATGGAAGCGGCGATGGTAGCACCCCGCCGGAGCGCCGCAACACCGCAGCCGCCTCGTCAGAACGTCACGCGCGCGTAGATGTCGCCGACGGCCAGCGAACCGCCGAGTTCGGGCAGCTCGATCACCCCGCCGAGACCGAGGCCATTCATGCTCCAACCGTCGCCGCGACTCCAGAGTTCGACCCTGGGCTGGTCCTGGTAGACGATCAGAAAGGTGCGCAGGCTCTGCACGGAGCGATGGAAACCGGTGTTGCGGCCGAGATCGTCGGTCATGGTCGACGGGGACAGTACCTCGGCCACGAGGACCGGATCATGGGTGTAACCGTCCGGCGGCAGCGGCCCGCAGATGACCACGACGTCGGGGATCGGCGCGACATCGTCCATCGCCGCGCTGAGGACGCCGAGGCCGGGCAACGCATTGCGACCGCGCCGCTCGGCAAGGCGATCGAGATGCCGGCCCAACTTCATGACGATGCGCTGATGTCGCGCGTTCGGCGGCGACATCAGCTCGGGCTCTCCGTCCAGCAACTCCCAACGCTCGTCGTCCGGGCGGTCCGCGACCCAGGTCCGATACTCGGCGGCACTCATCCCGGTTTCACGCCGAACCGCGACTGCCATGGCTGATCCTCCGTTCGGAGGATCACCGTAGCAGCCGCCAGGCCGTCCGCCACGGTGCGAACGGCCGAGGTACCGGTCAGCCGTGAACGAGCACGTTGCGGAACTGCCAGGGGTCGCTCTCGTCGATGTCCTCCGGGAACAGGCCGGGGCGGCCGGTGAGCGGGGTCCAGTCGGTGTACACGCCCACGACCGGGCCGAGATACGGCATCTGGACTTCGAGGCAGCGGCGGAAGTCCATCTCGTCGGCCTCGACGATGCCCGCCTCCGGGTTTTCCAGCGCCCAGACCATGCCCGCGAGCACGGCGGAGGTCACCTGAAGGCCGGTGGCATTCTGGTAGGGCGCGATGCGGCGCGTCTCCTCGATGGAGAGCTGCGAGCCGAACCAGTAGGCGTTCTTGGCGTGGCCGTAGAGCAGCACGCCGAGCTCGTCGATGCCGTCGACGATCTCTGTCTCGTCGAGGATGTGGTGCTTCTCCTGCACGGCGGCGGCCTTGCCGAACATCTCGTGCAGCGACAGCACGGCGTCGTCGGCCGGATGATAGGCATAGTGACAGGTCGGGCGGTAGGCGGCGCGGCTCCCCTCCATCACCGTGTAGTAGTCGGAGATCGAGACCGCCTCGTTGTGGGTCACGAGGAAGCCGAACTGCGCCTGGGCGGTGGGGGTCCACGAGCGCACGCGGGTGTCGGCGCCGGGCTGCAGCAGGTAGATGGCGCAGCGCGAGCCCTTCTCCTGGTCGCGGGCGTTGTCGGGGCGCCAGGTCTCGTGGGTGCCCCAGCCGAGCTCGGCCGGCTGGTTGCCCTCGGAGACGAAGCCCTCCACCGACCAGGTGTTCACGAACACACCCCGGGGCTTGGGGGTCTTGGCGCGCTGGGTGTCGCGCTCGGCGATGTGGATGCCCTTGACGCCGACCTCGCGCATGAGCTTGCCCCATTCGGCGCGGGTCTTGGGCTCGGGCGCCGAAAGGCCGAGGTCGGCCGCCACGTTGAGGAGGCCCTGCTTGACGAACCAGGACACCATGCCGGGGTTGGCCCCGCAGCAGGAAACGGCCGTGGTGCCGCCGGGCGCGGCGGCCCGGGCGGCGAGGATGTCCTCGCGCAGGGCGTAGTTGGTGCGGTCGCCCTGGCTCTTCGACTTGTCGAAGTAGAAGCCCGGCCAGGGCTCGGCGACGGTGTCGATGTAGAGGCAGCCGAGCTCGCGGCACAGTTCCATGATGGCGCGGGACGAGGTGTCGACCGAGACGTTGACGCAGAAGCCCTGGCCACCGCCCTCGGTGAGGAGCGGGGTGAGGACGTCGCGATAGTTCTCGCGGGTCAGCGCCACCTGCTCGAAGCGCAGGCCGTGCCGGTCCGCCAGGGCCTTGTGGGCGTCGGAGGGCTCGATGACGGTGAAGCGGGCCTTGTCGTACTCGAAGTGGCGCTCGATCAGCGGGAGCGTGCCGCGGCCGATCGAACCGAAGCCGATCATCACGATGGGGCCGCTGATGCGCCCGTGCACGGGCCAGGAGGAGGGGGAGTCGGTCATGGCGCGGACGATCCTTCTGGTTCGCTCTGGAATCGGGAGTGTCCCGATTCCGGAGTTTGCCGGCTTACCCGGCGGGAATGACGAATGAGCGACGGGTTCAGTGGAGGCGCAGGCCGGAGCGGTCAACAGCGGCGGCGTCGATCGCGCCGGAATCGCGGCCGGCGCATGAGGCCCCTGCATGGCCGTCCCGGCGTAACGGCCGGTTGCGGCGACGACGGGCGAGGGCCGATATTGCACTGCAACAAAGCGGGTTCCACCACCCCCCGCTTCAGGAGCCGACCATGCTGGTTTTCCTCGCCACAACCCTGCCGCAGCCGGCCGAGGACGTCCTCGACCGCGATCCGGGCATCCTCACCCTCGCCGCCGCCCTGGTGAACGCCTGGCAGCGCCGCCTCGGCCGCCACCGGGACAACGCGGCCTGAACCGGGTCCGCGCATGGCCTTGGCGGTTCGCCGTTCGGGACCTGCGACAAATCGAGATCCGCGCCGGCCGAGGCGTTGGCCAGCCCGCACGAACCTGCTTAACCATCCCGTATGATGGATGTGTCCCGAGCCCCCCGCGTGCTCCCGCCTTCGTGGCGGGCGACGATCCTCGCCGCCGTCCTGCTGCTCGCTGCGGGCCCGCTCGCGGCACGCGCGCAATGGCAGGGCCACGGCGGGCCGGTGCGGGCCCTGGCGGTGGCGCCCGACGGCGGGCTCGCCATCTCCGGCAGCTTCGACCACTCGGCGATCCTCTGGGCGATCGAGCCCGGTGCGGCCTTACGGGTGCTGCGCGTCCACGAGGGCGCGGTCAACGCCGCGGTCGCGGCGGGCGGCGGGCGTTTCCTCACCGGCGGCGAGGACGGTCGCATCGCCCTGTGGCAAGTCGGATCGCCCGAGCCGGTCACGGTCTTCACCGACCACCAGGGTCCGGTGGCCGGCCTCGCCCTGTCGCCCGACGGGAGCCTCCTCGCCTCCGCCTCCTGGGACGGCACCGCCCGGATCCGCTCGACCGGCGGCGGCGCGGTGCGGACGCTGGCGGGCCACACCGGCCCGGTCAACGCGGTGGCCTTCCTCGGCGACGGCCGCCTGGTCTCGGCGGGCTACGACGGCACCCTGCGGATCTGGCCGGTGGAGGGCGAGGCGCCGCCCGCGGTGATCACCCTGGGCACGCCGCTCAACACCGTGGCCGTGGCCGCGGACGGTGAGATCGTGACGGCGGGTGCAGACAGCGTCGTGCGAGTCCTATCGGCCGAGGGGCAGGTCAGGGCCAGCGCCGAACTGGCCCCGAACCCCGTCATCGCCCTGGCGCTCTCCCCCGACGGGACGCGGATCGCCGCCGCCACGGTGGCGGGCACCGTGGCGATGATCGCGCGGGCGGAGGCAAAGGTGCTGTTCAACCTCGTCGGACCCGGCCTGCCGGTGTGGTCGCTGGCCTTCCGGCCGGACGGGGCCGAACTGCTCACCGGCGGCGGCGACCGGCTGGTGCGGCGCTGGAACGCCGCCACGGGCGAGCCCATCGGCGCCCTCGCGATGGCCCGCCCGGCCGATGCGCTCGCGGCCTACAAGGGCGAGCGCGGCGCCGAGGTGTTTCGCGCCTGCGTCGCCTGCCACACCCTATCGCCCGACGAGGGCCCGCGCGCCGGCCCGACCCTGAGCGGCATCTTCGGTCGCCGCATCGCCAGCGCGCCGGGCTACCGGTTCTCCGAACCGCTCAAGCACCTCGATATCGTCTGGGATGCGCGCACCATCGCCGAACTCTTCGAGGTCGGTCCCTCGCGCTACACCCCGGGCACCAAGATGCCCGAGCAGACGATCCGCGACCGGGACGACCGCGAGGCGCTGGTGCGCTTCCTCGAGAAGGCGACCCGGGCGAACTGATCACTCCGGATCAGGCGAGGGGATCGCCGCGCTCGGCCCGCTCGCGCAGATAATCCTCGCTCGTGCGGGGCCGGGGGCGCTCGGGCGCCGCATGCGGGTCGAAGCCGGTGTTGGTGGCGACCTCGATCCGGCAGATGTCGCACATCATCAGCGTGCGCAGGCGCTCCTCGCCCGCACTGCCGGCGAACATCCAGTGGCGATCCTTGAGTTTGGCCATGACGCGCTCGATCGTGCTGCGGGTGCCGAACGGCTTGCCGCAGGCGACGCAGTCGAACGGCTCCTCCTCCTTCACCACGCGGCGTGGCGCCGCCCAGGCCTCGAAATCGATCTGCGGCTTGAGCGTGATGACCCGCTCCGGGCAGGTCGCGGCGCACAGGCCGCATTGCACGCACAGGCTCTCGTCGAAGGCCAGCAGCGGCCGGTCCTGGCTATCGCCCAGCGCATGGGTGGGGCACGCGCTCACACAGGACAGGCACAGCGTGCAGCCCTCGACATCGATGTCGAGGCCACCGAACGGCGCGTCCGCCGCCAGCGGCACCACCGCGACCGGAGCGGGGGCGGCCACGTGCAATTCGCGGAACGCGAACCGAAGGACGTCGCGTTTCGGGCCGACCGGCATGAAGGCGGCGGGCGAGGGTGCCGCCGTTCCCAGCGGCATCGCCGCGAGCGCCGCCGACAAGGCGTCGGGATCGTCCGTCTCTATGAGGCCGACCACGGTGCCGCCGCCCGCCGGGCCGTAGCCGAGCGCCCGGACGACGGTATCGGTGAGCGCGGCGAGGCGGTGGACCGTCTCGATATCGTGCCGGGGCTTGGCACGCACCAGCAGCCGGACGCCGACGGCGCCGTAGGCGAACAGCGCCGCCACCGCCTCGGGGCCGATCTGGGTCAGTTCGTTGACGGCGACCGGCAGCACGTTCGCCGGCAGGCCGTCGCCGTAGCGAGCCAGCGCCTGGATCAGCGGCGTACCGTGCTCGTCGTCGTGGAACAGCACCACGCCGTCGCGGCCGCCGGCCGCGTGGTAGGCCCGCATCAGGGTGCGCAACCGGCGCATCAGGGCGTCGGCGGCGGGAAGGGTGTAGGCGGCGGCCCCCGTGGGACAGACCGAGGCGCAGGAGCCGCAGCCGGCGCAGACATGGGGGTCGATCGCCACGTGCTCGCCGGCCGGCGCGATGGCACCGGTCGGGCACACGTCGAGGCAGCGGGTGCAGCCGGTGATGCGCGAGCGCGAATGCGCGCACAGATCGGCATGGAAATCGATGAACCGGCTTTTCTCGAAGGTGCCGACGAGGTGCGAGACCGCGAACAGGGCCGCCTCCACGGCGGTGGGATCGCGCGGGTCGGCGCGGACGTAGCCGCTCCTGAGGTCGTGGGCCGGGAACAGCGGCGTTCCGCCGGTGAGATCGAGGACGAGATCGCAGGTCGAGGTCGCCCCGTTGCGCGCCTCGCCGAACAGCAGCGAGCCACGCGAGGCGGGGGAGGGGACGGCGTAGTCGTCGATCCGCAGCGAGAACGCCCCGAGGTGTCCCGAGGCGCCGGCGATGGTGCCCTTCAGGACGGGAAAGTCGTTGCGCCGCGGCGGGGCGACGTCGCCGGGCCGGCTCAGCAGCACCGTGACGTCGAGGTGGTCCGCGAGCCTTCGCCCGGCCTCCACTGCGACCTCGTCGCAGCCGTAGACCAGGACGACGCCCTGGCTCTCCATGGTGAGGATCTGCGGCGCGGCGGCGACCTCGGCGGCCGAGGCCAGGAGCGCGGCGATCTTGGGGCCGGCGGCGGCCCCTTGCGAGGACCAGCCGGCGCTCTCGCGGATGTCGATGCAGGTCAGGCGATCCTCGGCCCCGATCTCGGCCGCGTGTTCGGAAAAGAGCGGCGCCTGCATGCTGCAGGAGACCGTTACCTCGGCGCCCGACTCGAGGCTGGCCACCAGCCGCTCGATCTCGCGGCCGCAGAGCTCGGTCGCCGTCTCGAGGCGCCCGCCGCAGGCCGGAGCGATGGCGGCGGCATCGAGGGGGACGGTACCCTCGCAGGAACAGGCGAACACGACGCGGTCGGACACGGGGACAGGCTTTCGGCGGCGAGGACAACGGGTCGAGGGGGATGCCGAAGGGGCGCGGGCGGCGGCCCTTCGCGTTCCCGTATCGGCGCCTTATACTCGAACCGTTCGAAAGAAGGGACCCGGCCCGTTGGCGCAGGGATATCGAGGGCGCCGGACCGATGACGGGCACGACATGACGATCCCTCCCGACACGCAGAGGGGGCGCCGGCTCGCGCTCCCGCCGGCGTTTTCGCCGGTGGTGCTGCCGTTCGATTCCGACGGCGCATTCGCCCATGCCTGCCGCATTGCCGCCGACATGCCAGACGGGGCCGCACCGCTGGTCTGGGCCGGCCCGGCCGAGACCTTCGACATCGCCGTGGTGCTGGTGCCGGAGGAGCCCCTGCGCACGGCCCGCAGGGCGTTCCTTGCCGGCATGGTCGCCCTGGCGGCGGCGGTGGGCGCCCATGCGCCGCCCGAGATGCCCGTGGAGATCGCCTGGCCCGACACACTGCTGTTCGACGGCGCCCGCATCGGCGGTGGCCGCCTCGCCTGGCCGCCGCGCTGCGGCGAGGACGAGGTGCCCGATTGGCTGGTGGTCTCCGGCATGCTGATCGTGTCCAAGGCCTATGCCGGCGACCCGGGCCTGACCCCGACCTCGACCTCCCTGGACGAGCAGGGGTTCGGCCACGACGACCAGGAGAGCCTGGTGGAGGGCTTTGCGCGCAACCTCATGAAGACCTTCGAGGTCTGGGCCGAGGACGGGTTCGATGCGGTGGGGCGTCGCTACCTCGCCCATCTGCCGGCGGGCGAGGGTGACGTGCGACTCGCGCTGACCGAGACCGGCGACCTGTCGGACGGAACGATCCGGCCACTGATGCCCGCTCTGGCGGTGCCGGCCTGGCTCGATCCGGCGACGGGCCGGGTGCGCCTGTGAGCGGCCTCAAGCTGCCGCGCACCCTGCGGCTCGACCCCTCCGACACCTTCGTCTTCGAGCGTCCGGCCGAACCCGGCGAATGGGCGGTCACCGGCTCGTTCCTGTTCTTCGACGTCGCCCCCGAGACGCTGGCACCGAAGGCGCGGGCGGCCTTCCGCTCCGGCTTCGTCGGCGTCGCGTCGCTGGGGTTCTCGACCCTGGTCGTGGTGTCCGAGGCCACGGAGGGCGAGCGCGACGCGGCGGTCTCGGCGCTGGCGCGGCACATCCACGACACCCTCGGTGCCCCCGACCTCGCGACCGCCGAGGCGGCGGCCCGCGAGGAGATCGAGACCGCCGCCTCCCTGTGCGCGCCCGCCGTCGGTACGGTGCTCGCCCTGCATCGCACCAGCGAGGACGGTGGGATCCGCGAGCGGTTCCGCACCCTCAACGCCCGGCCGCCGGGCCTGCCCGGTGCCGACCGAATGCACGCGCACGCCCGTGCGTTCACCTTCGTCGAGACCGACGACGAGCCCGAGGAGGTCGCCGACCTGATCGGGCTGATGGAGAATCCTGCACGATGACCGAGTTCTGGGTCTCCAGCGGCCATCACCTGGCCGGACGGACGGAGGGCGGCGGGCTCGCCGTCACCGACGAACTGCTGCTCGCCTATCTCGCGCGTCCCGAACTCCTGCCGCCGGAAGAGGCCTGCGAGGCCGAGCGCGACCTTCACGCCAGGCTGATGGAAGCGCCGCGTCTCGCGGTTCCTCCCCGGGCGGTGGCCGCGATGGCCGATGCCGACGCCCGCGAGAACTGGGAGATGATGCTCGCCTTCCGTGACCGGCTCCTGGCGGCGCGCTCCGTGGAGGCCGCCTACCTCGATCTCGTGCGCAACGGCCTGCGCGGCACGCCGCCGATCTTCCTCAATCAGCTCGTCCACCTCATCCTTCGCAACGCCCTCGACGGCTGCGAGGACCCCTACGTCCTGAGGGCGGCCGAGCTGTTCTTCCGGCCGCAGAAGGTCTCGCTGCACGAGGGCCGGGTTCTCCTGGCCGATGCCGAGGTGATCGAGGCGCGCGAGAGCACCAACGCCGCCTCGCCGCTGGTGGCGATGCTCGGCAAGGAGCCGGCGAACGAGCTCGACGTCATGGTCGACGACAACGCCTGGACCTACTGGAGCCGGTCGGACGCCTTCACCATGGCGCTCGATCTCGGCACCAACCCTCGGAGCCGCGACGGCCTCGCCCGCGCCATCGAGGCCTGGATCGGCCATCTCCTCCATGCGGGCGTAACGGTATCGCCGATTCCGACGATGGAGGATGCCGACTGGCGCTGGTTCGTCGGCCTCGACGCCGAGGCCACCCGGATCGGCAACGCCCTGTGGAACGGGCAGGCCCTCGACGCCGAGACCGGCCGCCGGGTGCTCGCCCTGTTCAGCCTCGTCTTCGAGGACGCCGCCCGGGTCGACCCCCAGGTCGGCGACCGGCCGGTCTACCTGATCCTAGCGATGGGCGGCGACGGGCGGTTGACCCTCAAGCCGCAGAACCTCGTCGCCGGCCTGCCCCTCATCCAACCCGCCGAGGTCCTATGATGGAGACCGCTTCGCCGGTATCCGCCGGTTCGCCCGAACACCGCTTCGCGGTCGGCATCATCGTGGTCCGGCGCAAGCTGAAGGGCATCTGGGCGAGCCATGCCTGGCTCCCCGTGGCCGCCCTGCCGGCGATCCCCGCCACCGCCCCCTGGACCCGGCTGGCGGTGAGCGAGGAGGAGGAGACCTTCTATGCCGGCGCCTACGAGGTCGCCCTGCACCCGAGCGAGACCTCGCACTACCGGGACAACCTCGTTTCCGGTCGCCCGTCGCTGTGGGTGGCGCTGCGGCAGGTCGCAGAGGATTCCTACGAGGTCGCGGCCGTCACGGCCGACCCCTACGAGGGAGAATCCATGGCCGAGGGTATCGGCGAAGTGGTCGAGGCCGTGCCGATGCCGGCCGAGATCCAAGCCAAGCTCGCACAGTTCTTCGAGGCCTTCCACGTCGAGCGGGTGTTCCACAAGCGCAAGCGCGACCGCGCCGACCCGGAGGCCCTGGCCCGCCAGGACACCGGGCGCCGTCGCAAGGGAGACACCTGATGGCCGGGGACGATTTCCTGTCGCGCTGGTCCCGCCGCAAGCGTGAGATCGTGCGCGAGGAGGCGCCGCCCGAGCTCCCGACGCCCGACTCGTCGGAGCGCGAGGCGCCGCCCGGGCCGGGAGACGAACCGCTTGCCGCGGCATCTGCCGATGACGAGGCCCATGCCGGCATTGGTGACATGGGCGACATGGCCGGCATCGACGAAGACGCCGTCGCCGCGCTGCCGTCCCTCGATTCGCTGACCGCCGACTCCGACCTCGCGCCGTTCCTCAAGGCCGGGGTGCCGCAGGTCCTGCGCAACGCGGCGATGCGCCGGATGTGGTCCCTCGATCCCGGCATCCGCGACTACCTCGGCGAGGCGCGCGAATACGCCTTCGACTGGCACATCCCCGGCGCGGTGCCGGGCACCGGGCCGATGCTGCCGACCGACGACATTGCCGGGATGGTCCGGCAGATCTTCGCAGGGGCTAAGCCCCGCGTCGAGGTGGAGGCCGAGGCCGAAGTCGAGGCTCTCCCGAACGACGCCGACGCAGACGCGGTATCGCCGGTGGATGCGGACGCGCCCGTGCAAACGACGCCGGCGGCGATCGCGCCTCCCGCGCCGCCGCCCGCGATGGAGCCGGAGCGTCCGGGGCCCGAGCTCGCCTCGCAGCGGGAGCCCGAGCTGGAAAAAGGCCCGTCCCAGGCCCGGCTGCGGCGCCATGGCGGCGCTTTGCCGATTTGATCCATTAAAAACTAGATTGCGGGCGTCTCAAACGGCATTAAGATGGCCTGCATACAAGGGCGGCATCGGCGGGTACGGCCGAGGCGCGGGGACGGACATGCGTTCGGGTGACACGGTGCAGGACAGGGTGGGCGACGTCGCCGGCCGTGATGCCGCGTTCGGCGTCATCGGCGACGTGAGCCCGGTGATCGACGAGATCGATCGGTCCCGCGCCGATCAGTACGACCTCCTCGCCGTGCTGCTCGGGCGCTCTCCGTCTCCCGACCTGCTCTCGGCGCTCGCCGGCCTGCGGGGCGACGCGACGCCCCTCGGGCGTGCGGTGACGGATCTCGCCAAGGCGGCGGGAGAGGCCGACCTCAGGGCCGTTCAGCGCGAGTACTTCGATCTCTTCGTCGGCGTCGGGCGCGGGGAACTCGTCCCCTTCGCGTCCTACTACCTCACCGGGTTCCTGAACGAGCGGCCGCTCGCCCGCCTGCGCGAGGATCTCCGTCGCCTCGGCGTCGAGCCGACCGGGGGCATGAGCGAGCCCGAGGACCACATCGCCATCGTGATGGAGATCATGGCGGGCCTGTGCGGCGGACGGCTCGGTGACGAGGCCGGTGCGGACCGGGACTTCTTCGCCCGCCACGTCGAACCGTGGGCGGCCCGCTTCTTCCGCGACGTCGCGCAGGCGCAGGCGTCGCGTTTCTACCGCGCCGTGGGCACCCTCGGCGCCACCTACATCGACATCGAAGCGGAGGCCTTCGGCCTCGACGGCGCGTCGTGACCCCGTCACGCGTGCCCGACCGGATGGATTTTGGAGCGACGGACATGGACGAAGACCGCAAGGGCGCGCTCGGGCGCCGCCAGTTCTTCCGGGCCCTCGGCGGTGGCTCCGTCGCGGTCGCCGCAGCGGCCGTCGGCCAGCCGATGATGGCCACGCCCGCCCAGGCCTACGACCCGGGGACGGAGGAGACCAAGGCCCGCTATCGCGAGAGCGACGAGGTCAAGGCCTTCTACCGGACCAACGGCTACGAGACATTGAAGAAGTAGAGGGCGCCATGCTGATTAAGCGCAAGACCGGCGGCCAGGGCCGCGCACGACCCGAACTCTCCGCCGCCCCCGCCGCCGTCGATCGCCGCACCTTCCTGCGCCGCTCCGGCCTCGTCGCCGGCGGCCTCGCCGCGGCCGGCTCGCTCCAGCTCGGCGCCGTGCGCAAGGCACAGGCCGCCGGCTCGTCGGTGAGCGGCCCCGAGGTGGCGATCAAGAAGAACATCTGCACCCACTGCTCGGTGGGCTGCACGGTGACGGCCGAGGTGGTCAACGGCGTCTGGGTCGGCCAGGAGCCGTCCTATGCCAGCCCGATCAACCGCGGCACCCATTGCGCCAAGGGCGCGGCCCTTCGCGAACTTGTGTCGAGCGACCGCCGACTCAAGTTCCCGATGAAGATCGTCAACGGCGAGTGGACCCGCATCTCCTGGCAGCAGGCGATCGACGAGATCGGCGACAAGGTCACCGCCTTGCGCGAGACCCACGGATCGGATTCCGTCTACTGGCTCGGCTCGGCCAAGTTCACCAACGAGGCGGCCTACATCTTCCGCAAGCTCGGCGCCTTCGCCGGCACCAACTCGGTCGACCACCAGGCCCGCATCTGCCACTCGACCACGGTGGCGGGCGTCGCCAACACCTGGGGCTACGGCGCCCAGACCAATTCCTACAACGACATCCGCAACGCCAAGACCATGATCATCCTCGGCGGCAACCCGGCCGAGGCGCACCCGATCTCCATGCAGCACGTGCTGTCGGGCAAGGAGATCAACCGCGCCAACATGATCGTCATCGATCCGCGCTTCACCCGCACGGCCGCGCACGCCACCGACTACGTGCGCATCCGCTCGGGCACCGACATCCCGGTGGTCTGGGGTATCCTCTGGCACGTGTTCGAGAACGGCTGGGAGGACAAGGAATTCATCCGCCAGCGCGTCTACGCCATGGAGGACGTCCGCAAGGAGGTCGCCAAATGGACGCCCGACGAGGTCGAGCGGGTCTCCGGCGTGCCCGGCGAGCAGCTCAAGCGCGTCGCCAAGATGTTCGCCACCGAGAAGCCCTCGACGCTGATCTGGTGCATGGGCGCCACCCAGCACACGGTTGGCACCGCCAACGTGCGGGCGCTGTGCATCCTGTGCCTGGCCACCGGCAACATCGGCAAGCCGGGGACCGGCGCGAACATCTTCCGCGGCCATACCAACGTGCAGGGCGCCACCGATCTCGGCCTCGATGTCACGACCCTGCCGCTCTACTACGGCCTCGTCGAGGGCGCCTGGAAGCACTGGGCCCGCGTGTGGGACGTGGAATACGACTGGCTGCAGTCCCGTTTCGATGAAGTCCCCGCCAAGGGCGGCCGCAAGGCAAAGACCCGCAAGGACAGCATGGAAACGCCGGGCATGACCTCGACACGGTGGTTCGACGGCGTCAACCTGCCCGAAGAGCAGATCGACCAGCGCAGCACCATCAAGGCGATGATGGTGTTCGGCCACGGCGGCAACACCGTCACCCGCCTGCCCGAGGCGATCGAGGGCCTGACCAAGCTCGACCTCCTGGTCGTGGCCGATCCGCACCCCACCACCTTCGCGGCCCTGAACGCCCGCAAGGAGAACACATACCTGCTGCCGATCTGCACCTCCCTGGAGATGGACGGCAGCCGCACCGCCTCGAACCGCTCGATCCAGTGGGGCGAGCAGATCGTGAAGCCCGCCTTCGAGTCGAAGAGCGACTACGAGGTGATCTACCTCCTGTCGAAGAAGCTCGGTTTCGCCGACAGGATGTTCAAGAACATCAAGGTCGAGAACGACGCTCCGGTCGCCGAGGACATCCTGCGCGAGATCAACCGCGGCGGATGGTCGACGGGCTATTGCGGCCAGAGCCCCGAGCGGCTGAAGGCGCACATGCGCAACCAGCACAAGTTCGATCTCGTCACCCTGCGTGCGCCCAAGGACGACCCGGAGGTCGGCGGCGACTACTACGGCCTGCCCTGGCCGTGCTGGGGCAAGCCCGAGCTCAAGCACCCGGGCACGCACATCCTCTACAACACCAACCTCCACATCAAGGAAGGCGGCGGCACGTTCCGCGCACGCTTCGGCGTGGAGCGCAACGGCCAGACCCTGCTGGCCGAGGATTCGTTCGCGAAGGGCTCCGACCTGACGGACGGCTACCCCGAGTTCACCATGGCCGTGTTCAAGAAGCTCGGCTGGGACAAGGACCTGACGGCGGCGGAGATGGCGAGCATCACCAAGACGGGTGGTGCCAACATCGATGCCGTGAGCTGGGCCACCGATCTCTCGGGCGGCATCCAGCGGGTCTGCCTCGACCACGGCGTGACGCCCTACGGAAACGGCAAGGCACGGGCGAACGCCTGGAACCTGCCCGACCCGGTGCCCGTCCACCGCGAGCCAATCTACACGCCGCGTCCCGACCTCGTGGCGAAGTACCCGACCCGTCCCGACGAGCGCCAGCTGCGCATGCCCAACATCGGCTTCTCGGTGCAGAAGGCGGCGGTGGACAAGAACATCGCCAAGGACTTCCCGATCATCCTCACCTCCGGGCGCCTCGTGGAATACGAGGGCGGCGGCGAGGAAACCCGGTCGAACCCGTGGCTGGCCGAACTGCAGCAGGACATGTTCGTCGAGGTGAACACCACCGATGCCGCCGATCGCGGGATCAAGGACGGTCAGTTCGTCTGGGTCACGGGGCCCGAAAACGGTGTCAAGTCGAAGATGAAGGCCCTGGTGACCGACCGCGTCGGCAAGGGCGTGGCCTTCATGCCGTTCCACTTCTCCGGGTGGTACCAGGGCGAGGACATGCGCCGGTTCTACCCCACCGGGACCGATCCGGTCGTGCTCGGCGAGAGCTCGAACAACGGCACGACCTATGGCTACGATCCTGTGACGGGCATGCAGGAAACGAAGTGTACCCTGTGTCAGATCCGGGCCGCGTGAGGAGAGACCACTATGGCTCGCATGAAATTCCTGTGTGATGCGGACCGCTGCATCGAGTGCAACGCCTGCGTCACGGCCTGCAAGAACGAGCACGAGGTGCCCTGGGGCATCAACCGTCGCCGCGTCGTCACCCTGAACGACGGCAAGCCGGGCGAACGCTCGGTCTCGATGGCGTGCATGCATTGCACCGACGCACCCTGCGCCGCCGTCTGCCCGGTGAACTGCTTCTACACCACGGCCGATGCCGTGGTGTTGCACTCCAAGGACCTGTGCATCGGCTGCGGGTATTGCTTCTACGCCTGCCCGTTCGGCGCGCCGCAGTATCCGCGGGTCGGCAACTTCGGTTCGCGCGGCAAGATGGACAAGTGCACCTATTGCGCCGGCGGCCCGGAAGCGGATTTCTCGACGATCGAATACGAGAAGTACGGCTCCAACCGGCTTGCCGAAGGCAAGCTGCCGCTCTGCGCCGAGATGTGCTCGACCAAGGCCCTGCTTGCCGGCGATGGCGAGATGATCGCCCAGATCTACAAGGAGCGGGTGATCAAGCGCGGCTACGGCTCGGGTGCCTGGGGCTGGAAGACCGCCTACCGCGAGACCGTGGCGATCTGATCGCGAAACGAGCCCGAGCGGGCCAACTGTCGAGAGGGGAACGCCGATGCGGCGGGGATTGACGCTTTTCAGGACGATCGTCGTGGCTGCAGCCCTCGCCGCGTCCGCGCCGGCGATGGCGCAGCAGACGAAGGACGGCCTCAACCCGACCGGGCAGAACCCGACGGCGGATTCGGTCAACGAGGAGTTCCTGTTCAAGCAGGACCCCAAGATCGTCGGCCGCGTCACGATCCCAGACGGCAAGGCCGCGAGCCTGATCCAGCCCCAGGGTCGAGACTACCGTGCGTTCCGCGAGAGCTGGCTGCCCTGGATCGGCGGGCTCGCCGTGCTCGGGGCCATCGCCCTTCTCGCCGGCTTCTACCTCTGGCGAGGCCGGATCAAGCTCGAGCGGGGCCCCGATTCCGGCAAGAAGATCCTGCGCTTCGGCACCTTCGAGCGGGTGACGCACTGGATGACGTCGAGCTGCTTCATCATCCTGTCCCTGTCGGGCCTGAACTACATCTTCGGCAAGCGTTTGCTCGCCCCGGTGATCGGGCCGGACGCCTTCGCGGTGGTGTCGCAATACGCGAAATACGCGCACATCTATCTCGCCTGGCCTTTCATGCTAGGCATCGCGCTGATGTTCGTGGTCTGGCTGAAGGACAACATCCCCAACCGGATCGACTGGCACTGGATCAAGGCCGGCGGCGGCCTCATCGGTAACGACCATCCCCACGCCGAACGGTTCAATGCCGGCCAGAAGATGGTGTTCTGGATGGTGGTGGGCTTCGGCACGGCGATGAGCGTGACCGGCCTGATGATGATCTTCCCCTTCGCGCTCACGGACATCACCGGCATGCAGGTGATGCAGGTGGTCCACTCGCTGATCGGCGTCGTCTTCATCGCCGGCATCCTGGCCCACATCTACATCGGCAGCGTCGGCATGGAGGGCGCCTACGATGCGATGGGCAGCGGCAAGGTCGATCTCGGCTGGGCCCGGTCGCACCACGACCTCTGGGTCGAGAAGGAAATTGGCAAGGTCGACCACGGTACGCGCCGGCCGGTGCGTCCGGTCCCCGCCGAATAGACGGCGTGCCGGGGCGTTCCGCCCCGGCCGCGAGCAGGCTATGCGAGCCCGGCCCCGGCCCGGTTCGGTGAGAGAGGGTGACATGAAAGCGTTTGCCGTGGCCGTGATCGCCGCGATCGGTTTGGGCCTGGCGGCCGCCTACGTCATGGATAGCAACCGGGTGCTCGCCTACCAGGCGTACTCCACCTCCGGTGCGCGCGTCTCGCATCCCGGTACGAACCTCGTCGGTCCCCAGTGGTCCGGCGACACCCCATTGCCGTCGGGTCACAAGCCCCACGGCGCCTGATCCGAGCAGCGCCGGGCGCGTCCGTCACGATGCCGCGGCCATCGCCTCGAACACGAGGGCGTGGCGTCCGGCCAGGGCATCGATGTCGGTGGTGTAGCCGCCGCCGATGACGGCGACGAGCGGGATACGGCGCCGCCGAACCTCTTGAACGACATAACCGTCGCGGCGGGCCAGTCCCTCATCGCTGAGCGAGAGACGACCGAGGCGGTCGTCCCGGTGCGGATCGACGCCTGCGTTGTAGAACACGAGGTCGGGGGCGAGCCGGTCGAGGAGGTCCGGCAAGCAGCCCGCCAGGACCGACAGGTAGCCGGCATCGTCGATGCCGTCCGGGAGTCCGATATCGCGGTCGCCGGGAATCTTGCGGGTCGGGTAGTTCTTCTCCCCGTGCACGGAGAGGGTGAACAGGTCCGGCGAGCGGCCGAGGCAGTCGGCCGTGCCGTCGCCCTGGTGCACGTCGAGGTCCACGACCAACGCCCGCGCGATCGATCCGTCCGCCTGGAGGGCGCGGGCCGCCACCGCCACGTCGTTGAACACGCAGAAGCCTGCCCCGCTTTCGCGGCGGGCGTGATGGCTGCCGCCGGCGGCGCTGCCGGCGAGCCCGCCCGCAAGCGCGAGCCGCGCGGCGGCGAGCGTTCCCCCCGCCGACGCGCAGGCACGGGCGACGACGCCGGCATCCACCGGCAATCCGATCTCCCGTTCGACGGCCGGAGGCAGGCGAAGGCCGAGGGCGGCCTCGACATAGGCTCGCTCGTGGGCCAGCGCGAGGAGGTCGGGGCCGGCCGGTTCCGGGCGGACGAATCCGTTCGGGACGAGGCCCTTCGCGGTCAGCACCTCGGCGAGGCGTCCGTACTTGCGCATCGGAAAACGGTGACCGGGCGGCAGGACCGTCTCGTAGGCGGGATGGAACACGATGGGAGGCGGCATCAGGCCGCCGGGTCCGTCAGGTCCGCGACGATGCGCGCGGCCAACGCCGATCCGCTGTCGAAGGCAGCCTCGATGCGCGGCCCGAGGCACCAGTCGCCGCAAGCGCCGAGGCGCAGCGCGGGGTCGTAGAGGCAGTCCTGGCCGATCGCGGTCTCCACGAGGGCGTAGCGCCAGCGATGGGCGCTCGCAAAGGTGGGCGTGAGCGGCCTGCCGAGGCGCTCGGCCAGCGCGTCGAGCAGCCGCCCGGTGACGGACTCTCGGGTCTCCTCCAGGTGCCGGCGCGACCACTCGGGACCGGCATGGACCAGGAGGCGCGTACCCGCCGCCCGCCCGGGGCGCGACTCCTCGCGGACGATGGCGGCGATGGCACCCTCGGCAAAACGGCGATCGGCCTCGGGAAACGGTGCCGGGCCGTCGAGGGCGACCATCAGGGACCAGCACGGCGCGTAGGCCGCCGACTCCGGCCCGGTGAGGGTGAGACCGCTGGCGTCGATGAGGCGCGTCGTCTGGACGGATGGAAATCCGATCGCCACGGCCGAGAAGGTTTCCGCGACGGCGCCTTCGGCGACCGACACGCGCCAGCCCGCGGGTTCGCGAACCAACGACGTCACCGTGACTCCGGTGCGGACGTCGAGACCGACAAGGAGGTCGCGCACCGGCGCCGTCATGGTGTGGGTCCCGACGTAGCGGTCGTGCCCGCCCCAGGGGGCGACGACACCGCGCGCCAGCCAGTCCGCCACCTGCGCCCGGAAAGCCGGACCGCGGGCGCGCAGGAACTGGGCGCCGTGATCGAACGAGAGGTCGCTGTCCGCCACCCGCCGGGTCGCCATCCGTCCCCCGACCCCTCGGCCCTTGTCGAGGACGACGACGGTGAAGCCGGCCCGGGTCAGGGCCCGCGCCGCAGCCGCGCCGGAGATCCCGGCCCCCAGGACCGCCACGCGCATTCCCATCCCCGCCTCCGACCGCCGCCGCGGCCTTTGTCATACGGTTGAAACAGGCCGGCTGTTAGGCCCCCTCGCCAGTGGTACGGCGCCTCACCGGCGATCCCTGCCGGATGAGGAGACGGCGATGACGGGCAGTGTCGAGGCCGGCGAGGTCGAGATCGGCATGGTCGTCGCCCTGTCGCTGTGTGCGCTGCTCACCCTCGTCAACCTCGTCAGCCTGGCGATGGCGGCCCGGCGCCTCGGCCGATCCGACGGGCGTTCGACCTTCCCGGTCGGAGCGCCGGTTTCCCTGGTGCGGCCCGTCTGCGGGATCGAGGCCTTCAGCGAGGAGATGCTGACGCGCGGGTTCAAGCTCGACTATCCCGATTACGAGCTGATCTTCTGCGTCGCCGATGCCGACGATCCGATCGTGCCGCTGCTGCATCGCCTGATGGCGGCCCATCCGCGGGTACCGTCCCGGCTCATCGTCGGCGACGAGCGGGTGAGCGACAACCCCAAGCTCAACAACTGCGTGCGCGGCTGGGAGGCGGCCCGGCACGAGTGGGTGGTGCTGGCCGATTCCAACGTGCTGATGCCGCCGGACTACCTGCAGCGGCTCCAGGCCTCCTGGCGGGAGGACACCGGCCTCGTCTGCTCGACCCCGGTGGGGGCGCGGCCGCACGGATTCTGCGCCGAGCTCGAATGCGCCTTCCTCAACACCCTGCAGGCGCGCTGGCAATATGCCGGCGAGAGCGTCGGCCTCGGCTTCGCCCAGGGCAAGAGCATGCTGTGGAACAAGCCGTTCCTGGAGGCCAACGGCGGCATCCGGGCACTGGCGGCCGAGATCGCCGAGGACGCCGCGGCGACCAAGCTCGTGCGCGCGGCCGGAAAGCGGGTCCACCTCGTCGCCTCGCCGTTCGAGCAGCCCCTCGGGCGGCGGTCCTTTGGGGAGATCTGGTCGCGCCAGCAGCGCTGGGCGCGGCTGCGGCGTGTCACCTTCCCGCTGTTCTTCGCCCCGGAGATCGGCACCGGGCCGCTGCTGCCGTTCACCCTCGCCGTCGCCATCGTGCCGACGCCCGAGGTGGCCGGTGCGGTCCTCGGCATGGCGGCGGCCTGGTATGCCGGCGAGTACGCCCTCGCCGCCCGTGCGGGCTGGTATCGCCGGCCGCGGACGATCCTCGCCTTCCTCGTGCGCGATGCGGTATTCCCGGCGATCTGGGCCAGCGCCTGGATGCAGAGCGCCATCGTCTGGCGCGGCAACACCATGGACATCCGCGCCAAGGAGCCGGGCCGCCTGCGCGCGGGCGAAAGCGCCGCCTGACGCCCCATTGATCCGGCAGCGATCTTGCGAGACCTTCAGGCAGACCGGATCCGGTCGATTGAGGGTGACGGAATGGCAAGCGCGGGACCCGGCCTCGACAAGAGCCTCAACGCCTTTCACCTTTGGGGCATCGCCGTCGGCCTCGTCATCTCCGGCGAGTATTTCGGCTGGAGCTACGGCTGGGCCAGTGCCGGCACCCTCGGCTTCCTCGTCACCACCACCGTCATCGCGGCGATGTACGTTGCGTTCATCTTCAGCTTCACCGAACTCACCACCGCGATCCCGCAGGCGGGCGGCCCGTTCGCCTACAGCTACCGCGCCTTCGGCCCCACCGGCGGCTGCATCGCAGGCTTTGCGACGCTGATCGAGTTCGTATTCGCGCCGCCCGCCATCGCGCTGGCCATCGGCGCCTATCTGAACGTTCAGTTTCCCGGTCTCGACCCGAAGCACGCGGCGCTCGGCGCCTACCTCCTGTTCATGACCCTCAACATCGTCGGCGTTCAGATCGCGGCGACCTTCGAACTGTTCGTGACCATCCTGGCGGTGGGCGAACTCCTCGTGTTCATGGGCGTCGTCGCCCCCGCCTTCACCTGGTCGAACTTCGCGGTGGACGGTTGGGCCGGCAGCAGCACGTTCGGATGGCCGGCCATCGGCGGCATGCTGGCGGCGATCCCCTTCGCCATCTGGTTCTTCCTCGCCATCGAAGGCGTCGCCATGGCCGCCGAGGAGGCCAAGGACCCCAAGCGCACCATCCCCATCGCCTACATCACCGGGGTGCTGACCCTGACCGTGCTCGCCTTCGGGGTGATGATCTTCGCCGGCGGGGCGGGCGACTGGAAGGCCCTGAGCAACCTCAACGACCCGCTTCCCCAGGCGATGAAGGGCGTGGTGGGCGAATCGAGCGGCTGGCTGCACATGCTGGTCTGGCTCGGCCTGTTCGGCCTCGTGGCTTCCTTCCACGGCATCATCATGGGCTACTCGCGCCAGATCTTCGCGCTCGCGCGCGCCGGGTACCTGCCGCGGGTGCTGGCCACCGTGCATCCGCGCTTCCAGACGCCCCATATCGCCACCCTGGTCGGGGGCGCCATCGGCATCGCGGCGATCTACAGCGACAACCTCGTCGTCATCGCCGGCCAGTCGCTCACCGCCAGCATCGTCACCATGGCGGTGTTCGGGGCGCTCGTGATGTACGGGATGAGCATGGCGAGCCTGTTCAAGCTGCGCCGCTCCGAGCCGACCCTCGCCCGTCCCTATCGCGCGCCGTTCTATCCGGCCGCACCCGCCTTCGCGCTCGCCATGGCGGGCGTCTGCTTCGTCGCCCTCGTCGTGTTCAATCCGGTGATCTTCGCGATCTTCGCCGCGACCATGGCGGTGGCGGTGATCGCCTCCCGCGTCCTGGGAAGGAGCACGGTGTCCGCGCCGGCATTCGACCCGGCGATCTGACCGGGCCGGATGCGACATCGACGCATCCGCTAGTGGCATTCGACGTCGCGACGAAGTCGCCCACCCTGGCCATCCGACGGCAAACCCCCTAAATGCGGGCGAACGGGCCGCGGTCCGGCAAAAGCTCGGGACCGACCTCGTCCGCCCCTCGGGGAGATGGCGTGGCGCCCCGGCGGAGGCGGACGCCGACGATATGAACTTTGCGGGACAGCAGAAAGCGCTTGCCGACGCTAAGACGGTGGAAACGCCGGTCGTCGCGGACCCTGCCGCCCCGGCCAACCCGCGCAGCCATTTCGGAGGCCGCTATGCGTGGCTCGGAACCGCCGCCAGCATCGGGATCTTCGCAGCCTCGATCTTCGTCGTCTGGAAACTCGCCCAGACCGTCACCTGGGCGGAACTCCATGCCGCCTTCACGGCCGCGACGCCGGGGCAACTCGGCCTCGCCTTCCTGTTCGTGGCGATCAGCTACCTGTTTTTGACCTGCTACGACGCGTTGGCACTGCGCCAGCTCCAGCTGAAGGTGCCCTACCGCACCACCGCGCTCGCCTCCTTCACGAGCTACGCCGTCAGCTTCACCCTCGGTTTCCCCCTCCTGACCGCGGGGACGATCCGCTACTGGATCTACTCAGAGCGCGGTCTCAGCCCGGCCAAGATCGCGGCCCTCACGGTGATCGCCGGCTTCACCTTCTGGCTCGGGATGGGCGTGGTGCTCGGCCTCAGCCTGATCGTCGAGGCCGGGCAGCTGGCGGCCCTCACGCTGACCAGCATCCGGATCAACCAGGCGGTCGGGCTGGCCGCCCTCGTCGCCGTGGTGAGCTATCTCGCCTGGGTCTCGTTCAAGCGGCGCAGCGTCAAGGTGAAGGGCTGGCGCCTCGAGCTTCCGGGGGCGTCGGTGTCGCTCAGCCAGATGATCGTCGGCATCGGCGACGTCTGCGCGGCGGCGGCCACCCTGTACGTCCTGCTGCCGGCGGACCTGAACTTCGGCTTCACCACCTTCCTGGCGATCTACGTGCTCGCTGCGATGCTGGGCATCGCTTCCAACGCCCCCGGGGGCCTCGGCGTGTTCGAGGCGACGATTCTCATCGCCCTGTCGAGCCTGCCGCGCGACCAGGTGCTGGGCGCGCTGCTGCTGTTCCGGGTCTGCTACTACCTCGTTCCCTTCGCCATCGCCCTGGCGGCGCTTGGGGCCTACGAGTTCCTGCGCCGCGCCCGGCGCGCGCGGGCCGCCGCCTGACGGGGCCGTCGCCGCGGCCTCGCGCGGGTCCGGCGACCAGGCCCACGGATGTCTCGACGAAGGCCTGCTGAAGGAGGACCGAGCCATGGCCCGTGGCGCCCGCAGATCCGCCTGGACCGGTGCCGGTGTCGCCGTCGCGGTTCTGACCGGCGCCGGTTGGACGAGGGGAAGCCTCGACGCCGGGTACGTCGCCGCTGCGGTGCTCGCCGTCGCAGTGGGCGGCCTCATCGGAGGACTGCGGCGATCCCCCGTGGTCGCGCCGCCCGAGTCCACCGCCGCCGAGCGGCATTCGATCGCCGAGGCCCTGCTTGCGAACATCCCCGATTCGGTCATCCTGGTCGATCGCCGTTCGGTGGTGATCGAGGTCAACCCCGCCGCCCGCGCCCTGCTGCCGACCCTCAAGCTGCGCCACCCGCTCTCCTTCGCCCTGCGGGCGCCCGAGATCCTCGACGGAATCGAGGAGGTGCTGCGCACTGGCCAGCCGCTCAAGACCCTCTACGCCACCCGCGTGCCGACGGAACGGGCCTTCGAAGTCCAGATCGGCGCCCTGCCGATGCCGGACGGGCCGATGGGGGGGCAGCCCAACGTGGTGCTGTTCCTGCGCGACCTCACCTCGGCGCGACGCCTGGAGGCGATGCGCGTGGATTTCGTCGCCAACGCCAGCCACGAACTGCGCACGCCGCTCGCCTCCCTGCTGGGTTTCATCGAGACCCTGCAGGGGCCGGCGCGTGCCGATGCGCCGGCTCGGGAGCGGTTTCTCGGCATCATGAAGACGCAGGCACTGCGGATGACGCGGTTGATCGACGACCTGCTCTCCCTGTCGCGGATCGAGCTGCGCGAGCACGTCGCCCCGACCCAGGACGTCGACCTCGGCCAGATCGTGCGCCAGATGGTCGACACGCAGGGGCCGCTCGCCCGCGACCGCGGCGTCGCGCTGGCCGTCTCGGCGCCCGATGCGCCCTATCCCATCCTCGGGGACCGCGACGAACTCCTGAGGGTCGTCGAGAACCTCGTGGAGAACGCCGTGAAATACGGTGGCGGCGGAACCGTCACCATCGCGCTCGGCCGCGAGACGCCGGCCAACCCGAGGAAGCCGCGGATCGTCCTGGAGGTGCGGGACGAAGGGCCGGGCATCGCGCCGGAACACATCCCGCGCCTCACCGAACGGTTCTACCGGGTCGACGTCGCCTCGAGCCGCGCCCAGGGTGGGACCGGACTGGGGCTCGCCATCGTCAAGCACATCGTCAACCGCCACCGCGGGCGGCTCGTCATCGAGAGTGCGCCGGGCAAGGGCACGAGCGTGCGCGCCCTGCTGCCCGAGCATGGCAGCGAGACCCTGCATTGACGGTATCCGCACCGGCGCGGCACCATATGAACGGCATGACCAACCCTCCCTCCGCCAATCCGTCTTCGCCCGATCGTGCCATCGTCGTCGCCGTCGAGGGCATGACCTGCGCGTCCTGCGTCGGTCGGGTCGAGCGGGCGATCATGGCCGTTCCCGGCGTCTCGGCGGTGTCGGTCAACCTCGCCACGTCGCGCGCCAGCCTGCGCATCGCTACCGATGGTGCCGTCGCCGGGGTGATCGAGGCGATCGATCGGGCGGGCTATCGCGTCCCGCCGGGCGAGACCACGGTGGCGGTCGGGGGCATGACCTGCGCCTCCTGCGTCGGCCGCGTCGAGCGGGCGCTCGCCGCCGTCCCGGGCGTCACATCGGCCTCGGTCAATCTCGCCACGGGCCGCGCCACCGTCCACCTCCCCGAAGGCGTGGTGACGCGCCGGGATCTCGAAGGCGCGATCGAGGCCGCGGGCTACGAACCCGGACCCGTCACCTCGGATGCGCGGACGCTGCAGGCGGTGCGCCAGGAAGCCGAGGCGTCGAGCCTGCGCCGCGACGTCGCCGTGGCCCTCGCCCTGTCGCTGCCGGTGGTCGCCCTCGACATGGGCGGGCACCTGGTGCCGGGGCTGGGACAAGCCCTGCATCATGGGCTAGGCCTGCGCGGGCTCGGGCTGATCGAGGGCGCCTTCGCGACCCTGGTCCTGGCCGGGCCGGGCCGGCGATTCTTCGCCCTCGGCATCCCGGCGCTCCTGCGCGGGCATCCCGACATGAACGCCCTCGTCGCCCTCGGGGCGGGGGCGGCCTACCTCTACTCGGCGGTCGCGACCCTGGCCCCTTCGATCCTGCCGCCCGGAACGGCGCACCTCTACTTCGAGGCCGCCGTTCTCATCGTCACGCTGATCCTGGTCGGGCGCAGTCTCGAGGCCCGGGCGCGCGGGCGGACGAGTTCGGCCATCGCCCGCCTCGTCGACCTTTCGCCCAAGACCGCGCGGCGCCTGGCGGGCGGGACGGAAACGGACGTCGCGGTGGCGGAACTGCGCGTCGGCGACGTCGTGCGCATGCGCCCCGGCGAGCGTATCGCCGTCGACGGCACCGTGGTGGCCGGATCGAGCTTCGTCGACGAGAGCATGGTCACCGGCGAGCCCGCACCGCGCCTGCGCGAGGTCGGCGCGGCGGTGGTCGGCGGCACGCTCAACGGGCGCGGCAGCCTCGACGTCAGGGTCGATACCGTGGGGAGCGACACGCTGCTCGCGCGGATCGTGGCGATGGT
Organism: Methylobacterium sp. Leaf466; assembly: GCF_001425565.1. Classification (NCBI taxonomy): domain Bacteria; kingdom Pseudomonadati; phylum Pseudomonadota; class Alphaproteobacteria; order Hyphomicrobiales; family Methylobacteriaceae; genus Methylobacterium; species Methylobacterium sp. Leaf466. The sequence goes on along the minus strand of NZ_LMRC01000001.1, from coordinate 84,915 downwards.
GGAGGCGGCGCAGGGCGCCAAGCTGCCGATCCAGGCCATGGTCGACCGGGTGACGGCCCGGTTCGTGCCGGCGGTGATGCTGGCATCCGCCGCAACCTTCCTCGCCTGGCTCGCCTTCGGCCCGAGCCCCGCGCTGGGGTTCGCCCTCGTCAACGCCATCGCCGTCCTCATCATCGCCTGCCCCTGCGCCATGGGCCTGGCCACCCCGACCTCGATCATGGTCGGGACGGGACGGGCCGCCGAATCGGGCGTGCTGTTCCGGAACGGCACCGCCCTGCAGGCCCTGCGCGACGTGACGGTCGTGGCCTTCGACAAGACCGGGACGCTCACCCTCGGCCAGCCGACCCTGACCGACCTCGCGGCGGCCCCCGGCGTCTCGCCCGATGCCGTCCTGGCCTTGGCGGCAGGCCTCGAGGCCCATTCCGAGCACCCGATCGGGCGGGCGCTGGCGAAGGCCGCCGAGGCCAAGGGCCTGGCCCTCGGCGAGGTCGAGGGGTTCGAGGCGGTGCCCGGCCACGGCGTTGCCGGCCGGATCGGCGGCCGAACGGTGGCGGTGGGATCGCGTCGCTACATGGATCGGCTCGCCATGCCCATCGCGGCGATGGCGGAGGAGGCCGAGCGCCTGGAGGCCGGCGGACGTAGCCCGCTGCACGTGGCCGTGGACGGCCGCCTCGCCGCCGTGTTCGCGGTGTCCGATCCGGTCCGGCCGGAAGCGGCGGCCGCGGTGGCCGCGCTCAAGGGGCAGGGCCTCGTCGTCGCGATGATCACCGGCGACGATGGCGCCACGGCTAAGCGCATCGCCACCGCCCTCGGCATCGCGCACGTCGAGGCGCAGGTCCTGCCGGAGGGCAAGGTCGATGCGTTGCGCCGCCTGCGTGGCGCCCACGGACCCATCGCCTTCGTCGGCGACGGCATCAACGACGCCCCGGCCCTGGCCGAGGCCGATGTCGGGATCGCCATCGGCACCGGCACCGACATCGCCGTGGAGAGCGCCGACGTGGTGCTGATGTCCGGCGACGTCTCGGGCGTCGTCACCGCCCTGGCCCTGTCGCGTGCCGTCATGCGCAACATCGGCCAGAACCTGTTCTGGGCCTTCGCCTACAACGTCGCGCTGATCCCGGTGGCGGCCGGAGCGCTGTTTCCCTTCGGCGGCCCGCTCCTCTCTCCGGTCCTGGCCGCGGCCGCCATGGCCCTGTCGAGCGTCTTCGTGCTGGCCAATGCCCTGCGCCTGCGTCGCGCCGGCGTTGGAGGGGGGTGAATCACGCGGATTGGCCCCTTGCTTGCTGCACCGGCCTGCGCCTTCATGGGTGTCCGCCTCCCCGAAAGATCAGTCCCATGCCTGTCCTCGACCGGATCGCCGCTTTCGCGGACGAGATCACCGCTTGGCGGCAGGACCTGCATGCCCACCCCGAGCTTCTCTACGAGGTCCACCGCACGGCGGGCTTCGTGGCCGACAAGCTCAGGGCCTTCGGCTGCGACGAGGTCGCCACCGGCATCGGCCGCACCGGCGTTGTCGGCGTCATCCGCGGCAGGGCGCGCGGCTCGAACCGGGCGATCGGCCTGCGCGCCGACATGGACGCCCTCCCGATCCGCGAGGTCCGCGACCTGCCCTACCGCTCGACGGTGGAGGGGCGGATGCACGCCTGCGGCCACGACGGCCATACCGCGATGCTGCTCGGGGCCGCCCGTTATCTCGCCGAAACCCGCGATTTCGACGGCACCGCCGTGCTCATCTTCCAGCCGGCGGAGGAGGGCGGCGGCGGCGGCGAGGCGATGGTGCGCGACGGGCTGATGGAGCGCTTCGGCATCGACACCGTCTACGGCATGCACAACATCCCGGGCCTGGCGCTGGGGTCCTTCGCGATCCGGCCGGGCCCGATCATGGCCTCCACCGACCGCTTCACCATCACCATCGACGGCCGCGGCGGGCATGCGGCCCTGCCTCACCTCGCCATCGATTCCGTGCTGGTGGCGAGCCACATCATCGTCGCCCTGCAATCAATCGTCTCGCGCTCGGTCGATCCGTTGGAGGGGGCTGTGGTGTCGGTCTGTGCGATGGAGGCCGGCGAGGCCTTCAACGTGTTGCCGCACCGCGTCACCATGCGCGGCACCATGCGTGCGCTGGCAAAGCCGGTGCGGGCGGTGATGCAGGAGCGGATCGGCGTCCTCGTCACCCATGTGGCCGCTGGCTTCGGCGCCACCGCCAGGGTCGACTACAGCGGCGGCTATCCGGTGACCGAGAACCACCCGGTCGAGACCGCCTTCATGGCGGACGTGGCAGCGGGCATCGTCGGCGAGGACCGGGTCGACCGCGACGTGGCGCCGATGATGGCGGCGGAGGATTTCTCCTACATGCTGGAGAATCGCCCCGGCGCCTACATCTTCCTCGGCAACGGCGATTCGGCCGGCCTGCACCACCCCGACTACGATTTCTGCGATGCAGCCGCGCCCTACGGCGCTTCGCTCTGGGCGCGGCTGGTGGAAACCGGCTTGCCGGTCCGCGGATGAGCTACTGGCCCGCGGCGCGGCGCGACAGCGAGACCGCGTAGGCCGGCGAGCGGACCGCGAACATCGGGTCGTCGGTCGGGCCGGCGATTCCGGCGGGCAGATCGACCACGGGGTCGAAGGTGTTGGCGTCACAGGTGGCGTTCGGCTCCAGAGCGGTGATCGCCAGGGTGCCGAGCTTGACGCTCTTGCGATTCTCCTCGGGCCACATCGCGGTGGGATCGCCGGTGGGGTCGCCGGCTTCGCTAAGGATGGCCACGAGGTCGAAGCTCGCCGGACCCTTGGCGAGGCGCTCCTTCAGCTCGTCGGCATAGAAGCTGTCGGGCTTCGCCTTGAGGTCCTCGTCCGAGAGGCCGAGCTGCCCGGCGGTGGCCACCGTCTTGAGCTTGACGACCGTGTTGTCGCCCTTGGCATTGGTCAACGTGTAGGCATGGACGCCCCAGTAATCGACGCCGGCATAGCTCGCCGGGACCGGACGGGCGTTCAGCCAGGCGCTCTGCTTGGTCGTCTCGGGGTTGGCGGCGGCGAACGCCTTGATCTTGTCGGCGTCCGGCTTGCCGTCGGGCCCCGGGATGCGGACGGTGGCGAAGTCGAGCAGTTGCTTGGGCGTCTTGGCCGAGAATACCGGCGCCGAGATGATCACGAACACGAGGTCGCCGGTGGTGTCGGACAGGCGCATGGCGAAGCCCCGGGTCACGGGCTTGGCCTTGTCCGAAATCTTGGCGTTGCTGCCGCCCATCGAGAACCGGGCGGTCACCGGGACCGTCTTGGCGAAATGAGGGGCCTTTGTCAGGCTCGGCGCCTCGGTCGACGGGGTGAACGTGCCCTTGACGCAGACGCCCTTGGCGCCGCTGGCGCGCACGCCCTTCTGGTTTCCGGCCGTCGCGAATTGCGCGTCGACGATGGCCTGCGGCTCGGCGTCCTGGCCGAGCGCGGAGGTCGCCAGAAGGCAGGTGACGGCGAGCGCGCTGCCGCGTCCGATGAGTGCGAATGACATGATGTGGATCTCCCGATGGATCGGCGTGCCGTGCGGGCCGCATCACCGGGCCGCATCGGCGCCGGCGACGAATCGTAATTCGCCGCCCCGCTACCGGACGTTACCTTGGCAGGAGATCGATGGCGCGCAACTCACTTGCCCGTGTTTGAACCGATTCCAAGGATGAAACCGGGTCACTGCCCGGTCACGCGGAGCGGTTCGAGGTCCCGCCGAGGTTGAACACCCGGTGCGGCACCAACTCGCCGCGCTCGACGTCGCCCACTGCGACAAGGATCCCGCCGCAGGTGGCGAAGGCTTTGCCCTCCATCGGCGCGTCTCGTCCGCGCAGGATGACGGGCTGGCCCCGCATCAGGCGCAGGGCCATGTCGCGCGAGACGGGAACCGAGGGTACCGCGTCGAGGGCCGTCTCGACACCGTGGAGATGGGCGCCGTTGCCGTCGGGTCCACCGGCCTCCAGGGTCGCGACGACGCAGGATTCGGCTTCCGTGAAGGGACCGACGCGGGTACGGCGCAGGGCCGAGACGTGGCCACAGCAACCGAGCACGCGCCCGAGGTCGCGAGCGAGCGCCCGGACATAGGTGCCCTTGCCGCATTCGGCCTCGATGACCGTGCGATCCGGCGCGTGGTCGACGACCGCGAGGCGATCGATCTGCACGGACCGGGCGACGAGTTCCACGATCTCGCCGTCACGGGCAAGGTCGTAGGCGCGCTCGCCCGCGATCTTGATCGCGGAGTAGCGCGGCGGCACCTGCTCGATGGCGCCCGTGAAGGTCGGCAGCGCCGCCTCCACCGCCTCGCGGGTCGGCCGCGTGTCGCTGGTGGCGACGGGGCGCCCCTCCGCATCGTCGGTATCGGTCTCGATGCCCCAGGTGACGGTGAAGACGTAGGCCTTGCGCCCGTCCATCACGAAGGGAACGGTCTTGGTCGCCTCGCCGAGCGCGATCGGCAGGATGCCGGAGGCCAGCGGATCAAGGGTGCCGGCGTGGCCCGCCTTCTTGGCGTTGAACGCGCGTTTGACCACCGCCACCGCGTGGGTCGAGGTCATGCCCACGCCCTTGTCGAGGATGACCCATCCGTTGACGTCGCGCTTCTTCGGCCGGTTCGGATCGGGCGCCCCGCGACCCTGCCGCCGCCCGCCACGCTGCGGCTCGCGCATCGGCGTATCGGAGGGGAGGGCGGGCGGCTCGATCAGGGGGTCGTCGATCATGCTATCCTCGAAGCGGGGAACGGAACGCGGCCTGCGCGGCGGGCATCGATGGCCCGCGGGTGCCTGCGACCGGTCCCGGTCTGTGATTGTCGCGGTCGGGCCGGCGGTCAGGCCGGCTCCGAGTCGGGGTCCGGGCTCGCACCCGATTCGAGATCGCGCCTCACCTTCTCCGAACGCAGCAGGGCGTCGATGCGGCCGTATTCGTCGAAGGTCTCGTCGCGTAGGAAGCGCAGGTCGGGAGCGAACTTCAGGTTCACGCGCCGCGCCACTTCCTGGCGCAATACCTTCTTGTTGCGCTCGAGCGCGGCGATGACCGGCGCCTCGTCCTTGCCGCCGAGCGGCATGATGTAGGCCGTGGCGATCTTGAGGTCGGGCGACATCCGGACCTCGGGCACGGTGATGACGTGGGAACTCAGGGTCGGGTCCTGGACGTCGCCGCGCTGGAGCACCTCGGCCAGGGCGTGGCGGACCAGTTCGGCGACGCGCTGCTGGCGCTGCGAGGGGCCTGTCGGAGTGGGTTTCTGGGCCATGGTCAATCTTCAAAAGGAAACGGCGGCCGCAGCAGGGCTGCAGCCGCCGCAACGTTGATGCCCCAAGCCGTCAGAGCGTGCGGCGGACCTCTTCGACCCGGTAGCACTCGATAACGTCGCCGGCGCGCATGTCCTGGAAGTTCTCGAAGGACATACCGCACTCGTAGCCGGAGATGACCTCCTTGGCGTCGTCCTTCAGGCGCTTGAGCTGCGAGAGTTTGCCCTCGTGGATCACTACCTCGTCGCGGATCAGGCGGACATGGGCACCGCGCTGCACGACACCGTCGGTGACGCGGCAACCGGCGATCTTGCCGACCTTCGACACGTCGAAGATCTGCAGGATCTGCGCTTCGCCCAGGCGCTCCTCGCGGAGCGTCGGCGGGAGCATGCCCGACATCGTCGCTTTGATGTCGTCCACGAGGTCGTAGATGATGTTGTAGTAGCGGATCTCGACGCCGTTGCGCTCGGCCGACTCGCGGGCTTCCTTGTGGGCCCGCACGTTGAAGCCGATGACGACGGCCTTGGAGGCCTCCGCCAGCGTAATGTCGGACTCGGTGATGCCGCCGACACCCGCGAGCAGGATGCGGGCCGAGACCTCGTCGTTGCCGAGCTTCTCGAGGGCGCCGTTGATGGCCTCCACCGAGCCCTGCACGTCGCCCTTGACCACGAGCGCCAGTTCCTTGCGGCCGGCACCCTCCTTGAGGTCGCGCATCATGTCGACCAGCGAGCGATTGGCGCCGCCGGTCCGCGCGGCCAGACGCTCGCGCTTCTGGCGGGCACGGTACTCGGTGACCTCGCGGGCACGGGCCTCGCTCGGCACCACCGCGACGCGGTCTCCGGCATCGGGCGTACCGTTGAAGCCGAGCACCTCCACCGGCACCGACGGGCCGGCATAGGAAACGTTCTCGCCCTTGTCGTCGATGAGGGCGCGCACGCGGCCCCATTCGGCACCGGCCACGACGATGTCGCCGGTAAACAGGGTGCCGCGCTGGACGAGCACGGTGGCCACGGGGCCGCGGCCGCGATCGAGCTTGGCCTCGATCACCGTGCCCTCGCCGTCGCGGGTCTCGTTGGCGCGCAGGTTCAGGATCTCGGCCTGGAGCTGCAGACCTTCGAGGAGGTCGGGCAGGCCGTCGCCGGTCTTGGCCGAGACCTCGAATTCGAGCGTCTCGCCGCCCATCGATTCGACCTGGATGTCGTGCTGCAACAGCTCGGTGCGGACCCGCTGCGGATTCGCCTCGGGCTTGTCGATCTTGTTGATCGCCACGATGAGCGGCACGCCGGCCGCCTTGGCGTGGCTGATCGCCTCCACGGTCTGGGGCATGACGCCGTCGTCGGCCGCCACCACCAGCACCACGACGTCGGTCACCTTGGCGCCACGGGCGCGCATCGAGGTGAAGGCGGCGTGGCCGGGGGTGTCGATGAAGGTGATCATCTCGCCCGAGGGCGAAGCGACCTGATAGGCGCCGATGTGCTGCGTGATGCCGCCGGCCTCGCCCGAGACGACGGTGGTCTTGCGGATCGCGTCGAGCAGCGAGGTCTTGCCGTGGTCGACGTGGCCCATGATCGTGACGACCGGGGGACGGGGATCGAGATCCTCCTCCAGGTCCGGCTCGTCGTTGAACAGGCCTTCCTCGACGTCGGACTCGGCAACGCGACGGACGGTGTGGCCGAGCTCTTCCGCGATGATCTGCGCCGAATCCGAATCGATCACGTCGGTGATCTTGTGGATCTGGCCCTGCTTCATGAGCAGACGGATCACGTCCACGGCTCGCTCCGACATGCGGTTGGCGAGTTCCTGGATGGTGATCGTCTCGGGAATGGTCACCTCGCGAGACAGCTTTTCCTTCTGCTCGACGTGGCGGTTTCCACTCATGCGCTGCTGGCGCCGCCGGAAGGAGGCGACGGAGCGCGTGCGCTCGTCCTCTCCCGAGGTCGCCGTCGCGATGGTGAGACGGCCGCGATTGCGGTCGCCGCCCGGCTGCTTGGGGGTCTTGGGCGGCGTGATGATCTTGAGCGGCATGCCCGGACGACGGATCACGCGCTTCTGCTCGCTCTCCTCCTCGGCGGCCTGCGGGCGGCCCGGAACGCGGGCCGTGGTGGCAGCGGCGCCGGCCGGACGCGTGGCGGTGGCGGCCGTCGGGGTCGCCTCCGGCTCGGGCGCCGGGGCGGGGCGTGCCATGAAGTTCAGGTCGCGGGGCTTGCGCGTATCGGCCGTGATGGTCTTGCGCGGCTCGGCCGGGGTCGGCCTGGCGGTCAAGGGCGGCCGTGCCGCGGGTGCGGCGGGACGGGCAGGCGCCGCCGGTGCGGCGGGAGCCGGAGCCGCTGCGGCCGGGCGGGCCGGAGGTGCCGGCGCGACACGCACGCTGGTCGGCGCCTGCGGCATCGGCGTCGTCGCCTTGGTCGGCGCGGCGGCCGGCGTCGTGGCGGTCACCTCGGCACTGCGGGCGGCCTCCTCGCTGGCGAGCTTGCGCGCCTCCTCGGCGGCGCGACGCTTCTCTTCCTCTTCGAGGCGGCGGCGCTCTTCCTCTTCACGCTTGCGCGCAGCGGCGGCGTCACGCTCGCGCTGTTCGGCGGCTTCCTGCTCGCGGCGCTGGGCGGCCTCCTGCTCGGCGATGCGGCGGGACTCCTGCTCGCGACGCTGGGCGTCGGCCAGGGCGGCGGCGCGGGCATCCCGCTCCTGCTCGCTCAGGGTCCGCAGCACCACGCCGGAGGCGGCACGCTGCGCCGGGCGCGTCGGCGCCGGGGCGGCCGGCGGAACCGTACGCGACGGGGCCGCCGGGACCGTTTCCCGCGGCGGCGTGGCGGGCGCCGGAGACGCCCCGATGACGCGGCGCTTCACCGTCTCGACCACGACCTGCTTGGTGCGGCCGTGGGAGAAGCTCTGGCGAACCGTGCCCTGCTCGATCGGACGCTTCAACGACAGCGGCTTCGCGGGAGGTCTCGTCTGCGTCTTGTCGCCCGGATTGTTCGTATCGCTCATTCAGTCCAAACCCTGAGGGTTTCCATCGTCCCGTGAACCGGCAAACTGCTGTGCGCCGGGCAAATCCGTCTGGTCGTCGTCTTGCAGATCGGAGGCGGTTCGCCCAACGCGGGTCGTACCGGCCTCGTCGGCCGTCGTGGCAGCGCCCTCGAAAAAGCGAAGCCTACGCCAACGCGCAAGGCAGCCGGTACTCCCGACTCCTGCGACGAGTGCCGCATGTATCACATGATCCCGGCCCAAGGCCATGTCCAATTCTTCACTGGACAGATCATCGATCACCGGGACGCTGGATATGGCATCGCCGAAGCGCCGGTGCAATGCCGCCGCGATCTTACGGCGGCCGTCCGCACTCCCGTCGGAGGCCTGGATCACCCCGGCGATGCCGGCCTTGTCGCCGATCGCCGACTCGACCTTGGCAAAGCCCGCCACGACGCACCCCGCCTTGTTGGCGAGCGACAGAGACTGGCGCAGGTCCGCCCGCAGGCCGGCCGCGACCTGATCGGCGAGATCCGCCGCGACCGTCGCGTCCTTCGTCTTGAAGGCGCGCAGGAACAGCTTGCGCTTGACGGCGGTCTCCACCGCCTCCCGGCTCACGGTGAGCCAGGCCCCGCGCCCGGGAAGCTTCGCCCGCAGGTCGGCCACCACGGACCCGTCGGGCGCCAGGACGAACCGGACCAGCCGGCGCGGATTCTGCGCCACCCGCGTGACGATGCAGGTGCGCTCGGCGTCGGCCCGGCCGCGGCCGAGACCCGGATCGAGCAGGTCGGCCTCGGTGTCGTCGGTGGGTTCGGCCGTCATGCGGTGATGCCGCCGTTGAATGGGATGTGGATGACGCGAGCGTGCGAAAGGAGTTTTCTCCCTTCGCGGGGAGGAACCGTATGTGGGGGTGGCCGGGCCCGCATGGCGCGGACGCGAACACCCCGGCCCCCGTCTCCGCAAGGAGAGGGGAGCGGCCGCTACACCGGCTGCGCTTCGGCGTCGTCCTCCGTCGCCTCGGGCTCGGGCAGCGCCTCGATCCAGCCGGCATGGAGGCGGGCAGCCATGATCATGCCCTCGGCCTCGGCGCGGGAGACTTCGAAGCCGTCGAGGTAGCCGGCGTGCTTTACGGCCTCCGGCCCGCGGCCTTCCGTGTAGCCGACGAGATCGTCGGTGGCGCAGCCGGCGAGGTCCTCGACCGACTTCACGTCGTTCTCGCCCAGCGCCACCAGCATCGGCGTGGTGATGCCGTCGATCTCGCGAAGGTCGTCGGCGACGCCGAGCTCGAGACGCTTGGCGTCGAACTCCGATTCGACCCGGGCGAGGTGATCCTGGGCGCGAGCCTGGATCTCGGTGCCGCTCTCCTCGTCCAGCCCCTGGATGTTGCCGAGTTCGCCCGGCTCCACGTAGGCGATCTCCTCGACGGTGCGGAACCCTTCGGCGGCCAGCAGCTGGCCGACCGTCTCGTCGACGTCCAGCGCCTCCATGAACACGGCGGTCCGCTCGGCGAACTCCTTCTGCCGGCGCTCGGATTCCTCGGCTTCCGTCAGGATGTCGATGTCCCAGCCGGTAAGCTGGCTGGCCAGCCGCACGTTCTGGCCGCGACGACCGATGGCCAGCGAGAGCTGGTCGTCGGGCACCACCACCTCGATGCGGTCGGCCTCCTCGTCGAGCACCACCTTGACGACTTCCGCCGGCTGCAGCGCGTTGACGATGAAGGTCGCCTGGTCCTCGGACCACGGGATGATGTCGATCTTCTCGCCCTGCAACTCACCGACCACCGCCTGGACGCGGGAGCCCCGCATGCCGACGCAGGCGCCGACGGGATCGATCGACCCATCGCGAGAAATCACCGCGATCTTGGCGCGCGAACCCGGATCGCGGGCGACCGCCTTCACCTCGACGATGCCGTCGTAGATCTCCGGCACTTCCTGGCCGAACAGCTTGGCCATGAACTGCGGGTGCGAGCGGCTGAGGAAGATCTGCGGCCCGCGCACCTCGCGGCGCACGTCGAACAGGTAGGAGCGGATGCGGTCGCCCGGCCGGAAGGTCTCGCGGGGGATCATCTCGTCGCGGCGCACGATGCCTTCGCCGCGCCCGAGGTCGACGATGACGTTGCCGTATTCGACCCGCTTGACGAGGCCGTTCACGATCTCGCCGATGCGGTCCTTGTACTCGTCGAACTGGCGGTCGCGCTCGGCGTCGCGAACCTTCTGCACGATGACCTGCTTGGCCGATTGCGCGGCGACGCGCCCGAAATCGAACGGCGGCAGGGTATCGGAGATGACGTCGCCCACCAGCGCACCGGGGTTGAACCGCCGGGCCTGGTCGAGGGTGACCTCGCGGGCGTCGTTCTCGACCTGATCCACCACCACGAGGTGGCGCGACAGGCGCAACGCCCCGGTCTTCGGGTCGATCTCGGCGTGCACGTCGGTCTCGGCGCCGTAGCGCGAGCGGGCGGCCTTGGCGATGGCCTCCTCCATGGCGTCGATGACGATGGAACGGTCGATCACCTTCTCGCGCGCGACTGCTTCGGCGATCTGCAGGAGTTCGAGCCTGTTGGCGCTGACGACGGCCATCGGTTTTCGTCCTTCTCTTCGTCGGTGAGACGTATTCGCCGTCCCGCAACGATGCGGGGCGGCGGAAAAAATCAGTGGAGCTTGCCGTCGTCCTTCACCCGCACAGCCTTGGTGCGGACGGGCTTGGCCTTGTTCCTGGCCTTGGCGGCGAGGCTCGCTTGCGTTTCGACCTTGTCCGGCTTCGGCTTGGCCGAGGCCTTGGGCTTGAGCGGGCGCGAGACCGTCTTCTTGGGGGGCGCCGGTTCGGGCGCCGCCTCGATCTCGTCGGCGTCCACGTCGTCGTCCTCGTCATCGTCGAGGACGGGCGGACCGCCGCGGCGCAGGGATTCGCGCACGAGATCGTCCGTGAGCACGAGATAGGCGTCGCCGAGGTCCCGAAGCGGCAGGTCGATCCGGCTCGGCAGCCCCTCCTTCACGTCGGGCAGATCGATCGGCACCGTCCGCCCGTCGGGGTTGGGCACGCCGATGATCCCGCGGAAACGCTTGCGGCCGTCCAGCGGTACGGCCAGTTCGACCTTGGCCTCGTAGCCCGCCCAGCGTGCGAAATCGCAGGCCCGCACCAGCGGCCGGTCGATCCCCGGAGACGAGATCTCGAGGTAGTACGGCTTGCCGATGGGGTCGTCGAGGTCGAGCAGCGGAGAGATCGCGCGACTCACGATCTCGCAATCGCCCACCGACATGGTGCCGTCCGGCCGCTCGGCCATGATCTGGACGGTGCAGCCGTTGGCGCTCGACACCCGCACCCGCACGACACGGAAGCCAAGGCCCTCGATCGAGGCCTCGATGACCTGCACCACCCGCGCGGCGACGCCCGTCTCGGTGATGAGCCGCTTCTCGGTGGGGTCCGTGTCTGGAATATCCGCCATGCTGCGCTTTGAGGTCCGGCCCTACGGGACGTTCCGGCCCGGAAGGCGTTGCGGCAATAAAAAAGAGCGGACCCGGCGGGGCCCACTCCCGAACCGCAGCCTTACGACTGCAACCAGAACTGATCCCGTTTTGTACGCGCCCCGGCGCCTGGTTTCAAGCGGTTTTCCCGCGGCCGCCGTCCGCGATCATCATCTCGCCGCGTCGGCGCCCGATGCACCGGGCCGGAGCGAGCCCGAGGAGGAAGTGGACGATGACGGCAGACCCGCGATTCGGACCCGATCCCGACTGCCTCCATCCGATCCCCGGGCACCGGCGTGTGACGTTCATCCGCAATCTCGACCTGCCGGCCAACGTCACGGTCGGGGCCTATACCTACTACGACGATCCGGCCGGGCCGCAGGCCTTCCTCGACGCCATTCTCTACCATTTCGCCTTCCTCGGCGACCACCTCCGGATCGGCCGCTTCTGCGCCATCGCGGCGGGCACGCGCTTCCTGATGAACGGCGGCAACCATCGGCTCGACGCGCCTTCGACCTATCCCTTCGTGATTTTCGGCGGCGCCTGGGCCGGACGTTTCTCGCACGAGGCGGCCTTCCCCCATCGCGGCGACACGGTGATAGGCAACGACGTGTGGCTCGGCTTCGAGAGCACCATCCTGCCGGGCGTCACCATCGGCGACGGCGCCGTGGTGGCGGCCAAATCCGTGGTCACCCGCGACGTACCGCCCTACGCCATCGTCGCCGGTAATCCGGCGACGCTCGTCCGCATGCGCTTTCCGCCGGAGATCGCCGAGCGCCTGCAGGCGGTGGCGTGGTGGGATTGGGACGTCGCGCGGATCACGCGGTGCCTGCCGGCGATCAGCGGTGGGGAAGTGGCGGCGGTGGAGATGGAGGCGGCCGGAGATCTGAGCGTTAGGTAGGCAGCCGCGTGCGACGACAAACGCCCGATCGTCGTCTTGGGCTTCGGTAAACCCACCGCTGCAGGCCCTTGGGCACAAACCGCCGATTGTGCTCCTCGATCTAGCCAACGCCTTCGAGCGGAAACGCATTTCGCTGCCAGTGCGGCTCCAACGGGCTCCCGACGAGGTTTTCCGCCTCCCATTGCGCCAGGAGGTAACAGAGCGCGGCGCGGTCCCCGGAGCGCAGCGGCTGATCCAGGGCGCGAAGGCGGTCGTACACGCGTTGTTCCGCCGGGTTCTCCGCAGGTTGCCCCCCGACACGATGAGCTTTCAACTCAGACAGGAGTTCTCGCGCTCTTTCGATCTCACCGAGCGCGAGGCAAGCGCCCAGGTGCCAGTAGTGATTCAAGTAACCGCTTCGTTGCGGGTCGTCGCGCTGGAACTCCAGACACCCGCGCGTCGTGTCCAGGGAGCGGAACAGCGGCAGAACCTCCCCCTCGATGCGATCGACAAAATCCCCGTAGATCGTTGAATCGGACCAGATCCAGCCCCATCCGCCCGGGAATTGCTTGGACCGACCAACGCGATCGCCGCAACGCCCCAGACTGGACCAGGATGTCGTCTCGGGCATGAAGTACGCGACGATATGCCAGCTAATGGCACAGCTGTCGGGATCGGATGTCCGATCGATCAGGATCAACCGCCCGACGTGATCGATCGGTGTGAGCCAGAGGCTGTTCTTTCCGGCGGCCACGAGATCGGGGTTGCGTGCAAGAAGCGGCGCCGAGAGCTCCTTGATCTGGCGAGCGGTCGTCATGGTTGTGGGCGCACCTGAATCATGATGATGCCTCTCGATGTCGGGAAATGCCGCTTTGCGGTTCTGGCCAGGACGAGGGCTCGATCGTAGCTGAGGCCTTCTTGGCCGGTCTTGGGATCGTATACGCAGACCATCTGGTCCGGCGTCAGCTCGGAGATGTCGAGCCGCGTCGAGTTTCTCGCGCCGTAAGGTATTTCGTTTCCGGTTGTATTGTCCAGTGAATATTCAGTCCTGATCTCGGGATAGTTTCGAGCCTTGAATGTCTTTTGAACATCTAAATGAATGAGACTTCCAAGTCTCGTCTTGTCGAGATTTCAGTTCGCTGCCGTCAGGCGTCGCGTCGCCTCGTCGGTCACGGCCTGGACCTCCTCGCTATGCGGGCAGAATTGGTGGAGGGTGGATAGATCGACCGGTCCGACCCACACCTTCGAATACTTCTCGCCCTCGTCCGGTTCGAAATCGTACCGCAGGGCAATCGAGCCCCGTTCCTTGCCGAGGCCGGCGGATCGCGCCGCGAGAACCGTCAGCAACATCGCCCCGGCTTCGAGCGTCGCGGCAAGGGCGGGCGCGACGAACGGCAGGGCCGGCAGGAAGGCCGGCCGCACCGTCGCTTCCGGCGCGGTGCCATCGGTCGCGAAGGTCGAGCGCGACAGAATTTCGCCGGTCTGCCCATCCCGAATGGTCTGGGTCTCGCCGGAGTTCTCGAAGATTCGGCTGTCTCCGTCGGGGGTGACGACCGTGTGGTGTTCGTCCCATTCGTCACGCCCGGACCGGATGCGGAGGGTGAGAACCTCGCCGCCGTCCAGCATCGTCCGGTGCTCGGTCGTCTCGCCCGAAATCGGAGCGTCAGGACCCGCCTGTCGACCCCCTCCGGAGCCGCCGTCCGACGTCCAGCGGCCGCTGTCGCTCTGGCCCGCCGAAGCGCGGGGCTGATCGGGGCTGTCCTTGCGGCTCAGGGAGCGGCGGAGGCGGACCAGCTTGGTCTCGGTCCTCAACACCGCGAGGAGCAGGCGCAGGTCACGCGCCTCGGTGGCTGGTCCAGACAAACCCCGACGTTGGATCTCTGACACGGCGATCTCCAATGTTCATGTTTTGTTCTGTTTTTGCGAGTTTATAATAGGAAATAAATCAATGGTAATGCGCCGTCCACCGACTGTCCCGCCCAACGAAAAACGCCGCCCCGCGAACGGGACGGCGTCACCGGAGACCGGATCGATCCCCGTGGCCCCAGGGGGTCACAAGGGGGTCGCCGACGTCAGGCAGCTTGCTTGGACGCACCCAGGAGCTTGCGGTTGATCAGCATCTCGGCGATCTGCACGGTGTTTAGCGCCGCGCCCTTGCGCAGGTTGTCCGAGACGCACCAGAACGACAGGCCGTTGTCGACCGTCGAATCGGCACGGATGCGCGAGACGTAGGTGGCGTCTTCGCCCGCCGCCTCGTGGGGGGTCATGTAGCCGCCGGGCTCGCGCTTATCGACCACGAGGATGCCCGGCGCCGAGCGCAGGATGGCGGTGGCCTCCTCGGGCGAGATCGGGTGCTCGAACTCGACGTTCACCGCCTCGGAGTGGCCGATGAACACCGGCACCCGCACGCAGGTGGCCGTGAGCTTGATCTTGGGATCGAGCATCTTCTTGGTCTCGGCGACCATCTTCCACTCTTCCTTGGTGGAACCGTCGTCGAGGAACACGTCGATCTGCGGGATGACGTTGAAGGCGATCCGCTTGGGGAACTTCTCCATGGTCATCTGGCCGGCGGTGAACACCGACCGGGTCTGCTGGAACAGCTCGTCCATGGCGTCCTTGCCGGCGCCGGAGACCGACTGATAGGTCGAGACCACCACGCGCAGGATCTTGGCGACGTCGTGCAGGGGCTTGAGGGCCACCACGAGCTGGGCCGTCGAGCAGTTCGGGTTGGCGATGATGTTCATCTTCGTGAAACCCGAGATCGCGTCCGGGTTCACCTCGGGCACGATCAGCGGCACGTCCGGGTGGTAGCGGAACGCCGAGGAGTTATCGATCACGACGCAGCCGGCCTGGCCGATGCGGGGCGACCATTCCTTCGAGATCTCGCCGCCCGCCGACATCAGGCAGATGTCGGTGTCGGAAAAATCGTAGTCGTCGAGCGCCTTCACCTTCAGGATCTTGTCGCCGAAGGAGACCTCCTGGCCCATGGAGCGGCGCGAGGCGATGGCCACGACCTCGTCCGCCGGGAAGGCGCGCTCGGCGAGGATGTCCAGCATCTCGCGTCCGACATTGCCCGTCGCACCGACGACGGCGACCTTGTAACCCATCTCGTTCACTCCGTTTCCTGAGGATGCCCGGCGACCGGACCGCGGCGATGCCGCGGCTCCCGGACGTGTCGACGCGTCCCCGCATTCGGTCGCCCACCGCGCCACGGACCCGGCTCGCTGTCACGCGACCCGGCTCGGGTCCACGCCGCCGGCTATCAGACGTGCGAACGTCTCCGCACGGGACGCGGGGCGGACATCGGCCCAACCAAGACGCCGTGCTCCGGTGGCTGTCAAGGGACGTCGGGTGCCTGCGAAGGAAGCGTTCACCGCGATGCGGGAAAGATGGTGTCTCGAATGCCCGGTGAAACGCGATGGCATCCGCGGGGGCGCCATACCGCGAGGCCGAGGACGACACGCCCGTCGTCGGCGAGAGCCAGCCCGCGAGACAGATGACCCCACGCGCCGCATCCCCGCTCGTCCCCGAACGCGGCCTTTCGGCGCCTCGCCGCGGATTTCCGTGGCGCTCCGTGAGACGGGCGGGCGTCGCCGTGGCGCTGGTCGCCGTCCTCAGTGCCTTGGCCGTCGAGCGGGAGGTATCCCGGTCGACCGATGCCCAGCCCCAGGCAGGGGTCGCGCAGGCGTACACACCCTCGGCCGCCGTCCCCGCGCGTGCCGCCATCCCAGACGCACCCTCGCGATTCAGCCTTGACGAGGCCGACCCCACGGCCCCCTCCCGGCTCGATCCGGCCCGGCGCGACCCGGCGACGGGACGGCGCGAGGACGGCCTCAGCCAGGGCTCCTTTGCAGACCACGAGACGCCGTACCTGCGCCTCGTGGTCGTGGACGGTCCTGCCGACGAGGCGCCGGCGCTATTCGTGACGATGGTCCGGCGCGCGGCGGACGGCCCGTCGCTCTTCGTCTCCCGCACCGGCGAGCGCGGGCGCATCGACAGCCGATCCGGCCCCCTGGAGACCCTCGAGGCGAAGCTGACCGCGCTGCCTGACGGCGACGGCAGCCGGACCTGCACCGGATTCACCACCCGGCCGCCGGCCGCGATCCGGATCGAGGGGTGGCTGTGCGCGCCCCTCGGTCAGGCGCCCGAGCCGAGCGCGATCGCCTGCGCCCTCGACAAGCTGGTTCGGAACGGCCAAGCTTCGATCGCACGAGGCGACGTGGCGGGGATCGTGGCGCGGGCCAAACCCCGGGAAGGGACGGATTGCGGCGCGCCGCCCGCCGCCACCGCCCACACCGGATCGATCGGCCGGCCCGCCAAGCGCAATGAGGCAAGAGTGCGGCGAAATGCGCAAGCGAGGCCTTAAGTTGCAAACCTGGGCCTTAAGCTCGGAACAACGATCGTCCTGATACGTCTTTCTCCCATGATCGGGCGGCGAGGCCCAAGGCCCCTCCGCTCACCGACTTCCAGACACGAGGTGCTTCCATGCGCGTTGCCGCTCTCGCCCTGATGGGCGCTCTCACCGTCGCCGGGTCGATCGCCGGTCTCGGTACCGTCGCCCCGGCCCAGGCCCAGTCGCGCGGCTACACCGTCGAGCGCGTCGGTCCGGCCCTGCCGATCCGCATCCGTCCGCGCAGCTGGCTCGATGGCAGCAACGTGGTGGAGCCCGGCAACGGCTCGGTGAGCAACCCGGCCACCAACCCGCAGTTCATCACCGCCAGCTACCTGAACACGCCGCCCTACGGCCGCAACGACCGCTTCGGCGCCGGCAACATCTCCGATCCGATCACCAACGGTCCGTTCGTGGGCGCCCGTTCCAGCGCGATCCGCGGCGTCGACTTCTCGGCTATCGACGTGATCGACCCGACCTCCTACGCGGCGCGCTACGGCAGCCCGTACTGATCCCGACGCAACGTTCCACGACGTGACGTGAAGGCGTCGGCCCAAGCGGGCCGGCGCCTTTTGTTCGTTCCCGTCAGCGCAGGCGCGCCGCCAGCGCGTCGGCGACGGCCTTGCCCATGGCGGCCGTGCCGATAGCGGCGATCCCCTCGCCGGCGATGTCAGCCGTCCTAGCGCCCGAGGCGAGGGTGTCGGTGATGGCGCGGTCGACGAGGTCGGCGGCCTCGCCGAGGCCGAACGAGTAGCGCAGCGCCATGGCCAGGGATCCGATCATGGCGATGGGGTTGGCGATGTCGCGGCCGGCGATGTCGGGGGCCGAACCATGGACCGGCTCGTAGAGCGCCTTGCGGGTGCCCTTTCCGTCGACGGCGCCCAGGGACGCCGAGGGCAGCATCCCGAGGGAGCCGGTGAGCATCGCCGCCACGTCCGAGAGCACGTCGCCGAACAGGTTGTCGGTCACCAGCACGTCGAACTGCTTGGGGCGCCGCACGAGCTGCATCGCGCAGTTGTCGGCCAGCACGTGCTCGAGCGTCAGGTCGGCATGGTGCTCGGCGTGGACGCGGGTGACCACCTCCTTCCACAGCACGCCCGACTTCATGACGTTGTGCTTCTCGGCCGAGGAGACCCGGCCCGATCGCTTGCGTGCGAGGTCGAAGGCCACGTGCGCGATCCGCTCGATCTCGGCGGTGGTGTAGACCTGGGTATCGACGGCACGCTTGGAGCCGTCCGGTAGCGTGGTGATCTCCTTGGGCTCGCCGAAGTAGACGCCTCCGGTCAACTCGCGCACGATCATGATGTCGAGGCCCTCGACGAGGTCGCGCTTGAGCGCCGAGGCATCGGCCAGCGCCGGGTAGCAGATCGCCGGGCGCAGGTTGGCGAAGAGGCCGAGGTCCTTGCGCAGGCGCAGCAGGCCGGCCTCGGGACGGATCTCGTAGGCCACGGTCGCCCATTTCGGCCCGCCGACGGCGCCGAGCAGGATCGCGTCGGCCGCATCGGCCCTGGCCAGCGTCGCATCGGCGAGCGGGACGCCGTGGGCATCGATCGCCGACCCGCCGACGAGGTCGCGCTCGATCTCGAAGCGCGCGAGACCGGCGCCGCTCAGCACGCCGAGCACCACCTCCACCTGGGCCATCACCTCGGGGCCGATTCCGTCGCCGGGCAGGAGGAGGAGCTTGTAGCTGGTCATGGCGGGGCACTCGCTGACGGGATGATCACGGCACCGCGCGGCTGTAGCGAGACCGTCCGGCCGTTGGCAAGGGAGTGGGCGCTCCCCCGCCGCCCGTGACCCGAGGGTCCGCCGTCCCGAACGATCAATGGCCGCCGCGGGTCAGCGTCGCGCCGGGCTTGTCGTGACGGCCGACGCGGTCGACCAGACTGGCCGTCGCCTCGTTCATGCCGACGATCTCCACCGGCACGCCCTGATGACGGAACTTGAGCACGACGCGGTCGAGGGCGTCGATGCTGCTGATGTCCCAGAAGTGTGAGGCGGTCAGGTCGATCGCCACGGCGGCGAGGTCTGTTTCGCGAAAGTCGAAGGCGGCATGGAACGCCTCCGCCGTGGCGAAGAAGATCTGGCCCGTCACGACGTAGCGCCGCCGGTTCGACGCCTCGTCGCGGTGCGCGGTGACGGAGAAGAACCGCGTCACCTTGTGGGCGAAGAACAGGCCGCTCAGGACGACGCCGAACAGCACGCCCTTGGCGAGGTCGTGGGTGACCACCACCACGACGACGGTGCCGAGCATGACGAAGCTGGAGCTCTTGGGGTGGGTGAGTAGCGTGCGCACCGACTTCCATTGGAAGGTGTTGATCGACACCATGATCATCACCGCAACGAGGGCCGCCATGGGGATCTGCGCCACATAGGGTCCGAGCACCACGATGAGGAAGAGCAGGAACGCGCCCGCCCAGAGGGTGGAGAGCCGGCCCCGCCCACCCGAGGAGACGTTGATCACCGATTGGCCGATCATGGCGCAGCCGGCCATGCCGCCGAAGAAGCCGGCGGTGACGTTGGCGAGGCCCTGGCCGGCGCACTCGCGGTTCTTGTCGGAGGTGGTGTCGGTCATCTCGTCGAGGATCGCCGCCGTCATCAGGCTCTCCAGCAGGCCGACCATGGCGAGCGTGAGGGCGTAGGGCAGGATGATCCGCAGGGTCTCCAGGGTAAGCGGCACCTGCGGCAGGGCGAACCACGGCAGCTCGTCGGGAAGCGCGCCCATGTCGCCGACGGTGCGCAGATCGAGCCCGAACCACATCGAAACCCCGGTGAGCAGGACTATGGTGACGAGCGGGGAGGGGACGGCCTTCGTCAGGTAGGGAAGGCCGTAGATGAGGCCGAGGCCGACCGCCGTCATCACGTAGACACCGGTGCCGCGCCCGATCAGCTCCGGCATCTGCGCGAGGAAGATCAGGATCGCCAGGGCGTTGACGAAGCCGGTGACCACCGAGCGCGACACGAAGCGCATGAGGTCGCCCAGGCGAAGCAGGCTCGCACCGACCTGGATGAGGCCGGTGAGGATGGTCGCGGCGAACAGGTAGCCGAGGCCGTGGTCCTTCACGAGAGTGACCATCAGGAGGGACATCGCCCCCGTGGCCGCCGAGATCATCGCCGGCCGCCCCCCGGCGAAGGCGGTGACGACGGCGATGCAGAACGAGGCGTAGAGCCCGACCTTGGGGTCGACGCCGGCGATGATCGAGAAGGCGATGGCCTCCGGGATCAACGCCAGGGCGACGACGGTGCCCGCCAGGATTTCACGCGTGACGTTGGGAGCCCACTCGCTCCGGAGGTGCTGGATCGACATCGCAATAAACGGCTTTCGAAAGCCCCGCGCGCATCGCGCCGGCAGGGGCCAGGCATCACGGACCCGGCCGCCGCTGGCGGGCCGGGCGAACGACTTCGGACGACGCGGCCGCTACGGCGGCGTCAGCCCCAGGAAGTCGATGAACCGTTTGAGATGCATGGCGCTCCCATACCACGCCCTTGCCGCGACGCAACATCGCCGGGCGTGGCAGGGAGTCCGCGTCAGACCGTCCGCATCACCGTGAAGCGCGCTGCCTGACGCAGGGTCTCGGCCTTCTCGCCCCAGGAGACGACGGCCGCGTCGCAGACATCCACCAGCCGGTCGCATTCGGCCCGTGCGCCGTCCAGGCCGAGCCGGTCCACCAGCGTCGCCTTGCCGGCGTCCTTATCCTTGCCGGTGGCCTTGCCCATCGCCTCGGGCGAGGCCTCGCGGTCGAGGATGTCGTCGGCGATCTGGAAGGCCTGGCCCAGGGCCAGGCCGTAGCGCAGCAGCGCCGCGCGCTGGTCCGAGGTCGCGCCGCCCACCAGGGCGCCGGCGTCCACCGAAAACGCCAGGATCGCGCCGGTCTTCATGGCCTGGAGCTGGAGCGTGTCCTCGACGGTGAGCGACACCGGCCCGAACCGGCCCTCGGCGCCGAGGTCGAGGATCTGGCCTCCGACCATCCCGCCGAGGCCCGAAGCCCTGGCCAGACCGAGCACGAGGTCGGCCCGGATGGCCGCCTGGGGCTGCCACGTCGGGTCGGCCAGGATCTCGAAGGCGAGGGTCTGGAGCGCATCGCCGACGAGGATCGCGGTGGCGTCGTCGTAGGCCTTGTGGACGGTGGGCTTGCCGCGGCGCAGGTCGTCGTCGTCCATGGCCGGCATGTCGTCGTGGACCAGGGAATAGCAGTGGACGAGCTCGATCGCCGATCCGGCGGCCAGGGCGCCGGCCTCGTCGCCGCCGAGCATGCGCGCGGTCTCCACCGCCAGGAACGGGCGCAGGCGCTTGCCGCCGCCCAGTACAGCATGGCGCATCGCCTCCATCAGCCGCGCCGGACGGACGATCTCGCCGGTCTGGGTCGCGTCGCCGAGGCGTTCGGCGAGGAAGGCCTCGACGGCGTCGGCCGTCGCGCCGAGCTTGTGGGTAAAGGCCTGCGTCGCGGCATCCACCTTGACCGAAGCGTGCGATGGTTGCGTTGAACTCATGGTCGGTCTTTCGACGGTGGCGGCGAGGCGAGCGGGTGTTGCGTGTGGTGAGACGCGATCAGGACGACGAGGAGGACATGGGGCGCCCCCTCGAGCGGGCCGGGCGCCGGAGCGGGGGATTGCGGCGCATGGTCGGCGTGGTCATGCTGCTCCCTCTCCTCCTGCTGGTGTCCGTCGTCGGCCTCGCGCTCGTCTATAGCGCGGTGACGCCGCCCTCAACCCTGATGCTGGGGCGATGGTTGACGCTCCAGCCCGTGGCGCGCGACGTCGTGGGCCTCGACGCGATCTCGCCCCTGCTCGTCCAGGCGGTGATCGCATCGGAGGACCAGCGTTTCTGCCAGCACGGCGGCGTCGACTGGGGCGCCCTGCGCGACGTGGTCGACGACGAGGAAGGCCCGAGCCGGGGCGCCTCCACGATTTCGATGCAGACGGTCAAGAACGTCTTCCTCTGGCCGGGCCGCTCTGTCGTCCGCAAGGCCCTGGAAATTCCTCTGGCCATGGTTGTCGACACGCTTTGGGGCAAGGTCCGCGTCCTGGAAGTCTATCTCAACGTCGCCGAGTGGGGGGAGGGGGTGTTCGGGGCGGAGGCCGCCGCCCAGCGTTGGTTCGGCAAGCCGGCCCGCGCGCTCACCCGCGGCGAGGCCGCGCTGCTGGCCGCCGTTCTGCCCAACCCGATCCTGCGCAATCCGGCCCTGCCGTCGCGGGGCGTGCGAGCGCAGGCCGCGCGCATCCAGGCGCGAATGAATGCAGTCTCCGGCCTGATGGGCTGCTTGAAACGCTGACGGTTTTGACGGGACGGGTACTGGTGCACCGCTCGGCGATCGGCGATACGGCCAACCTGCCTGTTCCGGATCGCGTCTCCCCATGCTCTGTCGCCCCCGCGTCGCCCTCGCGCTCGCCTTGTGTGCCGCCCTGAACGCCCCGCAGGCGCTGGCCAACGACAGTGCCGCCGAACTCGATGCCGGTGGCCTCGTCCTGGTGAAAGACCCCGAGGTCGCCCTCGTTCGCGAGGATCTCACCATCGGCCTCGACCGGATCACCGTGCGCTACGTCTTCCGCAATCGCTCGGCGGCCGCGCGCACCCTCAAGGTGGCGTTCCCGCTTCCGCCCATCAATGGCGCGGAACTGACCAGTTCCGCGCAGAGCCTGCCGGACGAATCGAGCGCCAACTTCGTCGGGTTCACGGTGACGGTGGACGGTCAGGCGCTGACACCGCACCTCGAGGAACGCGCCTTCCTGGGAGCCCGCGAGGTCAGCGATCTCCTGCGCAAGCACGCCGTTCCCCTCAATCCCATGCGCCGGGACGCCTATGGAGCGGCGGTGGCCAAGCTCACGCCGACGGCGAAGGCCGAACTCGCCGCCGCGGGGCTGATCCCAGAGGACGAGGGCCCCGATGGCGGGCAATGGCGCAGCGAGGCCAAGTTTTATTGGGATCAGACCTTTCCGGCCGGGCGCGATCTCGTCATCGAGCATGCCTACCGGCCGGTGAAGGGCAGCATCCTCATCGGACGCAGCGACCTCGACGACCGCGCCTTCCGCCAGCGCTACTGCCTCGATGATGCCGGCGTCGCGGGCGTGCGTCGGTTTCTCGCCGGAAAGGGCAAGGACGATGCGGTGCGGGGCGTCGTGGTCCCCTACATCGTCACCACGGCGCGCAACTGGGCCGGGACCATCGGTACCTTCGCGCTGACCATCGACAAGGGGCATCCGAAGACCCTCGTGAGCCTGTGCCGGAACGGTCTCGTCAAGACCGGGCCCAGTACTTTCTCCTTCACCGCCACGAACTTCGTGCCCGATGCCGACCTGCGGGTCCTCTACGTCTCCCAGGATGCGGAGGCTCTCGGTATCCGATAGAGCCAAGCTGGAATGCTTCTCGAAAGACCCCCGATGCCCGAACCGACACCGACCGAGCCGACCGTTGATCTCACCCTCGAGCGCATCGCGCTGATCCGCCGGATGGTGGTGGCATGGAACCCCGAGGGCGTGGGTGCCCCGATCGTCCATCCCGACGCGCCCTACGGCAGCGCCGACCGTGACGGCGACATCGCCAATGTCACCGGCGACGACGACGGCGCCGACGAGGAACACCGGGCGCTCGGCGATGCGCTGGCGGTGTTCGTCATCCACGCCGTCCTCAAGCCCGGCCGCTACGCCTATCACAACACCCTGGCCAAGCTCGCCTCGGACGACGTCGGCGACGTGTTCCGCGACGAGGACACCGGGGAAACGCCCGAGCACATCACCTTCGACGTGATCACCGAGCACCTGGCGCTGATCCCGGCCCTGGCAATCGTCTGGGACGAAGGCCGCGACATCCCGGCGGTCGACACGGAGGCGCCCTACGGCGCCGTGCGAGACGTTGCCGGCCTCGGTCCGCTCCATCACGAGATGCAGCCGGCCCTGCAGATCTTCCTGCGGTACGCCGACCTCGGCCCCGGGTTGTTTCCGGCCAGACCGCTCGCGTGATGTGAAAGCCGGCGTCGGCCTCCAGCTTTCGCCCCGGGGGCGTCCGGGACCGACCGGGCGCCGGCCTCTTTTGTCCGGCGCGTTTATGCCCCCAGCAGCTTCTTGCGCTGCGCCAGGGTCCGCAGCCGCAGCGCGTTGAGCTTGATGAAGCCGGCCGCGTCGCGGTGATCGTAGGCGACCGCGCCCTCCTCGAAGGTGACGAGGTCCTGGTCGTAGAGCGAGTTCGGGCTCGACCGGCCGATGACGTGGATGCCGCCCTTGTAGAGCTTCAGCCGGACCTCGCCGGTGACCATTTCCTGGCTCTTGTCGATGAGGGCCTGGAGCATCTCGCGCTCCGGCGAGAACCAGAAGCCGTTGTAGATCAGCTCCGCGTATTGCGGCATGATCTGGTCCTTGAGGTGGGCAGCGCCGCGGTCCAGCGTGATCGACTCGATGGCGCGGTGGGCCGGCAGCAGGATGGTGCCGCCCGGCGTCTCGTACATGCCGCGGCTCTTCATCCCGACGAAGCGGTTCTCCACGAGATCGAGGCGGCCGATGCCGTTGTCGTGGCCGAGCTGGTTGAGCTTGGCCAGCAGGGTGGCCGGAGACATCGCCACCCCGTCGATGGAGACCGCGTCGCCCTTCTCGAAGCCGATGGTGACCACGGTGGGGGTATCGGGCGCGCCCTCCGGCGAAAGGGTGCGCGAGTAGACGTAGTCCGGAACCTCGTCGGCGGGATCTTCCAGCACCTTGCCCTCGGAGGAGGCGTGCAGGAGGTTGGCATCCACCGAGAATGGGCTCTCGCCGCGCTTGTCCTTCGAGATCGGGATCTGGTGCGCCTCCGCGAAGGCGATCAGGGCTTCGCGCGAGCGCATGTCCCACTCGCGCCAGGGGGCGATGACGGTGACGTCGGGCTTGAGGGCGTAGTAGCCGAGTTCGAACCGGACCTGGTCGTTGCCCTTGCCGGTGGCGCCGTGACAGACCGCATCGGCGCCGACCCTCTCGGCGATCTCGATCTGCTTCTTGGCGATGAGCGGCCGGGCGATCGAGGTGCCCAGCAGGTAGACGCCCTCGTAGACCGCATTGGCGCGGAACATCGGAAACACGTAGTCGCGCACGAACTCTTCGCGCAGGTCCTCGATGAAGATGTTCTCGGGCTTGATCCCGAGGAGTTCGGCCTTGCGGCGAGCCGGCTCCAGCTCCTCGCCCTGGCCGAGGTCGGCGGTGAACGTCACCACCTCGCAGCCGTATGTGGTCTGCAGCCACTTGAGGATGATCGAGGTGTCGAGACCGCCGGAATAGGCGAGGACGACCTTCTTGACGGTCTTGGGAAGCTCGGCCTGGGGAGTCTCGGACGTCATGGGTCTCGCTTCGCTCGACGGGTCGTGATCGGGGTCTCTTGGGCTTACCAGCCGGGCGATACGCCGTGCAACCGCCATGCCGCCCGTGCGTTCGCCCCCCCGAGACCGGTGACGCGCCGCCGCCTTGCGGCATAGGGTGCGTCACGCCACGGTCCTTCCCGACCAACCACCCTGGAGAGGCGACGAATGGCGCGGCGGCCGACCCTGGAATTCTGGTACGAATTCGCGTCCACCTACTCATATCTGGCGGCGATGCGCGTGGAGGCGGCGGCGGCGGCGGCCGGCGTCGAGATCCGCTGGCGACCCTTCCTGCTCGGTCCGATCTTCGCGGCCCAGGGCTGGAATTCCTCCCCCTTCAACCTCTTCCCGGCCAAGGGCAAGGCGATGTGGCGCGACGTCGAGCGCGAGGCCGCCCGGCTGGCGCTGCCGCCGCTGACGCGGCCCAACCCCTTCCCCCAAAACAGCCTGAGCGCCACCCGAGCGGCCACCTACGGCATGGACCACGACTGGCTGGTGCCGTTCTCCAAGGCGGTGTTCGAGAGCGTGTTCGCGAAGGGCCAATCCATCGCGGAGCCTTCGGCGGTGGTGGCGCTCCTCGACGGCCTCGGCCTCGACGGCACGGTGATCCTCAAGGCCGCCGCCCTGGAGGCCAACAAGGGCCGCCTGCGGGTGAACGGCGAGGAAGCCCGCTCGCGCGGCATCTTCGGCGCCCCCACCTTCCTCACCGAGGACGGCGAATTGTTCTGGGGCAACGACCGCCTCGATCAGGCGCTGGCCTGGTCGGTGGGAGACCGCCCCGGCACGCTGCGCTGAGACGCTACCGACGGATCGAGCGGGTGGCGCCTGCGCGGACCATGCAGGCGACCGCCCCGGCCAAATGCTTGTCCGGGGCGTCGTGGTTCGAGGGATCGCACGGGTCGTTCGGCATCTGCCGCGAGGTCGCATCGGCCCAAGGCGGGGCCGGCGGCCACGACCGCGGCGGTCACGGGATCCGTGCCGTCTCGGCAGTCGGCGTCGACGCCGAGCAGCGGAGAAACGCGGGGCCGAGTCCGGTCGGCACGATCCGGCCATGGCGTCACGGCGCACAACTCTCCGACAAGGACAATTTTTACTTCTGATATCATTTATTTTTTAAACCATCGCCAGACCGACAACGCTTGGCAATATGAATACCTCTTGAAAAACAGATTTTTTACATGCGCGACATTTCCGAAAAACTACCGTATGGTTCAGCTCCCGACATTTGAATGCCATGCCGTTCTTGGGTCACGATGCCCTGTGGATGTCGATGAGACGTCGCGCGGTCCGGTCGATCGACCGCCCCTCGGCGGCGCCGGATCCGCCACTGCGCATCTCGCGGCTGGCATGAGGAGACGATCGACATGAGAGCCAGTCCACCGACGTGCACCACATGGACCCCTCGGCATCTGCGGCTGGCCATCGACGCCGCCGGTGTCGCCCTGTGGTCCTGGAACGTCGACGACGACACGTTCACCATGGACGAGTACGGACACACGCTCTGGGACCTCCCGATGAGCGAGCGCGTCAGCTTCGAGGATCTCTCCTCCCGCATCCATCCCGCCGACAAGGACCGGGTGAGGGCGGCGTTCTCCGCGACCCGGGCCATCCTCGGTCCCTACGAGACCGACTTCCGCGTCCTCCATGGCACCGACGTCCGCTGGATCTCCGCCCGGGGCCAGGGCGACGACCACGGCATCGTCGGGGCGATCATGTTCGGCATCTTCCTCGATGCCACCGGGCGCAAGCAGGCCGAGGAAGGCCAGGAGCTGCTGGCGGGCGAGATGAGCCATCGCGTCAAGAACCTGCTGGCGATCGCGGCTTCGCTGACAGCGATCACCTCGCGTTCCACCTCCACCACTACCGACATGGCGCGCGAGCTCACCCAGCGCCTCACCGCCCTCGGGCGGGCGCACGACCTCGTCCGTCCGCTGCCCGGCGGCCAGGGAAAGGCCGCCCTTCTCGGCGACCTGCTGTCGATCCTGCTGGCGCCCTACGACGACATGGGCGCCTTCAGCGGCCGTATCCGCGTCTCGGTGCCCAGGATGGGAGTGGGGGAGGCGGCGGCGACGACGCTGGCGCTCGTCATCCACGAGTTGGCGACCAACTCGCTCAAGTACGGCGCCCTCTCGGTCGCCACGGGCACCCTCGACATCTCCTGCCCCGTGCAGGAGGACACCGTGGTGATCACCTGGACGGAAAGAGGCGGCCCGCGGGTATCGGCTCCCACGGGGCCCGGCGGCTACGGCAGCAAGCTCCTGAACCGGGCCATGACCCAACAGCTCGATGGCGCGGTGGAACGGACCTGGGACGAGGCCGGCGTGGTGGTCACCTTGCAGATGAACAAGGCCTACCTGGTGGCGTGAGGTCCGGCCTCGGCCGACGCGAGACGTCGAGAGCCGTGGCGGCGGCCGTGAGCGACAGGGATGCGAACGATCCGTGTCCCAACGCGCCGGCGGGCCCGGGCCCCGCCCACGCCCGGCTGTCGGTTCTATGAACGGGGGCGACGCACCGTCGAAGCGTCATGGGTCTTCGGGACGGTCGGACATCGAGCACCGCCGTTCTGCACGGCGGCATCGGTCGTCTGGCCGGTCCGGCGGGGGCGCGGTGACGACGTTGCCGCCGCTTGAAGGATGATGCGATGACCGCTGACCGGGTCCAATATGACCATGGGAAGGCTCCTTGCCACAGACAATCGGAGCGCGACCGCATGGCTAAGGTAAAGTGACGACACAATTTTTTGTTCCGAATATCTTATGACGAATCCTTATTCCATTTTCTTTTCGTCTTGATTTCGAACTGAACCCGCTCGGTCATTTGTGTTTTTCCGCTGTCAATCTATTTCGTTGCTATCGCTGGTCGCAAATCGAGGGCGTCGGCGCCTGTGAGTAGGATGTGCTCCCGCCTGATCGTCGCGGAGAGACACTCGGCACCCACTGACATCGGCTGTCGCATGCCGTATCCGAACGGGATGATCGCAGCCGCGATGGCCTGCGGGTGGCCCGCGCCGGAGCCCTGCGGCCTCACGTCTCGGCGCCCCCAAGTCGTCGTGAGTTAGGTATCTTCCTGATTGAAGGCAGATATCGGCAAAAGCCGTCGCGTGAATCCGAACAATATTTTGATCTTCGCTCCGCACCGCCAAGGCCAAGCGAAACTTTTCCCGTTCGAAAGGGTTTCCGATTGTCGACAGTCGGGGTCGGCGTGCGCGTCGCACCCGAGTAAAAGCGCCTCGTCGCACGAACGACATCCGCGAATCGCCCGGACGTCGTGGCCACCGTCGGCTCACCAAGGCAATGCATGAAACTCCCTCACGGCCTGCCGGCCGCCTTCCGCGGCGGCGCGTTCCCAACTACTCGCGCCCTGGCCGAATGCCGGATCGCCGGTGCCACGTCGGAACAGGCGATCCTTCCTACGTCGGTGTCGGCGCGCGCTCCTCGGGCCTGCGGGCGGACCGGATCATCGGAGCCGAGGCTTGCGGTTCGGCCGACAGGATCGCCGGCATGGTCAGGAACGCCGTCTTCGCGCCGACGGACCGGCGCATCGACGCGGTCATGGACTCGGGCGGCTTCTTCAGCCCGGGCGAGGACGGCATCGTCGTGCCGATACGGGCGATGAAGGTGTCGCATGAGCGCGACAGTGTCATCCCGCCGTTCTTCCGCGCCGAGGTGAGGGGGATCCCCCCTATGGCGGACCGGGACTACAAGTGGCCCTCGAACGACGCCTGGCGCGCCCGCAAGGACGCCTTGTTCGGCCGCCCCTGCGGAGCGAGCACCGAGAGATTGTGAGGAAACCGATTTGAGCGACCGCGACGCGTCCATGCCTCCGCACGAGGTTCCGCGGGAGGACCAGCCGATGCACCGGGAAGCCGCGCTCGAAGCCGAGATCGCGCGTCTGAGGCGGGCCCTCGACGAGGCGGTGCAGCGCCTGGCCGAGGAGAGCCCCTCGGCGCGGGCCCAGGACGAGCGCGAGATCGCCGAGGGCCGAGCCGCCCTCGCGCTCGAACGGGAGCGTGCGGCCGAACTCGAACGGGCCCTGGCGGACCTGAAGGCGCGCTCGATGGTGCTCGCGGCCAGCGAGGCCCGGTATCGCCTCGCCGTCGAGAGCGCGAAGGATTACGCGATCTTCACCATCGACCTCACCGGCCGCATCACCGGCTGGAACACGGGGGCGGAAAACCTGCTCGGGTGGGCGGAGGACGAGGCGGTCGGCCGCCCCGTGAACGTCATCTTCACACCCGACGACAACCGGGAAGCCATTGCCGAGGAGGAGATGCGGCTCGCGGTCACCGACGGCCGGGCCGACGACAACCGCTGGCACCTGCGCAAGGACGGCGTGCAGTTCTGGGCCAACGGCCTGATGATGCCGATGCGCGACGACGCGGGCGGCCTGACCGGCTTCTTGAAGATCCTGAGGGATCTCACCGAGGCGCAGCTTGCCAGCGAGCATCAGCAGCTCCTCATCCACGAGCTCAACCACCGGGTGAAGAACACCCTCTCCACGGTCCAGGCCTTCACGACCCAGTCGCTGCGCACGGCCGCCTCGCTGCACGACGCCCGTGAGGCGATCACGGCACGGCTCATCGCCCTGGCCAAGGCCCACGACGTCCTCACCGCCGAGAAATGGGAGAGCGCCGAGCTCACCCGGCTCGTCGACGACGCGCTCAACCTCCACAACGCCGACCGGCAACGCTGTCGCTGGCAGGGCGACGCCGTCCGGGTGGTGCCCCGCACCGCGCTCGCCCTGTCGATGATGCTGCACGAACTGGCGACGAACGCGACCAAGTACGGGGCCCTGTCGAACGACGTCGGCACCGTGACGGTATCGTGGGCCATCCTCGACCGGGAGAACGGCTCGGAGGAGGCGAGGCCGCGTCTCACTCTGCGATGGCAGGAACGGAAGGGCCCGAGCGTGACGACGCCAACCCGGCGCGGGTTCGGCACGCGGATGATCGAGCGGGGCCTTGCCAGCGAACTCGGAGGCAAGGTGCAGATTGACTACGAGCCGGCAGGGGTCGTGTGCACCATCGACATCCCCCTCGAAGCGGTGTGAGCCGCGAGGTTGGATCGATCGTGTAGACGGCGGCTGAGGAAAGTCCCGACGATGAGTGTTCGCGTTTCCATGATCGATCTCGGGTTCCACCTCGTTCGCGATCGGGCGACCGCCGCGTGGCCGTGCCGGGCGCCGCTGCGCAGCCCGCCAGCCCGGGCCGTCCCGTGAGCGTCATCGTGATCGATTCTCCCGTCCTGGCCGGAAAGAGCGCCGAGCCATGGGCGTCCACCTTTCCGGGGGGCGGGGAGGCGGGCGCACTGATGCGGGCCCACGACTGGAGCGCGTCGGAACTCGGCGAGCCGGCGACGTGGCCCCCGCCGCTGATGACCCTGGTCACGGTGCTCCTGGGCTCGCGCCAGCCGATGTTCGTGGCCTGGGGCGAGCACCGCATCCTCCTCTACAACGACGCCTACGCCCCCATGCTGGCGGCGCGCCACCCCACCGCCATGGGACGCCGGTTCTTCGCGGTCTGGCCCGAGGTCAGCGAGTCGGTCGGTGCCCTGATGGACCGGGTCTTCGCGGGCGAACCCGTCCATATGGACGACCTCGAACTCACGCTGCATCGCAACGGCTACCCCGAAGAGACGCATTTCGCCTTCTCATACACGCCGGTGCCGGGCGAGGGCGGTGTCATCGCGGGTCTGTTCTGCGCCTGCACCGAAACGACGTTCCAGGTCCAGGCCGAGCGGCATGCGGCGGGCGAGCGCAGGCGCCAGCGCCAGCTCCTGCAGCAGATGCCGGGCTTCGTCGCCGTCCTCGCCGGTCCGGACCACGTCTTCGAACACGTCAACGACGCCTATATCGCCCTTTCGGGTCCGCGCACCTTCGTGGGGCGGAAGGTGCGCGACGTCTTTCCCGAGATCGAGGTACAGGGATTCCTCGTCCTGCTCGACGAGGTCTATCGCACCGGGCTGCCCTTCTCGGCGCAGGCGATGCCGATCCAGCTCGCGGGCGACCCCCACACGCGCTTCATCGACTTCCTCTACCAGCCGATCCGGGACGACCAGGGAACGGTCACCGGCATCTTCGCCGGCGGCTACGACGTCACCGAGCGGGTCAGGGCCGAGGAAGCGCTACGGACCACCGAGCGCCGGCAGGCGTTCATGCTCGCCCTCGGGGACGGCCTGCGCGGGCAGGCGGACCCGCGCGCGGCCATGCAGGCGGCGGTCGACGCCCTCGGTCGCCACATCGGCGCGGATCGGGTCGGCTACGGCCTGATCGAGCCCGACGGCGACACCGTCACCCTCGAGACCGAATATCTCGACCGGGTGGGGCCCCTCGTGGGCACCTATCCCCTGGACGCATTCGGTCCGGGCAACATCGCCAACCTCCGGGCGGGGCGGACATCGGTCTATGCCGACGTCGAGGCCGATCCGGGCACGGCCGGTCTGGGGCTTGGCAACTACGGCATCGCCGCCCTGATCGCGGTGCCCCTGGTGCGGTCGGGCGAGCTGCGCTCGGCGCTCTACGTCAACCAGCGGGTGCGCAGGGCCTGGACGCAGGACGAGGTCGAGCTCGTCGAGGAGGTGGCGGCGCGGGTCTGGGACGCGGTCGAACGGGCCAGGGCCGATGCGGCCAGGCGCGAGAGCGAAGAGCAGTTCCGCGTCTTCGCCCAGGTGATGCCCAACCAGGTCTGGGCCGCGTCCGCGGACGGGCTCCTGTATTGGTTCAACGATCAGGTCTACGCCTATTGCGCGGCCGAGCCGGGCGAACTCGACGGCACGACCTGGACGAACATCGTCCACCCCGACGACATCGAGGCGGCGGGGCTGACCTGGGCTGCCTCCGTGGCCACCGGGGACGTCTACGAGGCCGAGTTCCGCATCCGCCGGTTCGACGACGCCTATCGCTGGTTCCTCGTGCGCGCCGAGCCGATCCTCGGCGCGTCCGGCGAGGTGCTGCGGTGGGTCGGCACCAATACGGACATCGAGGACCAGAAGCGCATCTCGGCCGAGCTGCGCCATCTCAACGAGACGCTGGAGCAGCGTGTCGAGGAGCGCACGCGCGAACTCGGACTGGCGGAGGATGCCCTGCGCCAGGCCCAGAAGATGGAGGCGGTCGGGCAGCTGACCGGGGGAGTCGCGCACGACTTCAACAATCTCCTGACGGTCATCAAGTCGTCCACCGACCTCCTGAAGCGTCCCGACCTGCCCGAGGAACGGCGGCAGCGCTACGTCGGCGCGATCTCCGACACGGTGGCCCGGGCGGCCAAGCTCACCGGGCAGCTCCTCGCCTTTGCCCGGCGCCAAGCCCTCAAGCCGGAGGTGTTCGATGTCGGGCGCAGCGTCACGGGGGTCGCCGACATGGTCGGCACGCTCACCGGTGCGCGTATCCGCATCGTCACCCGGCTGGCCGAGACGGCCTGCTACATCGACGCCGATCCGAGCCAGTTCGATACGGCCATCGTGAACATGGCGGTCAACGCCCGCGACGCCATGGAAGGCGAGGGCGTCCTCACGATCGCGGTGGCGGCGACGTCGCAGGTGCCGGCCATGCGCTCCCATCCCGCGCGGTCCGGGAACTTCGTCGCGGTCTCGATCGCGGACACCGGCGCCGGCATCGCCCCCGAGGACATCGAGCGCATCTTCGAGCCTTTCTTCACCACCAAGGGCGTCGGCCAGGGGACCGGCCTCGGCCTGTCGCAGGTGTTCGGCTTCGCCAAGCAGTCGGGCGGCGAGATCGAGGTTCGGAGCACCCCCGGCATCGGCACGACCTTCACGCTCTATCTCCCGCAGGTCCCCCCTGGCGGGATCGCCCAGACGACAGCGCCCGACGACGAACCGTCGAGCGACGGCCACGGCATGCGGATCCTCGTGGTCGAGGACAACATGGACGTCGGCACCTTCGCCACCCAGACCCTCGCCGAACTCGGCTATGCCACGGTCTGGGCGACCAACGCCGACGAGGCCCTCGCGGAGCTCTCCGGAAACGCGACGCGCTTCGATGTCGTCTTCACCGACGTCGTGATGCCGGGCATGAACGGCATCGAGCTCGCCCACGAGATCCGCCGCCTCCACGGGGACCTGCCGATCCTGCTCGCGAGCGGCTACAGCCACGTGCTCGCCCGCAACGGGACCGACGGCTTCGAGCTCCTCCACAAGCCCTATTCGGTCGAGCAGCTCTCGCGGACCCTGCGCAAGGTCGCCGCGCGACGCAGGCGCGGCGGCGGGTCGGCCGCCTCGTGAACACATGCGCCGACGGACCGTCGTCTCCCGCACACCGTCGCGGATCGCGATCGCCGCGCTTTGCACGCTCGGGCGCACGATGCTTGGATGGTGGCCTGCCGCCGCGTCCCTGAGGGTCGCGGGCGATGCCCTGTCGCCGGCAGCGCGAGGAGGGAAGCCAAGATGATCGCCAAGAACACGATCTGCCTCTGGTACGACAAGGACGCCGAGACCGCGGCCCGCTTCTACGTCGAGACATTCCCGCAGAGCACCATGGGCGCCGTCCACCGGGCGCCGGCCGACTACCCGTCGGGACAGGCCGGCGACGTGCTGACCGTCGCGTTCACGGTGGCGGGGATCCCCTGCATCGGCCTCAACGGCGGCCCGGCCTTCCGGCACAGCGAGGCCTTCTCCTTCCAGATCGCCACCGACGATCAGGCCGAGACGGATCGCCTGTGGAACGCCATCGTGGACAACGGGGGCCAGGAAAGCGCCTGCGGCTGGTGCAGGGATCGCTGGGGCATCTCGTGGCAGATCACGCCGCGCGTCCTCACCTCCGCGCTGGCGGCCGGCGGCGTGGCGGCGCAACGGGCGTTCTCGGCCATGATGGCCATGCGCAGGATCGACGTCGCGGCGATCGAGGCGGCCATGGAGACCTGACGGCACCTCGGCTGCGCCGCCCGCCCGGGCGCGAAGTATCCCTTCGCGACCCGAGACGGCCGGGCGGCACGGGTCGGGCCGACATCTGGGACGCTCAGACACGTCGCGCGACGGACGGCCGGCGTCCCCCATGGTAGTCCTGCGCAACCAGACGCGGCGGGGCAGCGTGGCGGACAGTCGAGGCCATCGTCGTGACGAATCGGCGTTCGAAACGCTTGTGGCCTCCGGGCAAAGCCCCCGGCCGGGCAGCCTCGAACGGGAGGGCGCCCGGGTGCATCCCGGGTCGGCGCTCCTGGAGGCCCTCGGCCGGCTGGGGTGCGGCACCGTGATCCTGAATCACCTCGGCGCGGTCCAGGCCATGAATGCGCAGGGCCGGGCCGTGCTGGGGCAGGAAACCGCCCTCGTCGGCGAGGCAGCTGCCGACGATGGCGCGATCGCCGGCGCGGTCAGCGCCCTCCTGGCGCGCGGGGCGCGGCGATTGGGCCTCGGGGTCGACGACTGGACGGTCGTCGCGCGCGAAGGCCGCCGGCCGCTCCTTCTGCGTGCGGTGCCGATCGCACAGGCGGGGGGCGAGCGCAGCGATACCGCCCTGCTCCTGATCGACCTCGACCGGCCGGTGGCGCCCGACCGTTTCGCGATGGAGCAGGTCTTCGACCTAACTCCCGCCGAAGCGCGTCTCACCATCCTCCTCACGGGCGGCGCGAGCCCGTCCGAGGCTGCCGCGGCGCAGGGCGTGAGCCTTGCCACGGTCCGCAAACAACTTGTGTCGATCTTCGGCAAGACCAGGACGCGCGGTCAGGTCGAGCTCGTTGCATTGGCATCGCGCCTGGCGGGCCTGCCTTGACGATCGTGCAAGCCGCCCCGGATCGAGCGATCGCTGCCTACCTTATAACATGTGTTGGTATTCGACTGAACGTCGACCGCCTCGACTATCGAGATACTGCCGCAGATTGGCCACAGTTAATCAAAGCCGGTGAATGCTCGCTAACGTTTAAGGCGCATCATCCATATGGATGATGCGCCGGCCGCGCCGGCCCACTATGCCACTGTGCGAGAAGGCGCCTGTGCGACCGCGAGACGGACAGTCTCTCGCGGTCGTGGTGAGGCGTGCAGATCACCGCGAACAAGAAGGACCGACGACGCCTCCCGATCGGAGGGGGATCGCCGGGGCCGGGGGCCATGTCATGTCGCAGTCCGTCAGCAACACCCAGCCGTCGCTCGTGGTGAAGTCCTACATCACGACCCAGGGGCTCTATCCCACGGCCGGCAGCGGCGGCCCCGGCACGGCCCCACAGAACGACGACGAATACATGGGCGTCATCCGGCTGACCGCCGCGTCCTACGCGCCGGGCGTGGATGTCAGCGGCCAGACCTTGAACATCAGGGGTAACGAGGCGCTCTACTCGATACTCGGAACGCGTTACGGCGGCGATGGCCGGACGACCTTCAAGCTGCCCGACTTCATGGGCGACGTGTCGGTCGGTGTCGGCGGCGGCTTCCTGACCGGCCTCGGACAGCACGGCGGGACCACCGCGACAGCCCTGACCACCGCCAACCTGCCGGCCAACCTCGGCGGACAGGGCCAGGCCTTCGACAACCACCAGTCCTCGGAGGCCGCCAACTACTTGATCTCGGTCAATGGATTCTTCGGCACCTATCGGGCCGGGACTCTGATGCAGACGGCATTCGACATCGTACCGGAGGGCTTCCTCCCGGCCGACGGACGCCTGCTGAACAGCGCGGATTATCCACTTCTCTACGCCGCGCTCGGCACGGCCTACGGCGGCGACGGGACCACGTTCCGCCTGCCCGACCTCACGGGACGGGCGGTCATGGGCGACGACGCATCGACGGTGATCGGCCAGCAGGTCGGCTCCGCCACCGTCTCGCTGACGAACGCCAACGCCCCGGCGTCGGCTGGCGGATCCGGCCAGGCCTTCGCCAATGGCCAGCCGGCCCTCGTCATGACCTACCTGATCGCGGTCCAGGGGCTCTACCCGGACCGTGACGGAGGGCGCGGCGCGTACTCGGAGCCTTACATCGGGGAGCTGTTCGCCTATGCGGGCACCGACGTCAGCGACGCAAACCTGCCGGAAGGCTACCTGCGCGCCGAAGGCCAGCTGCTGCCGATCAATCAGTATCAGGCGCTGTATACACTGATCGGAGCAACCTACGGTGGCGACGGAATCAGTGTCTTTCGATTGCCGGACCTGCGCGGCCGGGTCGCCGTGGACGACGGGACTGACCGCCCCCTCGGTCAGACCTTCGGCCAGGCGGGCGAGACCCTCGACGTCAACGAGATCCCGGCGCCGGCCGCTCCGGTGATCACCGGCCCGGCCAACGGCGCGACGACCACCGACGACACGCCCGACATCAGCGGCACGGCGAGTCCCAACAGCATCGTCACCGTCGTCATCGACGGCGCGACCGTGGGCACGACCAGGGCCAACGCCTCGGGCGCGTGGACCTTCACGCCGACCGTCAAGCTCTCGGACGCCGCCCATAGCGTCACGGCGGCGGCCAGCTATGGCGGCGATCAGAGCCCGGTCTCGACCGCCCGGACCTTCGCGGTGGACGTCAACGACGCGCCGGCCCTGACCGGCCCGCAGACGGCGCTCGCCGCCGGCAGCGAGGACACCGCCTACACCGTGACGGCGGCCCAGCTCCTCCAGGGCTGGACCGATGCGGACTTCACCACCCTTGCGGTGACGGGGCTGATCACCTCCGGCGGCTCGGTCACATCCGACGGCAACGGCACCTACACCGTCACGCCGGCGGCGAACGCCAACGGCCCGGTGACGCTGAGCTACCAGGTGAGCGACGGCGTCAACGCGGTCAGCGCCACCCGCACCTTCACGCTGGCCGCCATCAACGACGCCCCTCAGCTCACCGGCCCGCAGGCGACACTGCCGGCCGGTACGGAGGACACCGCCTTCACCGTGACGAGCGCTCAGTTGCTCCAGGGTTTCTCCGATCCCGAGGGCACGACGCTCGTGGTCTCGAGCCTCAGCGTCGACCACGGCACGGTCGTCAGCGACGGCGCGGGCGGCTACACGATCATGCCCGAGGCGAACTACAACGGGCCGCTCACGATCAGCTATTCGGTCGGCGACGGCACCGCCTCGCTCCCCGCGACCCTGAGCACGACGCTCGCGGCGGTGAACGACGCGCCGCGCCTNCGACCGAGCTCGAAGCCCTCGACGAGCGCGTGCGTTCGCGCCTGGGCGGCCACCCGCGGGCCGCAGCGCGCCACCCTCGAACTCGCCATGGACGGCCGGGTCGTCAGCGACGGCGCGGGCGGCTACACGATCACGCCCGAGGCGAACTACAACGGGCCGCTCACGATCAGCTATTCGGTCGGCGACGGCACCGCCTCGCTCCCCGCGACCCTGAGCACGACGCTCGCGGCGGTGAACGACGCGCCGCGCCTCACCGGCGCGCAGGCGACGCTCGCGGTTGGCACGGAAGACACCGCCTTCACGGTGACGAGCGCACAGCTGCTCCAGGGCTTTTCGGACCCCGAGGGCACGACGCCCGTGGTCTCGAGCCTCAGCGTCGACCACGGCACGGTCGTCAGCGACGGCGCGGGCGGCTACACGATCACGCCCGAGGCGAACTACAACGGGCCGCTCACGATCAGCTATTCGGTCGGCGACGGCACCGCCTCGCTCCCCGCGACCCTGAGCACGACGCTCGCGGCGGNCGGGCCGCTCACGATCAGCTATTCGGTCGGCGACGGCACCGCCTCGCTCCCCGCGACCCTGAGCACGACGCTCGCGGCGGTGAACGACGCGCCGCGCCTTACCGACGCGCAGGCGACGCTGGCGGACGGCACGGAAGACACCGCCTTCACGGTGACGAGCGCACAGCTGCTCCAGGGCTTTTCGGACCCCGAGGGCACGACGGTCGTGGCCTCGAGCCTCAGCGTCGACCACGGCACGGTCGTCAGCGACGGCGCGGGCGGCTACACGATCACTCCGACCGAGCCTCAGCGTCGACCACGGCACGGTCGTCAGCGACGGCGCGGGCGGCTACACGATCACTCCGACCGCGAACTACAACGGGCCGCTCACGATCAGCTATTCGGTCGGCGACGGCACCGCCTCGATCCCTGCGACCCTGAGCACGACGCTCGCGGCGGTGAACGACGCGCCGCGCCTCACCGGCGCGCAGGCGACGCTGGCGGACGGCACCGAAGACACCACCTTCACGGTGACGAGCGCACAGCTGCTCCAGGGCTTCTCGGACCCCGAGGGCACGACGGTCGTGGCCTCGAGCCTCAGCGTCGACCACGGCACGGTCGTCAGCGACGGCGCGGGCGGCTACACGATCACTCCGACCGCGAACTACAACGGGCCGCTCACGATCAGCTATNCCCCGAGGGCACGACGGTCGTGGCCTCGAGCCTCAGCGTCGACCACGGCACGGTCGTCAGCGACGGCGCGGGCGGCTACACGATCACTCCGACCGCGAACTACAACGGGCCGCTCACGATCAGCTACAACGTGGGCGACGGCACCGCGTCGATCCCCACGACCCTGAGCACCGCGATCACGGCGGTGAACGACGCCCCGCGCCTCACCGGCGCGCAGGCGACGCTGGCGGACGGCACGGAAGACACCGCCTTCACGGTGACGAGCGCCCAGCTGCTGCAGGGCTTCACCGACCCCGACGGCACGACGCCCGTGCTCTCGAACCTCAGCGTCGACCACGGCACGTTCGTCAGCGACGGCGCGGGCGGCTACACGATCACCCCGACCGCGAACTACAACGGGCCGATTACGATCAGCTACGACGTCGGCGACGGCGTCTCCTCGGTCGCCGCGACGCGCGATGTGACCATCGACGCCGTCGACGACGCGCCTGTGCTGGCTGAGCCCGGCACCGTCACGCTGTCGGAGAGCGCCGCCCCCGGGACGACGGTCGCGACGCTGTCGGCGACCGACCCGGACGGCGCCGGCGTGCTGACCTATGCGATCCAGGGCGGGAACCAGGCCGGCCTGTTCACCATCGATGCCACCACCGGCGTGGTCGCGCTGGCCGCCGGCAGGAGCGTCGACGCGCAGACCGCGGCCCGGCACGTGCTCGGCGTGCGGGCCACCGACGGCAGCGGCCTCGTCAACGACCGGAGCCTCACCATCGACGTGCTCGACGTCGACCGGGCGGGGGTCCTGACCTTGACGGGCTTGACCGACGGCAATGCCCGCGAGGGCACGCCGATCGTCGCGCTGCTGGCGGATGCCGACGGGGCGACGGGGGCGATCACCTACACCTTCACCGACGTGAGCGATCCTCAGGCCCCGAGGGTGCTGTTGACCGGATCGTCGGCGAGCTACACGCCCGACTACACCGCGGCGGGGCAGGCGATTGCGGTGACCGTCTCCTACACCGACGACCAGGGCCACACCGGCCTGGCCTCGGCCTCGGCCGGCGTGGTCGGGAACGTCGACGTCGCGCCGCCGCAGACGCAGCTCGTCTCGGGGCCGGCCGCCGTCACCCGCGCGACGAGTGCCACCTTCACCTTCTCGGGCAGCGACGATATCGCCGTCGATCACTACGAGGTCAGCCTCGACGGCGGCGGCTACGTCAGGACGACGAGCCCCTACACGGTGACCGGGCTGGCCGACGGCGTGCACAGCTTCGCCGTGCGGGCGGTGGATGCGGCCGGCAATGCCGACCTCACGCCCGAGTCCACCCTCTGGACGGTGGATACCCAGGCGCCCACGGTCTCCGGCGTCTCGCTGTCCGGTCCGGGGATCGTCAGGGGCTCCGGCACCCTGACGGTGGGCCAGAGCGTGATCATCTCGGTGGCACTCTCCGAGCCCGTCACCCTGACCGATGCCGGCGGCCTGCGCCTCCAGCTCAGCGACGGCGGCGTGGCGGCCTACGACGCCGCGGCCTCCGATGCCTCGCACCTGGTCTTCACCCACACCGTCGTCGTCGATGGGGTCAGCGCCGATCTCGCGATCACCGGGCTGACCCTGGGGAGCGCGACGATCCTCGACGCGGCGGGCAACGTCGCCTCGCTCGCGGGCGCGGCGACCAATCCCGCCGGCACCCTGCGCATCGACGGCTATACCGGCACGGCCGCCGCCGAGACCTTCCACGGCACCCCCGGCGCGGAAACCTTCAAGGGGCAGGGCGGCAACGACACCTATCTGGTCGACAACGTCGGCGACCGGGTGATCGAGGCGATCGGCGGCGGCAGCGACAGCGTGATCGCCAGCGTCAGCTACCGTTTGGCGGCGGGGCAGGAGATCGAGAGCCTCGCCCTGTCCGCCTCCACCGGCGGCACGGCGTTGACCCTCACCGGCAACGAGTTCGTCAACATCCTCACCGGCAATGACGGCGACAACACCCTCAACGGCGGTCTGGGTGCCGACACGATGACCGGCGGGGCCGGGTCTGACTTCTACGTGGTCGACGATGCCGGCGATTGCGCCATCGAGTTCGCCGGCCTCGGCACGGATCTCGTCTACGCGACGGTGTCCTACTCGCTCGGCGGGTCGCAGCTCGAGAACCTGACCCTCGCCGGCACCGACAACCTCACCGGCCTCGGCAACTCGCTCGCCAACGTCATCTCCGGCAACGGCGGCGACAACGTCATCAACGGCCTGGGCGGTGCCGACCGGATGAGCGGCGGGGCGGGGTCCGACACCTACTACGTCGACAACCTCGACGACAAAGTCATCGAGGCCACCGGCGTCGTCGGCACCGACCTCGTCTACGCCTCGGTGTCGTACTCGCTCGCCGGGGCGCACCTGGAGAACCTGACCCTGACCGGAGCCGGTAACCTCACCGCCACCGGCAACTCGCTGGCCAACGTGCTCACCGGCAACAGCGGCGCCAACGTCCTCGACGGCCTGGGAGGCGCCGACACCATGTCCGGTGGGGCGGGCTCCGACACCTACTACGTCGACACCATCGACGACCGCGTCCTCGAGGCCACCGGCGCCGTCGGCACCGACCTCGTCTACGCCTCGGTGTCGTACTCGCTCGCCGGGGCGCACCTGGAGAACCTGACCCTCACCGGGGCCGGCAACCTCACCGCCACCGGCAACTCGCTGGCCAACGTCCTCACCGGCACTCGCGGCGCCAACATCCTCGACGGCCAGGGTGGCGACGACGTCCTGACCGGCGGTGCCGGTGCCGACACCTTCGTGTTCAAGACCGCGCTCGGTTCGGGCAACGTCGACCACATCACCGACTTCGTGGCCTCGACCGCGGCGGTACACGATACGGTGCAATTGGCCCGCAGCGTCTTTGCGACCCTGGCCGCGGGCCAGCTCACCGAGGCCGCGTTCAAGGACCTCGGCGTGAGCGCCGCCGACGCCAGCGACCGCATCCTCTACGACAAGGGCACGGGCGGGCTGTTCTACGATGCCGACGGCAGCGGCTCGGCTGCCACCGCGGTGCAGTTCGCGGTGATCGACACCAAGGTCACGCTCAGCCACCTCGACTTCTTCGTCGTGTGAGCGGCTCGACCCCGCTTGCGGATGGACCCCGCCGGCTGTCGGCGCCGGCCTCGATCGGCGCCGACAGGCCGGGGAAAACACGGCCTCGGTCGCCGCATTCGGGGTATTGATCGGGACCGACGAAAAACCCGGTGCGGTTCGGTGTCGTATCGGTCGGCCTCACCGCTGCGCCGGCCGACCGGTCGCCGCCGACAGGGCCGCCATGAGGTCGCCCTCGAACAGGAGGGCCGAGCCGTAGTGGAACTCCAGGTCGAAGGGCCGGCGCGAGTTCATCGACAGCGAGGCGCTCTGCATCGCGATCAGGTGCCCGCCCTCGTCGAACAATCCAGAGCCGGAACCGCCGAATCCGTCGTTGCAGTCGTGGCGGACCCGGCGCGCGCCGGCCTCGCTCGGCGGGTCGACCTGTCGGATGAAGCAGGTCTCGAGACTGCTCGGCCCGCGGTAGTTGCCGTGGCCGCCGGGCGACACCATAACGATCGCCATCGTCGTCGGTCCCGTGGCGAGGCCTGAGACCCGCGGCATCGGTTGCGGGCGCACTCCCTCGGCGGGCTGGGTCAGGCGCAGGATCGCCCAATCGTCGGTGATGTGCAGCCCGGCGGCGTTCGTGGGCGCCCCCAGTTGCAGGCTCGCTGGCACGAAGTCGTAGTTGCGCCCGCCGATCTGGAAGAAGCAATCCGCGACCTCGCGGGTGGTCTCCATCCGCCGGTTGCGAAAGTTGTGAGCGTTCAGGACGACCACGGACGGGTCGCCGATGAGCCATGCTGCGGACGCCTTGCGGGGGATGCCGTCCGGGCCGTGGCAGTACAGCACCCCGGCACCCGGATAGCGGTCGACGTCGGCACCGGTCATGTCCCTGCGGCGGTCGACCGGATAGAGGGCCGCGACCCGAGCCGGGGAGGCGGGCGCCACGGGAACGGCGAGGCAGGCCATGAACAATCCGGCGGCGGCCGAACGGGCCGAGCGCCGAACGGATATACCGGGCGCGGGCGGAAGTCCGGACCGGTGCCGTCGCCAGATCCCTCGCGTCATCCCGCTCCTGCCTCCCCCGATGACTTGGCGACGATCCGGTCTCTCACCGCTAGTCCGCCGCGTCCTTCTTCACGGATACGCAGATCTTGACCGCCTGCTCGAGCTTGATGTCGCCGGGATTGCCGATATTGGCGGTCTCTTCCAGGCACTTGATGAAGTAGTTCATGTCGAGTTCCGGTGACAGGCTCGAGAACGCCCGTCCCATGCGGGTGGCGAAATCGACCTTCTCGCCCGTGGTGGCGCGCGGCCAGCGGGCGACCTTGTCGTCCAGCGTCAGTTTGGCCGCCTGCGCCGGAGGAGCCAGGCAGACCAGGGACAATAAGAATACCCTCAGTGTCTTCACCGCCATCGATCACCGCCTGTCCTACTAGGGTGCCATGATTGTAGCGGTTGCGGCACCCGAGTAAAGGCTCGCCGCCGCCGAGATCCGATATCACGTCTTCTTTATCTGCCGGGTATGGCCGAAACACCTGAGCGAATGCGCAATAGAAACGCTTCTATTGCCACTTTGTCCCGCCGTAAAATGACGAACTGGCTGAAGACATTGTCTCAAGACGATGTTTATATATCGAGCCAGCGGATCAGTAATAAGTTTCTTATAAGACGCCAATTGCTTATGTGAATCTTATGAATACGCAGAGTCGATCCTGTTTTTCCGATGCTCTGCTCTGATCCGATGAAACGAAAGGCCGCGGTGGGCTTCGAGCATCCGCACGCGGCGCATAGGGCAGGAGAGTTCAGGATGAACAGGTTTCTTTACTCCGTCTCGGCGATGGCGGTCGTCGCCTTCGCCCCGATCGGGGCATCGACCCTCGCGACGGCCAACGACAAGCTGATCGAGCTGTCGAAGAACGACGCCAACTGGGTCATGCCGGGCAAGAACTACGATTCGGACAACTACAGCGCGCTCAAGCAGATCAACGCCTCGAACGTGAAGGACCTGAAGGTCTCCTGGACGTTCTCCACCGGCCTGCTCAACGGCCACGAGGGGGCGCCGGTCGTCGTCGACGGCAAGATGTTCATCCACACCTCGTTCCCCAACAATACCTTCGCGCTCGGGCTCGACGATCCGGGCCGGATCCTGTGGCAGGACAAGCCCAAGCAGAACCCGGCCGCCCGCGCGGTCGCCTGCTGCGATCTCGTGAACCGCGGGCTCGCCTACTGGCCGGGCGACGGCAAGACCCCGTCGCTGATCCTCAAGACGCTGCTCGACGGCAACGTCATGGCGCTCAACGCCGAGACCGGCGAGACCGTGTGGAAGGTCGAGAACTCCGACATCAAGGTCGGCTCGACGCTCACGATCGCGCCCTACGTGGTCAAGGACAAGGTCATCATCGGGTCCTCGGGCGCCGAGCTCGGCGTGCGCGGCTACCTCACCGCCTACGACGTGAAGACCGGAGCCCAGGTCTGGCGTGCCTACGCCACCGGCCCGGACAAGGACCTGCTGCTGGCCTCCGACTTCAACATCAAGAACGCGCACTACGGCCAGAAGGGCCTGGGCACCTCCACCTGGGAGGGCGACGCCTGGAAGATCGGCGGCGGCACCAACTGGGGCTGGTACGCCTACGATCCGGGCACCAACCTGATCTACTTCGGCACCGGCAACCCGGCGCCGTGGAACGAGACGATGCGCCCGGGCGACAACAAGTGGACGATGACCATCTTCGGCCGTGACGCCGACACGGGCGAGGCCAAGTTCGGCTACCAGAAGACCCCGCACGACGAATGGGATTACGCCGGCGTCAACGTGATGATGCTGTCGAACCAGAAGGACAAGGACGGCAAGGACCGCAAGCTCCTGACCCATCCCGACCGCAACGGCATCGTCTACACCCTCGACCGCACGGACGGCTCGCTGGTCTCGGCCAACAAGATC
Source organism: Methylobacterium sp. Leaf466 (assembly GCF_001425565.1). Taxonomy (NCBI): domain Bacteria; kingdom Pseudomonadati; phylum Pseudomonadota; class Alphaproteobacteria; order Hyphomicrobiales; family Methylobacteriaceae; genus Methylobacterium; species Methylobacterium sp. Leaf466. Next base: position 40,418 of record NZ_LMRC01000001.1, on the reverse strand, counting down.
GACGACACCGTCAACGTCTTCAAGTCGGTGGATCTCAAGACCGGCCAGCCGGTGCGCGACCCCGAGTACGGCACCCGGATGGACCACCTCGCCAAGGACATCTGCCCCTCGGCGATGGGCTACCACAACCAGGGCCACGACTCCTACGATCCGGAGCGCAAGGCCTTCTTCATGGGCATCAACCACATCTGCATGGATTGGGAGCCCTTCATGCTGCCCTACCGTGCCGGCCAGTTCTTCGTGGGCGCCACGCTGAACATGTACCCCGGCCCAAAGGGTGACCGCCAGAACTACGAAGGTCTCGGCCAGATCAAGAGCTACAACGCGATCACCGGTGCTTTCCAGTGGGAGAAGATGGAGCGGTTCGCCGTCTGGGGCGGCACCACGGCCACGGCCGGCGGGCTGGTGTTCTACGGAACGCTCGACGGCTACATCAAGGCGCGCAACTCGGACAACGGAGACCTTCTCTGGAAGTTCAAGATGCCGTCGGGCGCGATCGGCTACCCGATCACCTACACCCACAAGGGTGATCAATACGTCGCCATCTACTACGGCGTCGGCGGCTGGCCGGGGGTCGGCCTCGTGTTCGACCTCCAGGACCCGACCGCAGGCCTCGGCGCGGTGGGCGCGTTCAAGAAGCTCGCCAACTACACCCAGATGGGCGGCGGCGTGATGGTGTTCTCGCTGAACGGCAAGGGCCCCTACGACGATCCGAACGTCGGCGAGTACCAGACGGCGGCCGCCAAGTAAGGCTCTCCCTCGGTGATCGGACTCCGCCGGCTCAGGCCGGCGGGGTCCTCCCCTCGGCGCACGTCGCACGCTCGCGGCAAACCACGCCATCGAGACATCTCGCGCGACGGCCGCTCCGGACACGCCATGTCCCTCGCAACGCCACCTCCCCCGCCGCGCCATCCCGACCTTTCAAGAAAAAACGGACCCGCTCCCATGTCGCTCGTCACCGGACGCCGCTCAGCGGCGACATCGGCCGCTGCCCTCCTGGCCCTCGGCTGTCTTTCCGCCGCCCATGCCGCCTCGCCGGACTCCGGCACGAAAGCCACCGACGCGAAAGCGGCCTCAGCGGACGCCGGCACCCTGCGCGTCTGCGCGGCCCAGCAGCCGCCGCTGTCGTTGAAGGACGGCTCCGGGCTCGAGAACCGCATCGCCGTCGCGGTGGCGCAGGCCATGGGGCGCAAGGCGCAGTTCGTGTGGCTCGACAAGGCCGCGATCTACCTGGTGCGCGACAGCCTCGACAAGAACCTCTGCGACGTGGTCGTGGGCGTCGACAGCGACGACCAGCGCGTGCTGACGACGAAGCCGTACTATCGCAGCGGCTACGTCTTCATCACCCGCGCCGACAAGGATCTCGACGTGAAGTCGTGGTCGGACCCGCGCCTCAAGACCATCGGCCACATGGTGGTGGGCTTCGGCACTCCGGCCGAGGCGATGCTCAAGGACATCGGCCGCTACGAGGAGGACATGGCCTACCTCTACTCGCTGGTGAACTTCCGCGCACCGCGCAACCAGTACACCCAGATCGACCCGGCCCGGATGGTGACGGAGGTCGCCACCGACAAGGCCGACGTGGCGGTGGCGTTCGGGCCGGACGTGGCCCGCTACGTCAAGGATTCCAGCCAACCCCTGCGCATGACCCTGGTACCAAACGACACCGTCCGCAGCGACGGCCAGCGGATGCCCCAGAGCTTCGACCAGTCCATGGGCGTGCGTCGCGGCGACGAGGCCCTGAGGCGGGAGCTCGATGCAGCCATCGTCAAGGCCAAGCCGCAGATCGACGCCCTCCTCAAGCAGGAAGGCGTGCCCCTCGCCCCACCCTCGAACTGACGTCCCCACCGCATCCCGGCGCCCCCCATCGGCTGGGTCGGCGCGACACACTCCGGCGCGTGATCGACGGCCGGAGGCACCAGAGCGAAGTCATGCAGTCCAACAAGCGTATCGCACTCAAGCGGATCGTCGGCGGCGCCCTGGGGCTCGTCGCCCTCTCGGCGGCCGTCGCGGCCATCGCCCAGCCGGCGGCGGGACCGCAAAGCGGTTTCGTCTTCCGCAACACCGTCACCGGCGAGCAGCTCGACATTTCCCAGGGCAAGGAAGGCGGGCGCGACACCCCCGCCGTCAAACAGTTCCTGCAGACCGGCAGGAACGCCTACATCGACGACAAGTCCTGCCTCAGGAATGGCGAGTCCCTCTACTCGACCTCCTGCTCGGGCTGTCACGGCCACCTCGCCGAGGGCAAGCTCGGGCCGGGTCTCAACGACAATTATTGGACCTACCCGTCCAACACCGAGGACACGGGGCTGTTCGCCACCATCTTCGGCGGCGCCAACGGCATGATGGGCCCGCACAACGAGAACCTGACGCCCGACGAGATGCTACAGGTCATCACCTGGATCAGGCACCTCTATACCGGGCCGGTCAAGGATGCGGTCTGGCTCAACGACGAGCAGAAGAAAGCTTACAAGCCCTACAAGGAGGGTGAGACCTTCCCCAAGGACGCCCCAGGACAGTGCAAGCCGCTGGATTGAGCGACCGAGGAAGTCACGCCGCGCTGCCGGCGCGGTGAACGATGGGCGGCGACACGCCTCATCAACCATCAACGGAGGAGACGACCATGCGGACATTCATCCTTGCGGCGACGATCGGTGCGAGCGCCCTTCTGGCCCTTCCGGCCCTCGCCTACGACGGCACCAAGTGCAAGGCGCCGGGCAACTGCTGGGAGCCTAAGCCCGGCTTCCCCGAGAAGATCGCCGGCTCGAAGTACGATCCCAAGCACGACCCGAAAGAGTTGAACAAACAGTCGGAGTCGATCCGGGCCATGGAAGAGCGCAACGCCAAGCGCATCGAGGCGGCCAAGAAGACCGGCAAGTTCGAATACGACGTGACCAAGATCTCGTCGAACTGAGCGCCACCGCGCTCGGCGTCGGAGTTCGGACGCGGATTCTCCCCTCCCCATTGTGGGGAGGGGTCGGGGGTGGGGGTGGCCCAACCGCGCTCCACAGAGGGTCGCCCCATCACCCCCACCTCCAACTCCTCCCCACAGGGGGGAGGAGAGTCGCCATTGGTCGGACGCGCGGCGACCAATTCAGTCTTTGGTTCAAGGCACATCATGAACGACATCCGCCGCGACGACGCGATGCTCACCGACTGGCGCGAGGCCGCCGGGCGGTTCGAACGGTCGGTGGCCTCGGCCGTGGTCGGCCAGGACCGGGCGATCCGGCTCATCACCATCGCCATCTTCGCCCGCGGCCACGTGCTGCTCGAAGGCGACGTCGGTGTCGGTAAGACCACCCTGCTGCGGGCGGTCGCCCGCGCGCTGGGCGGCGCCTACGAGCGCGTCGAGGGCACGGTGGACATGATGCCCACCGACCTCGTCTACCACACCTACCTCGCCGGCGACGGTCGCCCGCGGGTCGAGCCCGGCCCGGTGCTGCGGCAGGCCGAAGACCTCTCGATCTTCTTCTTCAACGAGATCAACCGCGCTCGACCGCAGGTACACGCCCTGCTGCTGCGCCTGATGGCGGAGCGGACCCTGACCGCCTTCGACCGCGAGTACCGTTTCCCCAACCTCCAGGTCTTCGCCGACCGCAACCGCGTCGAACGCGAGGAGACCTTCGAACTGCCGGCCGCGGCCCGCGACCGCTTCCTCATGGAGATCGGGATGGAGGCGCCCAGCGATGCGCAGGCCCGCCGCGCCCTGGTGTTCGACCCGCGCTTCCACGACACCGATGCGCTGATCGCCGGGATCGACGGCGCCGTCCTCGACCATGCCGCCATCGCCGGCATCGGCGCCGCGATCCAGCACGGCATCCGGGCGAGCCCGGCGATCGAGGTCTACGTGGTGGCCCTGTGGGAGGCCCTGGTGCGTCCGGGACCCGCTGGCATCCGCCTGCCCGGCATCGACATGGCCGCCCTGATCCAGGGCGGGGCCTCGCCGCGCGGGCTCGCCATGCTGGTGCGGGCCGCCAAGGTCAGGGCCTGGCTCGAGGGCCGCGACTGGCTGGTGCCCGAGGACATCCGCGCGGTCTTCCCCGAGGTGATGGCCCACCGCGTCTTCCTCGAACCGGTCTACGAGATGCGCCGCGCCGGCATCGTGCCGGCCCTGTGCCGCGCCGTCTTCGACACGGTGCCGGCGCCATGACCGCACCGATGAACGAGCCGATGCCCGACATCGTCTACGGGCCGCGCGGACGCAGCGCCGGCACGGCCCTCGGCACCCACCGCGGCCGCGACGCCGGAGGCCTGGGCACCTTCCGCGATCAGGTGCCGTTCCTGCGCATGCCGGACGCCCGGCGCATCGACCTGCGCGCCACCCTGCGCGATCCGTTCGAGGGCACCTGCGTCCGCCGTTTCGAGAGCCGTACCGCGATCGAGGTCTGGGCGCTCGTCGACCTCACGGCTTCCATGCGCTTCTGCGGCGAGGCCGACCGGATGGACCTGGTCGCGGCCCTGTGCGGCTCGCTGGCTGCCTCCGCCACTCGCATCGGCGACGCTTTCGGCCTGATCGGCGTCGACGCCGACGTGCGCGAGGACCTGTTCCTGCCCGCATCCCGCTGGCGCGTCCCGGCCGGCGACATCGCCGAACGCCTGTCGCGCACCCGGGCCACGGGAACCCGCGCCGACGGCATGGCTCTCGCGGGCCAGCACCTCGTCGGCCGGCCCAAGGTGGTGTTCGTGATCTCCGATTTCCGCTGGCCCGAGGCGCTGATCGGCGAGGTCTTCGCGAGCCTGTCCCGGCACGACATCGTGCCCGTCGTCCTCGAGGACGCCGTGGAGACCGAGGCGCTGCCAGCCTGGGGCCTGATGGAGCTCGACGACCTCGAAGGCGCGGGGCGCCGGGTCGTGTTCATGCGCCCCGCCCTGCGTCGTCGTTGGATCGCCCGGGAGGCGGCGCGGGTCGAGTCCCTGCGCCGCATCGCCACCACCCATGGCCGCCCGCCGTTTCGCCTCGCCGGCCGCTTCGACCCCGAGGCGGTCACCCGCCACCTACTCGGCACATGAGGGTGAACATGCGCCGCGCCGTCTCGACATCCCTCGTCCCGCTCGTCCTCGCCTCGTCGATGGCAGGGCCCGTGCAGGCGCAGGTGCGCGCCGTCGAGGTCCGGGCCCCGCGGGCGTTCGGCTACATGCTGGGCGACCTCGTGCGGGCCCAGGTCGACATCGTGGTCGAGGACGGGTTCGCGATCCAGGCCGCCTCGCTGCCACAGCCTGGCGCGCTCGCCTATTGGCTCGACCTGCGTGACATCGCCGTGTCGCAGGCCGATGCGGGCGACGCCCGGCGCGTGCGCCTCGACCTCACCTACCAGACCTTCTACGCGGCCCTCGACGTCCGCTCCCTGGAGGTGCCCGGCTTCACGGTGAGCTTCGTCAGCCAGGGCGCCAGCGGCGCCACCACGGCCTCGGCCCGGGTGCCGGCCTGGACCTTCACCATCTCGCCCCTGCGCGAGATCCTGCCGCCGGCCAAGGAGAATCCGCAGGACTACATGCGCCCCGACGGGCGCGTCGCCTCCCTCGACCCTCGTCCGACCCTTTTCACCGGCCTCGGCTTTGCCGGGCTGGCCCTGGTTGCGTTCGCTGGGCTGGCCCGCGACCGGACTTGGTGGCCCTTCCGGGTCCGGCGCGGGCGCGCCTTCGCGGCCGCTCGTCGGCGCCTGCGCGGCCTCAACGGCCGCCCCGACGCCGCGGAGGCCTATCGCGAGGCCTTGCTCGCCCTCCATCGTGGACTCGACGAAACCGATGGGCGCCGGGTGCTCGCCGACGATCTCGACCGGTTCCTCGACCGCCATCCGGCCTATCGCGGGCAGGCGCCCGGCCTCGTCGCCTTCTTCGAGGCCTCGCGCATCGCCTTCTTCGGAAACGACACCGCCCGGGCGCGTGGCCGTCTGGCCAGGCCCGAGATCGCCGCGCTCGCTGCGCGCCTGGCACGGGCCGAGCGCACGGCATGATCGACGCTGTGTCCCGGCTCGGCGTCTCGACACCGTGGGTGCTGTGGCTGCTGCCGCTGGCCCTGGTGCCGCTCGTGGCTTCGAGCCAGCGCGTGACGCCGGTCCCGGCGATCGCGGCGGCTCCGTCCGACGGCCCCTCGCGGATCGTCGGCTGGATGCTGCGCACGTCCGGCATCTTCGCCATCGCCGGACTGGTCCTGGCCCTGGCCGGCCCCTACCGGCACGGCGAGACCGTCACCCGCATCGGCATCGGGGCCCAGGTCTCCATCCTGGTCGATCGCTCGGGCAGCATGAACGAGACCTTCGCCGGGCGTCAGCCCTCGGGCGAGGAGGAATCCAAGGCCGCGGCCTCGCGCCGGATCCTCGGCGACTTCGTCGGCAGCCGCGCCCACGACCTGTTCGCGGTCACCGCCTTCTCCACCGCGCCGATGCTCGTGGTGCCGATGACCGACCGGCACGAGGCGGTGCGCGCGGCCATCGCCGCCATCGACCGGCCGGGGCTCGACTACACCAACGTGGCGCGGGGCCTCGCGATGGGCCTGTCGCAGTTCGGGGTGCAGGGCGCCTCGATCTCGCGGGCGCTGCTGCTGGTTTCGGACGGGGCGGCCGTCATCGATCCGCGGGTGCAGGGCGCCCTGCGCGCCGAGTTCGCACGCATCCGGCCGAACCTCTACTGGCTGTTCCTGCGCACCAAGGGCTCGGCCGGCATCGCCGACAAGCCCACGGGCGAGGACACGCCGCAGGCCGCACCGGAGCGCCACCTCGACCTGTTCTTCAAGAGCCTCGGCACGCCCTACCGCGCCTTCGAGGCCGAAGGGCCGCAGGCGGTCGCCGACGCCATCGCTCAGATCGAGCGCTTGGAGCGCGATCCGATCCCCTACACCGAGCAGCGTCCGCGCCGCGACCTGTCTGGGTTCGCCTATGGGCTGAGTCTGCTGGGGCTCCTGGCGCTGGTGGCGGCCAAGCTGGCCGAGGCCGACTTTCGCCGCGGGCGGGCGCGGGCCCTCTCGCCGCCGGCGACAGAGGCTCCCCAGCGGAGGCTCGCCGCATGAGAGCGAGCTCGAATCCGACCGGGACGCTGGCGCGCCTCCGCCTCTCCCCGGAAAACCTGCACGCGGCGAGAGAAGGGAGCACACCCGGTTTCCGGTTCGCCGGCGCCTGGCGCCGCATGCGCCCGCATGTCCTCCTCGCCCTACCGGTCTTGGCTCTCCTCGCGGCCATCGGGTTCGGGCTGGCAGGCTGGCGGATCCTGCGCGACGACGGCACGATGAAGGCGCTCCAGGCCGGACGGGACGTGCCGGTGGCCGTGGACGCCGCATCCCCGCTGCTCCTCGCGCGGGTCCAGCATCTCGCCCGGCGCGGGGTGACCGAGGAGATCGAGCCGCTGATCGACGCCCTCGACCGGCGGGGCGAGCCCGACCGCTCGGCGCGGGCCCGCTACGCCCTGGCCAATGCCCGCCTGCGGCAGGCGTTCGGCTACCTCGAGCGGGGCGACCTCGACCCGGCCGGCCCTCTGATCACCCTGGCGCGGCAGGACTACCGCCGCGCCCTCCAGGATCGACCGGATTATTGGGACGCCAAGTTCAACCTCGACGTCGCATCGCGGCTCCTGCGCGATTTCCCCGACTTCGACCGCAAGAGCGGCGACGAGTTGAAGGCGGAGCCCAACAAGATCTGGACCGACATCCCCGGCCAGCCCCGGGGCGAGCCGTGAGCGCACCACACCCCATCGCGCGCAACCTGCGCGACCGACGCTTCCAGGGGCTGGCCGCGGCATCCGTGCTGGTGGCCGCCACCTTCCTCGCCCGCCCGCTGCCCCTCACGCGCGACGGCCTCGAAGTGCTGGCGGTCCTCGACATCACCGGCAGCATGAACGTGCGCGACTACGTGAGCGCCGAGGGCAGGCCGACGAGCCGCCTGGAGACCGCCAAGGCCGCCCTGCGCGACCTCGTGGCGGCCATGCCGTGCGGCTCGCGCATGGCACTGGGGCTGTTCACCGAGCGCCGGCCGTTCCTGCTGTTCACGCCCATCGAGGTCTGCGGCGACTTCGCCCCCCTCGACGGGGCATTGGCGAGCCTCGACTGGCGGATGGCCTGGGAGGGCGACAGCCGCGTCTCGGCGGGGCTGTTCCGCTCGGTGGAGATGGCGGCCAGCCTCGGCACCGACCTCGTCTTCGTCACGGACGGGCAGGAGGCGCCGCCCCTTCCGATCGGGCGCGAACCGGCCTTCGAGGGCAAGCCCGGCGCCGTGCGCGGCCTCATCGTCGGGGCGGGCGCCTACGGCCTCTCGCCGATCCCGCGCTTCGACGACCGTGGCCGCGAGACCGGCTTCTACGGTGCCGGCGACGTGCAGCAGGAGAACCGCTTCGGACCCCCGCCCGCCGACGCTGAGGGCCGCGAGGGCTACAACCCGCGCAACGCCCCCTTCGGCTCCGGTGCCGCGACGGGCACCGAGCATCTCTCCTCCGTGCGCGAGCCTTACCTGAAGTCCCTCGCGGACAGGACCGGCCTCGCCTACGCGCATCTGGACGGGCCCTCGGGCCTCCTCGATCCCATGCGCGCCGTCGCCTCCCCCCGAGCCCTGCCGGGGAGCCTCGACATCCGCCCCTTCCTCGGCGCCGCGGCCCTTCTCCTGCTGCTCGCCACCTTCGCCGAACCCCGTCTCGGCGTGCTGCGTCTCGGCTTGCCGCGTCCCGGCGCGCGCCCGTTCTCCATCCTCAGGAAAGTCTGATCATGCGTCTTGCGGTACCCGCAGCCCTCCTTGCCCTCGTGGCGACCGCCGCCATCGCCCACGGCCCGACGCCGCAGAAGGTCGACCAGTCGGTGACCATCGCCGCCAAGCCCGAGGCGGTGTGGAAGGTGGTCGGCGATTTCGCCGGTATCGGCACCTGGCATCCCGACGTCGCCAAGGCCGAGGGTACCGACGGCAACACCTCCGGTGGCCGGCGCAAGGTGACGCTCAAGGCCGGCGGCACCCTCGACGAGAGCCTCGACGAGTGGAACGCGCAAGGGCGCACCTATTCCTACCGCCTGTCGGACGCCGACCTGAAGGCGCTGCCGGTCTCGTCCTATTCCGCCACGCTCACGGTCTCACCCGACGGCGAAGGATCGAAGGTGGAATGGCTCGGCCGGTTCTATCGCGGCGACACCGGCAACGAGCCGCCCGAGGAACTGAGCGATGCGGCCGGCAAGGCGGCCATGGTTCGCTACTTCGGCGACGGGCTGAAGGGTCTGAAGGCCAAGGTCGAAGGCGAGGCGGCCGCCGGCACGATGCCGGACGGCAGGGCCAAGCCGTGACCATGCGCCGCTTCGGCCTCGCCTGCCTTTGCCTGGCGCTATCCTGCGGCCACGGGATCGCCGGGACGGTCTACGTCGCGAGGCAGGAAGCCGGTGCCGTGGCACGGATCGAGGCCGGGACGACCGGGGCCCTGGCGGCGATCGCGGTCGGCGGCAGCCCGGCCCAGGTCGCGGCCGGGCCGGATGGACGCCTCTACCTCACCCAGCCCGATGGCCATGCGGTCACCGTGGTCGACCCCGCTACGAACACCGTGCTGCGGCGCCTTCCCTTCGCGGGCCAGGCCTTCGGCATCGCGGTCTCGGCGGACGGCGCCGGGCTGTTCGTCGGCGACTGGGCGAATGCGCGGGTGGTGCGGCTCTCGGCGGAAACAGGCGCGGTGGAGGGAAGCGTCGCGGTGGGCCGGGAGCCGGCCGGTCTCGTCCTCGACGCCCGGGGTCGCCTCTACGTCGCGGACCGGGAGAGCCGACAGGTGAGCGTGGTCGACACCGCCACCATGACCCGCACCGACACCTTGCCGGTGGGCCAGGCCCCCTTCGCCCTGGCGTTGAGCCCGAAGCAAGATCGACTCTACGTGGCCAACGTCCGCAGCGGCGACCTCAGCGTCCTCGAGACCGGCTCGGCCAGGGCCCTCGCCACGGTCCGTATCGGCGGCATGCCCTACGGCGTCGCCGCCAGCGCCGACGGGCGCCTCGTGCTCGTCACCGACCAGCAGGCCGGACGGGTGGTGGCCCTCGACGCGGCCACGCTCGGCCTACAGGCGACCGTGAGCGTCGGGCGCTACCCCGAGGGCATCGTCGTCGACGGCGATCGCGCCTACGTGGCGAACTGGTTCTCCGACTCCGTCTCCGTCATCGACCTGGCGACCTTGGTCGAGACCGGGCGTATTCCGGTGGGCGCCGGCCCGCGCAGCCTCGCGGTGGTCCCTGATCCCCCGGCCCGACGCCCTGGTGGTGGACGGCCATGAGGGGTGGGCCCGCGCTGGGCGTCCTCCTCCTGCTCTGCGCCTGCGACCGCGGCGAGGAGGCCGGTGCCTCCAGGGACGAACCGGCCCTGGTGGCGACGCAGGCGGATGCCGACGTGGCACCCTGGCTCCTGGCCACCGACCCGATGGAGCCCGCCCGCTGGCTCGCCAGCCGCGAGCTCGGCCGGCCCGCCCCGGAGACCGGCGCGCAGGCGGACCACCTGCGCCACAGTCTGGCCCGCGCCAAGGAGGCCTTCATCGAGGACCCGCGCATGGTCGCGAACCGGACGGTCCAGCTTGGCCAGATGCTCGCCGAGGCCGGCAAGGCCGAGCCCTACGCCGACCTGCTCGACGGCCTCGAGGAGGTCGCGGCGGCGACCGCCCGCAAGCAGCTCTACGGCGAGATGTGCCAGCACTATTTCAACACCCGCCAGCAAGGCCTCGACCGGGCTGCCGCGCTGGCCAAGCTCACCGAACGCTACGCCGCCCAGGGCGAGAACCGGGGCCGTTCGGAGACGTCGCCCCTGGCGCAGCCATGATGGCGGTGCCGACATGACCGCGGTCCTGATCGTCGACGACCATCCCGTGGTGCTGAGCGGCTTCCGGCGCCTCATGGAGGACGCCGGCGTCGGCACCGTGCACGAGGCCTCAGACGTGGTCGGCGCCTACCGACTGTTCCACCGCCTGCGCCCGCCGATGGTCGTCGCCGACCTGACCTTCCAGGGGAAAGGCCTGTCCGGGCTCGCGTTGATCCAGCGCATCCATGCCCTCGATCGCCGGACCCGCATCCTGGCCTTCAGCATGCACAACGACCCGTTCATCGTCTCGCGGGCCCTGGAATGCGGCGCCATCGGCTACGTCTTCAAGGACGTCCGGACGGCGGAGTTCCTGCGGGCCTTCCACGCAGTGCGCGCCGGCGAGGGCTACCTCGACCACGGCCTCGCGATCGCCGTCGCGATCCTGCACGCCGCGCCGCGGCGCTCGCCGGTGGCCGACCTCAACGCCCGCGAAAAGCAGATCCTGTCGCTCCTGAGCAAGGGCACCTCCTACCAGGACATCGCCGAAGCACTCTCGATCAAGTATCGGACCGTGATCAACAGCTGCTCGACCATGCGCCAGAAGCTGGGGGTCGGCACCCTGGCGGAGTTGATCCAGGTCGCGGTTCGGCAGGCCGATGCCACGGAGGCGTCGGGCTGGGCCTGAGCTGCGGCCGGTCCGATACGACCGATTGCGGCCGGAGGTGCGCCGCACGGCCTTGATGCAGGTCAAGGCGGCTGGACGCGCGGGATGGGATGCCGATACTGGTTCGCGCCCACGGAGCCGCGGCATGCTCATCGCCATGACGGCCAGCGTCGTCCTCGTCGTCACCACGATTCTGGTGCTCTACGAGACCCTGCGCCTCACCTCCGAGCATCTCGCGGAGCTGCCGGTGCCGCCGCGGGTCCGTATCCTCGCCGTGGTGCTGATGACCTTCGTCGGGCACACGATCGCGGTGTGGATCTACGCGGGTGCCTATTGGCTGCTGGTTCTCTGGCTCGGCGACGCCGCTTTCGCGGGCACGCCCGTCACGACCTTCCAGGACTGCCTGTACTTCTCGGTGGTCACCTACACGTCGCTGGGCTTCGGCGACCAGGTACCGGCGTCCCACACCCGGATGATCGCCGGGGTCGAGGCCCTGAACGGCCTCCTGCTCATCGGGTGGTCGGCCTCTTTCACCTATCTGGCGATGGAACGGTACTGGCCCCTCCACGTGAAGAACCCGGCGCCGCGGGAGTCCCCCGTGGCCGCGGCTGACGAGGACGCCGAGCCGGCCCGCTCGTGCCTCTTCCCGCCGACGACGGCTCCGTGAGGCCGGTCTTCGATCGCCGCAGGATGCCTCTCCTCAGGATTCCTCTCGCCCGTCGGCGGGTCGACCGCTGAGGCCGCCGCGGCGGGCGGGGCCCGGTCGATCAGCCCGCCCGTTCGCGTCCGATCTCCTCGGCCGCATCCCGGGGCTGCAGGATCGAGGCCAGCGCGTGGATGGTATCGGTGATGTGGGTCAGCACCACGCGGATACGCGGGGTGTCGCGGTTGTCCTTATGAACGAGGAGGAGGATCTCGGCGCTGGGCGGTTCCGTCGGCACCGGGAGCCGGGTCAGCCGGGGCTCGGCATCGCCACGGAACCGCGCCAGGCAGGCGAGGCCGCCACCATTGGCGGCCGCCAGAACGGCGGCCTCGTGGCTGCTCGTCTGCAGGACCACGGTGGCGCGCGCGGCCATGTCCGTGATCCAGGTGGATGGGGTCATCTCCTGGGTGTCGTCGAGCTGGGTGATGAGGCGGTGGCCGCAGCAGCCGTCGTCGAAATCCAACGCGCCACGATCCCGAAGATACTCGTGGGTGGCATAGACCCCGAAGGCGATGTCGCCGATATGGCGCACGACGAGGTCGTGCTGCTCGGGCTGCCTCAGCCGCAAGGCAATGTCGGCCTCGCGCATGGCGAGGCTGAGCTCGCGCGGATTGGGGATGAGCTCGATCATGATGTCGGGATGCCGCGCATGCAGCTCACCGAAGCTCGGTGCGAGGATCTGCGCGGCCAGCGTCTCGGCGCAGGTGACACGCACGAGGCCGCGAAGCCGGATGTCGCGCCCGGTGACGTCGCGTTCGAGGGCCAGCGCCTCGGCCTCGAGGCATTCGGCTTTCCGGCGCACCTCCTCGCCGGCCAGGGTCGGCACGTAACCCTCCGGGGTGCGGTTGAGGAGACGCACCGCGAGCGTCGCCTCCAGCGAATTCAACCGGCGCCCGACGGTGGATTGCGAGACGTGGAGCACCCTGGCGGCGGCCGAGAGCGTGCCATGCCGGGCGAGCGCCAGGAAAAATCGCAGATCGTCCCAGTCGAGCATCCGTCACCGGCCATCCATTTATGCATGTCCCCTCGTCGGCTTTGATCACCGACATTTCCGGCGGGAAGGATATACTCGATGTCACGCGACCACCACGGCAGACTGACTGCCGACTGTCGCATCGGTCGAGGCCCGATGCTGGTGCGAGGACGACATCCATGGCGTGCCCACCGACCCGATCCTTTGGAATGGCGGTCCAGCTGATTGCCGGACATCGCCCGGATCCGGCGATGGTGCAGGATCGGGCGGCCCCGATCGCTGTCCGGATCCTGCGGGACCAAACAATGGCGCAGGCTGGGACCTGCCCCCGCCAGCGGTGGCGGAGGACAAACCCGGGGATCTTCGTGCGGCAGGTGCCGCCTCGAACGCCTCCGAGGCTCTGCGCATTGGGCCGGGGGCGTACCTCACCGATCGCGATCCGCTCGCCGGAGCGCGACGTCGACGCCGATATCGCCGCGGCCCCGATGGGGGCCAGCACGATGCTGTCGTAGGCGTCGACCGTATCCGCGTTTTTGGTGGGATGGACCACGGACGCTCACGCAACGCCCCGGCGGCCATCGTCGGGCAGGCGTTGCTGCGGCCCGAGGCCGTCCACGACGCCGAGGCGATTGCGTCTTCGACCGCGACGAGATCGTCTCAAGGCGAAAGGACAGACCCATGTCGATCCATTCTCTGCCGCTCCGTCGAGCGACAATGGCGCCTGCGCGCGCTCTTTCGTCCTGCCTCGACAGCGGGATTCGCAAGGCCCGCCTCGTCAGCCAGTCGACCGCCCTGCCGCTGGCCGAGCGGGACGCCCTGGAGCCGCTGAGCCGGCGGATCTCCCTCGACCAGAAGGAAACCCTGTTCGGGCAGGACGAGCCGGCCTGTTCGGTGTTCAACGTCACCACAGGCGCGCTTCGCCTGTATCGTATCCTTCCCGACGGACGCCGGCAGGTCACGGGCTTTGCCTTCCCCGGGGACTTCCTCGGCTTGTCGCTCCTCGACCGCTATGCCGTCTCGGCGGACGCGCTCGGGCCGGTGACCGCGTGCCGATTCGAGCGGATCGCCTTCAAGAACCTGCTGCGGGCGCAGCCCGGCCTGCTCATGCACCTGCACGAGATCACCGGCCAGGAACTCTCCCGGGCCAAGGACATGATGATGCTGCTCGGGCGGCGCACCGCCGACGAGAAGGTCGCCGCTTTCCTGACGGGCCTGCAGGCCCGGTACGCCCGGATCGGCCTGTCCGGCGTCACCCTCGAACTGCCCATGGGCCGCCTCGACATCGCCGACCACCTTGGCCTGACCATCGAGACGGTGAGCCGGACCCTGTCGCGCCTCGACCGCGACGGCTGCATCCTGATCGTCCCGGGCGGCGTGCGCGTCATCGACCAGACCCGCCTCGACCGCCTGTCGGCCCACTGACGGACGGCGGTGAACATCCCCCGCGTCACGCCTCCAGAGCGCCGCGCAGGCTTCCGCTGACACGCCCGGCAATGGCCAAGGCGTCGATCGCCCGCGCTTCCGGCGAGATCAAGGTCCATCGGATAGCAAGGAGCGGGGCCCGTTCCGAGCGGGAACGGGATTGCGAGCGGCGGCCGACGCGTTCGGCAGAGCGCGACCCACAGGTCCGTCGGCCCCGACGGCATTCCTGTGCAGGCCGGGGCCGAAGACCGGGAGTGCCATCCTCTGGACCGGATCGATCCAGAACCAGCCCGATCGGACCCGTTTCGGCGATACAGCCAGGGTGACGTGACGCGACTCTTCGGCTATCCCGGCGTGCGAGCGTGAGCGTGCAGGGCCTGTAGCTCAATGGTTAGAGCCGACCGCTCATAACGGTCTGGTTGCAGGTTCGAGTCCTGCCGGGCCCACCACTCACTCCCAGCGAACCACGGGAGTTCGAGTGCGGCGGGAGACATGCGCAGTCTCAATGACTTAGCAGAAAACAGGCTTTTGGCGGCCCTTTCTCTAAGGTTGTGCTGGGGCGGATCTTTCGGGCGATGTGGGGCGAGTTCTCGTCTGTCGTCAATGCAGCTTCCGCATTTTACGCAGCCACGGTGATGGAGACGGGTTCGCAGGCCGACGGAGATCCCGTTCGCTGTTCGCCATGCACTGGCGTGTCGGTCGGTTCCGCGACTTCGGACTGGACTCGAGCCGCGAACGGAGCGGAACTGTCCTGGTCATCGAGGCCGCCGACGCGGTGAGTCCTCCACCCCCTGCCGATCCCTGGTGATCCGCGGGGTTGCGCTGGTGGCAGCAGACCCGCTGCCGGCACCATCGCAAGGTCCACCATGACAATCGACGAGCCCCACCACGCGCTGCTTCAAGCAGCAGCCCAAACCCGCAACCGGCTCATCGTCCGGCCCGCCGGGCTGAACTCCCGAGCGGCCAAGCTGCTGTTCGCCAGGCTCTGCAAAACCGCATCGGCGGCCGAGGTCGTGGTCTGCGAGGATGAACCGTACTGGCACAACGACGAGCGCGGTCGCATCGGACTGCGCTTGCCCCCAACCAGCCGGAAGAGGCTCGGACTCGATGGCGATGGCGATGGCTCCGACGCGTCGAAGCTGGTTACCGATGCGGGGCTCGGTCAGGGTGGGATCGCGCCGAGATCCGGGACGAAGCGGGCGCTGATCGTCGCGATGCTACGGCGCGACCAGGGCGCCACGCTCGTCGAGCTGATGGCCGCCACCGGCTGGCTCGCCCATTCCACCCGTGCCGCCCTGACGGGCTTGCGCAAGCGAGAGCTGCCCCTCACCAAAGCGCGCGATGCCGATGACCGGACCGTGTATCGCCTGATCGACGATGTGACGGCGAAGGCTCGGTGATGGCTGGCGCAATCCCGTCCCCGGCTGCAGGGACATCGTCGCTTGGCGCGATCGGTCCCGAACTCACGCGTGAGATCGAGGGGCTGACCTGCCTCGATCTCGGCGACCTGCGCATCCGCTGGCGACAGCATCTGCGATCGGCTCCGCCGCCGCATCTGTCCCGCACCCTGATGATGCGACTTCTCGCCTATCGCATCCAGGCGAAGGTGCTGGGTGACCTCGATCGCGACAGCGCCCGTTTGCTCGATCGGATCGCAAAAGAACGCCTGCGCCGGCGCGCTGCCGCCGAGCGGGCCGCCAAGCCGAAGGCGGTACCGATCGTCCCGCCGATCCCCGCGCCCGGGCTGCGGCCCGGCACGCTGCTGGTGCGGGAGTTCGCCGGTGAGGTTCACACCGTCACCGTGGTGGCGGGTGGCTTTGCCTGGAAGGAGGCGAGCTTTACCAGCCTGTCGGAGGTCGCCCGCGCGATCACCGGCACCCGCTGGAACGGACCACGCTTCTTCGGTCTGCGCGACAAAGTTCCATCCGGCAACACCGGCGCCGGCACGGCCGCACCTGGGGACGCGGGAGGGGCAGCGTGATGGCATCGCCTTCCAAGCCGCGGCACCCCAGCGCCTCGCATCCCAAGGCCCAGGCTCCCAAGACGCCGGCACTCAAGACGCTGCGCTGCGCGATCTACACCCGCAAATCCACCGAACACGGGCTCGAACAGGCGTTCAACTCGCTCGACAACCAGCGCGAGGCCGCCGAGGCCTACATCATGAGCCAGGCGCATGAGGGCTGGCGCCTGTTGCCGGAGCCCTACGACGATGGCGGCGTCTCGGGCGGCAGCCTCGACCGTCCGGCCCTGCAGCGGCTGCTTGCCGAGATCGAGGCGGGACGTGTCGATGTGGTGGTGGTCTACAAGGTCGACCGGCTCACCCGCGCCCTGTCGGACTTTGCCAGGCTGGTCGCGCTGTTCGACGCGCACGGCGTCTCCTTCGTCTCGGTCACCCAGGCCTTCAACACCACCAACAGCATGGGACGGCTGACGCTCAACGTCCTGCTGTCGTTCGCCCAGTTCGAGCGCGAGGTCACCGCCGAGCGCATCCGCGACAAGATCGCGGCCTCGAAGCGCAAGGGCATGCGCATGGGCGGACCGGTGCCGCTGGGCTACCGTGTCCACGACAAGAAACTGGTCCCCTGTCCCGACGAGGCAGAGCAGGTGAGGACGATCTTCGAGCACTACCTTGCGCTCGGCTGCCTGAACGGATTGGCGACCGCTCTGCAGAGCCGGGGCATCCTCACCAAGCGATCTCCGCGTCGCGATGGCACGATCCGCGGCGGCATCGCCTTCACCAAGGGGCCGCTGGCCTATCTGCTGCGCAACCGGGTCTACATCGGTGAGGTGATCCACAAGCACCGGCATTATCCCGGTGAGCACGAGGGCATCGTGCCACGCGAGCTGTTCGAGGCGGTCCAGGTCGCGCTGAGCGAGAAGGCGCAGGCGCAAGCAACTGTGCGAGCCAACATCGGCTCGCTGCTGACGGGGCTGCTCTACGACGACCGCGGCAACCGGATGACGCCGAGTTCGGCCAGGAAAGGGGCTCTGCACTACCGCTACTACGTCTCGCGTGCCCTCGAGACCGGGAAGCGCAGCGAGGCAGGCTCGGTCTCGCGGGTGTCCGCACCGGAGATCGAACAGGCGGTGCGGGACGCACTACGAACGGCCTCTCTCGACCTGGCCGTTCTCTCCGACGCGCTGCCGCCAATCGCCCAGGTCAGCCGCATCGTCGTTCATCCGAGCTATCTGGCGATCAGCTTCGTCCAGTCGGACGAGGCCATGGACGACGACAGGATGGGCGGAGCAGGAACTGGAGCGGGAACTCCTGGGCCATCCCAACTCCGTGTGTCGTGGTCGGCCCGACCAAACCGTCGCCGCCGCGAGATCATACGTGCCGAGGGCGATGAAGAGACCCCATCACTGCGGCCGATGCGGACCGAAACCCGAGCCCGGCTCGTGGACGGGATCGCCAAGGCACGCGTCTGGCTCGACGACCTCGTGGCCGGCCGTGTCAGTGACACCCACGCGATCGCCACGGCGGAAGGCTGCAGCGAGCGCTCGGTGCGCATGACCCTCAACCTCGCCTTCCTCGCTCCGTCCATCGTCAAAGCGGCGATCGAAGGCACACTGCCGGAGGGTTGCGGTATCTCGGCGCTGATGAACGCGCCAATGGCCTGGACAAAGACGTCGATTGCCCTGGGCGGCCATGCTGCGTAACAAAGCACTTCCTGCGCTCGACCGGCTGTAGATATCGCCCTGCCTTGGGACGCTCATTGTTATGTCGTTCCGGCAGCAATGCGCCAGGAGCAGACATCAACCCACGGCCCGGCAGTAGACATTCACGTTCTGCTGAACGACCGTCCGGTGTCGAGCCTTCACAGACCCTCGGAAGGTCCGCTTCGCGGCAGTTTGATGGGCGGTGACGTAAGACCGGGTTGGATAGGTTTCTGCTTGTCTGCTTCTGAGTAGATTACTGATAAATTCGACGTCGCTCAGTTATCGCTAGGCTCCATCTAGGATTCTTCAGGTCGCCGAGGTCCAGGGATAGAACGGAAAAATGAGCTCAACTTCACCTGCCCTAATGTGGTCCTGTGCGCTCAGGGTCACGTCTGCATAACAACGACGTGTCCGACTTCCTTTGGCCTGGCAGTTCTTTTCGATTAGCCCGGCTCAAAGACAGCCGGTTAGGTCAGGCGTCTAGGTTCAGACAGAAAATCCACTAAGCGGCTCTTGCCCGATTTTGGACCGACCCTTCCAATATAAAACTGCTAGCCGAACCCTCAGCCGAGCAGCGCTCGCTTTTGCGCAGCACCACGAGTATGCGGCAGGTCCGGATCAAAATCTCCGTCGTACCCGTCGTCGACCGAGGCGCCTGCCTTTGCCCACGCTTTCATATTGAGTGGCGTTACCACCATGCCCTGTCCCACTGTCCCAGGTATGCTCGCATGACTCCCTCGGCCTCGCAGATCGAACCGAAACTGCTTCTGAAAAGCCTCCGCGCCTTCCGCAAAGGCGATTTCTCGGTCCGCCTGCCCCTCGACCTCACGGGTATCGACGGGGAGATCGCCGAGGCCTTCAACGACATCGTCGAGCTGAACCAGGGCTTGTCGCGCGAACTCGACCGGGTCGCTCGCGCGGTCGGCAAGGACGGACGCATTGGCGAGCGCGGAAAGCTGCCCGCAGCAACCGGCGGATGGAACGAGTGCGTCGACTCCGTCAACGCTATGATCGGCGATCTCGTCCAACCGACGACAGAAGTGGCACGCGTCATCGGAGCAGTCGCCAAGGGGGACCTCGGCCAGACCATGCAGATCGAGATCGAGGGCCGTCCGCTGAAGGGCGAATTCCTTCGCATCGGCAAGGTCGTCAACACCATGGTGGATCAGCTCAATTCCTTCGCTTCTGAGGTAACCCGCGTTGCCCGCGAAGTAGGATCAGAAGGTAAGCTTGGCGGTCAAGCGCAGGTGAAGGGTGTCGGCGGCACCTGGAAGGACCTCACCGACAACGTGAATCTGATGGCGGAGAACCTCACGGGGCAGGTCCGCAACATCGCCGAGGTCACTACGGCGGTCGCGAATGGCGATTTGTCGAAGAAGATCACTGTCGACGTGAAGGGCGAGATCCTCGATCTCAAATCGACTTTCAACACGATGGTGGACCAGCTCAACTCGTTTGCGTCCGAGGTGACCCGCGTCGCTAAGGAGGTGGGATCGGAGGGTAAGCTCGGCGGTCAGGCGCAGGTGAAGGGTGTCGGCGGTGTCTGGAAGGACCTCACCGACAATGTGAACATGATGGCGGAGAACCTCACCGGTCAAGTTCGCAATATTGCCGAGGTAACAACAGCCGTGGCTCGCGGCGACCTCTCGAAGAAGATCACCGTCGACGTGAAAGGCGAGATCCTCGCCCTCAAGCTCACCATCAATACCATGGTGGATCAGCTCAACTCCTTCGCCTCCGAGGTGACGCGCGTTGCCCGCGAGGTCGGCACAGAGGGCAAGCTCGGCGGCCAGGCCCAGGTTGAGGGTGTTGGCGGGACTTGGAAGGACCTCACCGACAACGTGAACATGATGGCGGCAAACCTCACGGGACAGGTCCGCAACATCGCCGACGTTACCACTGCGGTCGCGAATGGGGATCTGTCCAAGAAGATCACGGTGGATGTGCGCGGCGAGATCCTGGAGCTGAAGAACACCATCAACACCATGGTGGATCAGCTCAACTCGTTCGCCTCCGAGGTGACCCGCGTTGCCAAGGAAGTGGGATCAGAGGGCAAACTCGGGGGCCAGGCGCAAGTACGGGGGGTGGCCGGCACCTGGGCTGATCTCACCGACAACGTGAACTTGATGGCGGCAAACCTCACGGGACAGGTCCGTAACATCGCCGACGTTACCACCGCGGTCGCGAATGGGGATCTGTCCAAGAAGATCACGGTGGATGTGCGCGGCGAGATCCTGGAGCTGAAGAACACCATCAACACCATGGTGGACCAGCTCAACTCCTTCGCTTCCGAGGTGACCCGCGTTGCCAAGGAAGTGGGATCAGAGGGCAAACTCGGGGGCCAGGCGCGCGTGGAAGGCGTCGCCGGCACCTGGGCCGATTTGACCAACAACGTGAACCTCATGGCCGAGAACCTGACGGGGCAGGTCCGCAACATCGCTGACGTGACGACGGCTGTCGCGAATGGGGATTTGTCAAAGAAGATCACCGTCGACGTGAAGGGCGAGATCCTGGAGCTGAAATCCACCATCAACACCATGGTGGACCAGCTCAACTCCTTTGCTTCCGAGGTGACGCGCGTCGCCCGCGAGGTCGGCACAGAGGGCAAGCTCGGCGGCCAAGCCCAGGTGAAGGGTGTCGGTGGCGTGTGGAAGGGCCTGACCGACAACGTGAACATGATGGCCGCCAACCTCACCGGCCAGGTTCGCAACATCGCTGACGTGACGACGGCGGTCGCGAATGGAGATCTGTCCAAGAAGATCACGGTGGCGGTCGAGGGCGAGATCCTGGAGCTGAAGTCCACCATCAACACCATGGTGGACCAATTGAATTCCTTTGCGAGCGAGGTGGTGCGCGTCGCCCGCGAAGTGGGCATCGAGGGCAAGCTCGGCGGTCAGGCGCAGGTGCGCGGCGTCGGCGGGACCTGGAAGGATCTGACCGACAACGTGAACATGATGGCCGCCAACCTCACCGGCCAGGTTCGCAACATCGCTGACGTGACGACGGCGGTCGCCAATGGGGATCTGTCAAAGAAGATCACCGTCGACGTGAAGGGCGAGATCCTGGAGCTGAAATCCACCATCAACACTATGGTGGATCAATTGAATTCCTTTGCGAGCGAGGTGACCCGCGTTGCCCGCGAGGTGGGATCTGAGGGCAAGCTCGGCGGTCAGGCGCAGGTGCGCGGCGTAGGCGGGACTTGGAAGGATCTGACCGACAACGTGAACATGATGGCCGCCAACCTCACCGGCCAGGTTCGCGGCATCGCCGACGTTGTGACGGCGGTCGCGCAGGGCGACCTGAAGCGGAAGCTTTCGGTGGACGCCAAGGGCGAGATCGCGGCGCTCGCTGACACCGTCAACGAGATGATCGAGACTCTGGCCACCTTCGCCGATCAAGTCACGAACGTCGCCCGCGAGGTCGGCGTCGAGGGAAAGCTCGGCGGCCAAGCCCGGGTGCCGGGTGCAGCGGGCCTGTGGCGCGATCTCACCGACAATGTGAACCAGCTTGCCGCTAACCTGACGACCCAGGTTCGCGCCATCGCCGAGGTAGCCACGGCGGTGACCAAGGGCGATCTCGCCCGCTCGATCGCCGTCGAGGCCTCCGGCGAGGTCGCATCGCTGAAGGACAACATCAACGAGATGATCCGCAACCTGCGGGACACGACGCTCAAGAACGCTGAGCAGGATTGGCTGAAGACCAACCTCGCCAAGTTCACCCGCATGCTGCAGGGCGAGCGCGACCTCGCTACGGTCTCGAACCTGATCCTATCCGAGATCGCCTCCCTGGTGAACGCGCAGCGGGGCGTCTTCTACATGGTCGAGAACGACGGGACGGAACCCGTGCTCGACCTGATGGCGAGCTACGCCTTCACCGAGCGCAAGAACCTGTCGAACCGCTACAGGATGCGCCAGGGGTTGGTCGGACAATGCGCTTACGAAAAGAAGCGCATCCTGCTGACCAACGTGCCGGGCGACTACATCACCATCGGCTCGGCGCTGGGTGAGGCCGCCCCCCTCAACATCATCGTGCTGCCCGTCCTCTTCGAGCAGGAGGTCCGGGCGGTGATCGAGCTGGCCTCGTTCAACCGCTTCAGCGAGACGCACCAGCTCTTCCTCGACCAGCTCACCGAATCCATCGGCATCGTGCTCAACACGATCGCCGCCAACATGCGGACGGAGGGCCTTCTGAAGCAGTCGCAGCTCCTCACGGGCGAGCTGCAGAGCCGCCAGGAAGAGTTGAAAAAGACCAACGACCGCCTCGAACTGCAGGCCGCTTCGCTTCAGCAATCGGAAGACCTGCTCAAGAACCAGCGCGAACGCCTCCAGACGACGAACGAGGAGCTGGAGGAGAAGGCCCGCCTGCTCGAGATCCAGAAGAAGGAGGTCGAGGGTAAAAACCGCGAGGTGTCGGTCGCGAAGACCGCGCTGGAGGAGAAGGCCGAGCAGCTCTCGCTGACCTCCCGCTACAAGTCGCAGTTCCTGGCCAACATGAGCCACGAACTGCGGACCCCGCTCAACAGCCTGCTGATCCTCTCGAAGCTGCTGACCGAGAACCGGGACGGCAACCTGACGGACAAGCAGCGGGAATTCGCCAAGACGATCAACGCGGCCGGCTCCGACCTTCTATCGCTCATCAACGACATCCTCGACCTCTCGAAGATCGAATCCGGAACGGTCTCCCTCGAAGTCGGCGACGTGCCGCTGCAAGACATTGTGGACCACCTCGACCGGACCTTCCGCCAGGTCGCCGAGGAGCGTCATCTCGCCTTCGCGATCAAGGTCGCCCCAGGCCTGCCCCGGGCAGTGCGTACGGATTCGAAGCGGCTACAGCAGGTCCTGCGCAATCTCCTCTCGAACGCCTTCAAGTTCACCGAGAAGGGGAGCGTGACCCTGCGGCTCGGGTCGGCTGAAGGCTCCCCGCTCCGGTCGGGCAGCCAATGGATGGCCCTCTCGGTGACCGACACCGGCATCGGCATTCCGGAGGACAAGCAGCGCATTATCTTCGAGGCCTTCCAGCAGGCCGACGGTACCACCAGCCGGAAGTATGGCGGGACGGGCCTCGGCCTCGCGATCAGCCGTGAAATCGCGCGACTTCTGGGCGGCGAGATCGTTCTGGAGAGCGTGCCCGGCGAGGGCAGCACCTTCACGCTGTTCCTGCCCTTCGAGACTCCCGTGACCTCGGGGGTGAGCCGCCCGATGGAGGTTCACGAGGGCAGCGGGGCCGCCCCGCCGGTGAGCCGGCAACCCTCCGCCGCCATGGCGCTCTCGGCCTCGGCCGACGACCGTCATGCCATCCAGGCCGGCGACCACATCGTGCTCATCGTCGAGGACGATGCCATGTTCGCCTCCGTCCTGCTCGAACTCGCGCGCGAGCGCGGCTTCAGGGGCCTGATCGCTCAGGACGGGGCAGGGGCGCTCGCGCTCGCCCACCGTTACAAACCCCACGCCATCACCCTCGACATCGGCCTGCCCGACATGGATGGCTGGGCGCTCCTAGACCTCTTGAAGAACGACCTCCGCACCCGGCACATCCCGATCCACGTCATCTCGGTCAACGACGAGAAGAAGCGCGGGCTGAAGGCCGGCGCCTTCGGGTTCCTGGAGAAGCCGGTCGACCGAGAGGGACTGCTGAAGGCCCTCGAACGGTCAAAGGAATTCATCAGCCGGCCCGTTCGCAACCTGCTTCTCGTCGAGGACGACGACAACCAGCGTGCCAGCATCACCGCGCTGCTGAGCGAGGAGGACGTCAAGGTGTTTGGGGTTGGTACGGCCTCCGCCGCCCTCGAAGCCGTGACGGGCGGCCGCTTCGATTGCGCCATCATCGATCTGGGGCTTCCCGACATGGGAGGCTCGGAGTTGATCGAGCAGATTCGGGCCTCCCAGGACGGGGAGGAGCTTCCGATCATCGTCTATACGGGCCGGGAACTGACGGCGGCCGAGGAGCAGCACCTGAAGCAGACGGCGTCCACCATCATCCTCAAAGATCCGCTCTCGTCCGAGAGGCTGCTCGACGAAACCGCCCTGTTCCTCCACCGAGCACTCGGCAACGCACCCGCCGAGGACCCGATCCTGATCGAGCGGAAGGACCCAGCCTCGCTCCAGGGCTGCCGTGTTCTCCTCGTTGACGACGACCTGCGCAACATCTTCTCTCTCACCAGCGCGCTGGAGCAGTACGGGCTAGAGGTCCTCTTCGCAGAGAATGGGCGTGATGGCATCGCGCTTCTGAAGGCCAATCCGAACATCGACGCGATGCTAGTCGACATCATGATGCCGGGGATGGACGGATACGAGACCATGCGCGAGATTCGGACCAACGATGCCTTCCGGACCTTGCCCCTGATCGCCGTCACCGCCAAGGCGATGAAGGGCGATCGCGAGAAGTGCCTCGACGCGGGTGCTTCCGATTACGTGTCGAAGCCCGTCGACATGGATCAACTCCTCGCCGTCCTGCGGGTGCAGCTCGAACGGCGCGGACAAGCCGCCGCCGGCCCGCAGCGCCGTGGGAATGGCGCGGCCGACACTGTTGGGCATGCCCGATGAGGGATTTGCCGCAGCCATCCTCGTGGGACTCAGATCCCGTCGGCGATCCGGGCCGCGCACCGGGGCAGCTTCTGATCCGTGCGAAGATCCTCATCGTCGATGACGACCGCCGTAACCTGTTGGCCGCTTCGGAAGTGCTCGACGAGCCCGGCCTCGAACTTGTGCTGGCGGACACGGCGGAGGAGGCCCTACGTAGAACGTTGCGGGAGGACTTTGCCCTCGTCCTGCTCGACGTGCAGATGCCCCGCATGGACGGCTATGAGGTCGCGTCGCTGATCCGGAGCCGGCCCCGGACTTCCCGTGTGCCGATCCTGTTCCTGACCGCGCACAACAAGGAGGACGTTCACATCTTCCGCGGCTATTCCGCCGGCGCGGTCGACTACGTCTTCAAGCCAATCCAGCCCCTCGTCCTGAAATCGAAGGTCGACGTCTTCGTCGACCTCTATCGCAAGACGGAGGAGATCAAGAGCAAGGCGGCCGCCGAGAAGCAGCTTCTCCTAGAGAACTTGCGGGTGCGCGGCGAAAAGCTCGACGCAGAGCGGGCGCTGCGGCGGAGGGAGGAGCACCAGGCCGCCGTGCTGCGGGGGCTCCCCATCGCCCTCTACACGGCCTCCCTCGGAGAGGCAGACCGAAGCTTGTACTTCACCAATGATAGCATCCAGCGCATCACCGGTTTTCCCTGGGACGCCTTTAAGGCACCGGGGTTCTGGCAGTCACGAATCAATACAGAGGACCGGGTAGAGGTTTTAGACGCCCTCCGGACGGTGGTCGAGACGGGCTCGGCTACGCTCGAATATCGCTGGCGCAACGCGGACGAAGCGGAGAGACACATCCTCGAACAAATCGTCGTCAATGCCGGTGAGGACGGTGCCCCGTCGGAGCTGTTCGGCATGTGGTTCGACGTCTCCGAGCGCAAGGAACTGGAACTCAACCTCCTGCATGCCTCGAAGCTTGAGGCCGTAGGACGCCTGACCGGAGGTATCGCCCACGACTTCAACAACATGCTGAGCATCGTCATCGGTAACCTCGACCTGTTGCTAAGCTCAATGCAGCCAGACGAGAAGACGCGCCGTCGCGTGCAGAACGCTATCGAGGGAGCCCAGCGTTGCGCCGAACTCACCAGCCGCCTTTTAACCTTCTCGCGTCGGTCACCACTGCAGCCCAAGACTTTGAATTTCTCTGATTTTATGCCGGGTCTGATTAGATTGCTAGAACGCACCTTGGGGGAGCGAATAGGCGTCACACTGACCATGGACGAAATTCTTCCCGAAATCTGTGTTGACCACGCTCAACTTGAAGCGGCGCTCATCAACCTCGCCGTTAATGCTCGTGATGCGATGCCGGATGGCGGACATCTCAATATAACGGTTCGACATTCGGACGGGGATACACTGCAGGACGAAAGTACGGGAAGGTCGGTTAAGATCTGCGTTAAAGATACCGGATCAGGAATGTCCCCTTCTGTCCTCGCCCGAGTGTTTGAGCCCTTCTTCACCACCAAAGAGGCGGGCAAAGGTACCGGGCTGGGCCTCAGCATGGTCTATGGTTTTGTTCAGCAAAGCTGCGGAACCATAACCGCCGATAGCATTTTGGGACAGGGAACAAGCATCACGATAACCTTGCCTGCCTCGGTCGAAAGCAGATTTGAGCCATCCGTTCAGACACACACCCATGGTATGACACATCTAAACGGGGCAGGAAGATCTGTTCTCGTTGTCGAGGATGAGGAGGACGTTCGGCAAATTGCCGTTTCGGCTCTAATGGCACTCAAATTCAATGTCATTGATGCAAGAAGCGGCGAAGAGGCTCTTGGGATTTTAGAACAAACCCAAGATATTAAACTTGTTTTTAGTGATGTGAATATGTCAGGTGCTTTGACAGGAATCGAGCTTGGACACATCATTATGCGTCGCTGGCCAAATATACCTGTTCTTCTAACATCAGGTTATATCAGAGAAGATCAAGATACAGTCCCCTTCGACGTTTTGCAAAAACCCTTTCGTGCTTCAGAGATGATAGACAAAATTACTGCATCATTATCAACTGGTAAGGTGGACGCGTCTAGGTCCGTTACAACAGAAGATTTAAATAAATAATCCCGTCACACATTAATACAAGCATAGTTGTCTCACTCTTTATATTCAGTCCATCGTGATTTAGGCGTATAGGGCTCGATGTCATTCCGAGCCCAAAATTCAGCTAGCTTTCCGCGTTCCATCAGAACAGCCAGCGAACGACCGCTTTCGAGACTGGCACAGACCGGCATCAAAGACGTGGTTGGGTCGAAAGCAGAACGTCCGCTTCCGGGCGCGACGCCCAGTTCCGTTCACCACCGAGGCTGTGTGAAAACGAAGGCACGCTGCGAGACCGTAGAACAATCCTCTAGTCGGCGGACTTTCCAACCAGCCAAACAGCCATGCTGATGAAGACAAGGCACCCATTCCGATGCTGCCAAGAGCATCTAGGGAAATATACATCTACCTCGACTAACGCCTTCCCCGTTTTCACACAGCCTCCACCCATAGTGGACGTCGGTTTAGACCCGCCGCGTTTGCTGCTTGCCACCTTCGATCATGGAGCGAATGCGTGCTGCCATGGTTTCCATCGCAAATGGCTTCGTCAGCACTGCCATGCCGGGTGCGAGTTGCCAGTTGCCCAAGATTGCGTTCTCCGCGTAGCCGGTGATGAATAACACCCTTAGATCCGGCCGGTCGACGCGTGCAGCATCCGCCATCTGGCGGCCGTTCATGCCGCCCGGTAGGCCAACATCGGTGACCAGAAGATCAATCCGGACGTCCGATTGTAGCACCTTAAGACCTGCGACGCTGTCCCCAGCCTCAATGGCCGTGTAGCCGAGATCTTCCAGGATGTCGGTGACGAGCATGCGCACGGTGGGCTCGTCGTCCACGATCAGCACCGTCTCGCCCTGTTCCGAACGCGGTAGATCAGTGATCGGAATTTTGCCCTCATCGTCCGCGACCTCGCCGTAGTGGCGCGGCAGGTAGATGCACACCGTGGTGCCTTGCCCCACTTCCGAGTAGATCCGCACCTGTCCGCCTGATTGCTGGGCGAAGCCGTAGATCATGGACAGACCGAGGCCCGTGCCCTCGCCAATAGGCTTGGTGGTGAAGAAGGGCTCGAACACACGCGCGATGACCTCCGGCGGCATGCCGGTGCCGGTGTCGGTGACACTCAGAGCAATGTACTGCCCCTCCGGCATGTCGTGCTGGCGTGCCGCCCGTTCGTCGAGCCACTTGTTGGCGGTCTCGATGGTGATGCGGCCGCCATCCGGCATCGCGTCGCGGGCATTGATGCAGAGGTTGAGAAGCGCGTTCTCCAATTGCGGCGGGTCCACCAGGGCAGGCCAGAGGCTCGCGGTGCCGATCACCTCAACCGGTATGGCAGGGCCTACGGTGCGTTGGATCAACTCCTGCATGCCCGTGGCGAGGCGGTTCACGTCGGTGGGCTTCGGGTCGAGGGTCTGCCGGCGTGAGAAGGCGAGCAGCCGGTGCGTTAGCGCAGCGGCGCGTTTTGCTGCTCCCTGCGCCGCCATCATGTAGCGGTCGACGTCAGTCAGGCGGCCTTGCTGCATCCGAGTCTGCATCAACTCCAGTGAGCCGGAGATGCCTGCGAGCAGGTTGTTGAAGTCGTGGGCGAGCCCACCGGTGAGCTGGCCCACCGCCTCCATCTTCTGGCTCTGGCGCAACGCTTCCTGTGCGGCCGCGAGTTCGGCCGCGGCTTCCTTCTCCGCCGTCACGTCCCGGCCGACCGCGTAGAAGACGTCGCCCTCCGGCACAAGCGTCCAGGAGATCCAGCGCCAACTGCCATCGCCGTGACGGAGCCGGTCCTCGAAGCGAGCAACGCTCTCACCCCGAAGAAGCACCTCCATCACCGCGCGGACGGCATTGTGATCATCCGGGTGGACCTGATCGGGAAAAGGCAGGGACAGCAACGTCGCCGCGTCCCTGCCAAGGGTCGTCTCCCAGGCCGGGTTGATCGCCTTCAGGTGGCCGTCGAATCCCATGATCGCAAAGAGGTCTCGGCTCATCTCCCACACACGATTGCGCTCGGCCGCCTGCTCGGCAACCTTCTGTTCGAGCTGCTCGTTCAGTTCGCGCAGGCGTACCTCGTCGGCCTTGCGCGCGGTCACGTTGATTGCCGTGCCGATCACGCGCACGCAGCGGCCAGTGTTGTCGAAGATGCCTCGCCCCTTGGCCGCCACCCAACGGACGACGCCGTCCTCCTTGCCGATGGTCCGGTACTCGACGTCGTAGAGAGGACGACGATCTAAATCGCTCGCGGCCTCATAAGCCGCACGGATCTTCTCCCGGTCTTTAGGGTGAACGCCGTTGTGGAAGTCGTCCAACGTGACTGGCACGTCCGGCGATATCCCGAACATCGCCTTGATACGCGGCGGCCAGAACATGGCGCCGGTGTCGTTATCGACGTGCCACTGGCCGATCTCGGCTACCTCAAGAGCAAGCCGAAGTCGCTCCTCGCTCAGCGCCAGCCGGTCCTCGGCTTCGCGACGCTCATCGATGTCGATGACCGAGCCGACATAGCCGAGGAACACACCGTCCGGGGTGAACCTCGCGGCAGCCGCGTCGATGGTCCAGCGGTAGACGCCATCAGCGCGGCGCAGGCGAAAATCGACCCGGTAGTCGCGGCGCTCGGCATTGGCCGAGACGAAGGCCTGTTCGGCGGCCGGACGGTCGTCGGGGTGAACGGCGTCAAGCCAGCCTAAGCCTTCGCCCGATCCCGGCGCCTGCCCGGTGAACTCGTACCAGCGCGCGTTGAGGTAGGTGCAGTACCCGCTGGGGTCGGTCACCCACATCATCACCGGCGCGTTGTCGGCCATGTTGCGAAAGCGCGCATCGCTCTCGCGCAACGCCGCCTCGGAGGCGCGCAGCCGGTCGATCACCACTAACTGGCCGCGCGCCAGCTCGTCCCGCCCCTCGGCGTCGCCGCGCAGCCGCACCACCTCGGAAACGTCCTCGACGTGGTGGAGGATCAGGACAACGTCGCCATCCTTGCCGAGAACCGGCTTGTTGACCGGGGTCCACCACCGTTCGACGAAGCGCCCGTCCGATCCTCGCAATGCGTAGCGCTGTACCGCCATCGTATCGGTCGACCGCGTGGCGACCACCCGCTCGAGCGAGGCTGTCAGATTGCGTACCCCGTCCGCCTCAGGGTCATCGGGGTCATCCGGGAAGACGTCGAATAGCCGGCGTCCAATCTGTTCTTCAAGTGTCGTACCTGTCACGCGAAGGTAGGCCTCGTTGGCCGTGACGATGGTCCAGTCGGGCGGGGCCACCACGAGGAAGGGGGTGGGCGAAATGTCGAACAGCGCCTGGAAGACGTCGGACGGACCAACGCCGACGACCGCTTGCGTCAGCCGGCGCCCTAAGGCGTTGCGCTCCGCATCGGACAGAGTTTCTATGCGGGTCTGCTTGACGATGAGCGCCGACAGATCAGGGTTGCTCAATGCGTCACCGGTTTTTTGGGTTAAGGAGTGTCCGC
This sequence comes from Methylobacterium sp. Leaf466, assembly GCF_001425565.1. Taxonomy (NCBI): domain Bacteria; kingdom Pseudomonadati; phylum Pseudomonadota; class Alphaproteobacteria; order Hyphomicrobiales; family Methylobacteriaceae; genus Methylobacterium; species Methylobacterium sp. Leaf466. Next base: position 10,204 of record NZ_LMRC01000001.1, on the reverse strand, counting down.
ACTTCCAAGGACCCGCACGAAAGGCTTTGTCGGTGGTGCTTGCTACCTAGCACAGGCAGGCGCCGCGCCCATACGACACGGCCATGACGGCCGCAGCTTTAAGGATTCTGCGGCTGGCAGGACACAAAGGTTGCGGCGAATGACGTCGGGCGAGGTCACGAGCCTGAGCAGCACTGCGGCTATTTCCGGCGCGGCGGCCATCAGCCGGGCATCGGCCAGTCGCTGGAGGCCGGTGGCGATGGGGAGCGGTGCATAACCGAGTGCGAAGGGCCGAGCCTACCGGATCAGGTCGGAAAAGCCGCCCGGCCGATCCTCGGTCGATACTCGCCATCACGCCTCGGATGGGACGGAGGAGGAACTTCGGCTCCGGGGCGGAAGGCCAAGGTCCGGTTGCCACCGAGGCTGTGTGAAAACCCAGTCAGTCCGCGAAACCGGAGATCAATCTTACGCTATTGCCGTTCCAACATTTCATGCGTCGTTTTCGATGGCGTGGAGGGCTGGCGACGGGGTCTGGCTTGCCCGTCCAGGGAAGAAAACTCTACCCTCTCCTGCCGGGCCGGCGTTTTCACACAGCCTCCACCCATTCCGGCTGTAAGGCCGGCCGGCTGCTTTCGACCCTTGTCGAACCTTCAGAGCGTCCGCTTCTGGGCAGCCCGATGACCGGATGCGCCTGACCGGGATGGGTGGTTTTCTGCCTGTCTGCTTTCGGACGGAGATTTGGCGAAGCGGACGTTGAAATGACTGGCTTCCGAGTGGGCGCCGGTTGCCAATTCACTCTATAGCATGTATTATTTGGCTAAGACTAGCCGCATACAGGTTGCCGCGACGTCGACCGGTGCGTAGCTGACAAACGACGTCTGAACTTTTCTGCAGGACAATTTAGCAATCCGATCAAGTCTCGACCGCGCCTCCCTCAAAAACGCGACCTTACCGATTGAAGGATTGATCAGCCCCCATTGAAGTGGTCCGCCCTTTGGTATGGCTTTTGAGCCTGGAGGACGGACAAGATGGCAAAGCAACCGAATCCTGAGGAGATTGTCGCCAAGCTACGGCAGGCGGATGTGCTGATCTCACAGGGCCAGAGCGTGGCCGATGCAATCCGCGCGCTCGGCGTGAGCTCAGTGACGTACTACCGGTGGCGGCGTGAGTTTGGCGGCCTGAAGTCGGATCAGGTTCGACGGATGAAGGATCTGGAGACCGAGAACGCTCGGCTTCGAAAGGCGATTGCGGATCTCACCCTCGACAAGCTGATCTTGCAGGAGGCGTCCCGGGGAAACTTCTGAGCCCCGCGCGCCGACGCGCCTGTGTCGAGCACATCATGCTGACGATGACCGTCTCCGAGCGCCGCGCCTGTCGGGCGCTCGGACAGCATCGCTCGACACAGCGCAAGGTACCGCGGGGCCGCGATGACGAAGAGGCGCTGACGACTGATCTCGTGGCGTTGGCCGAGAAGTACGGGCGCTACGGCTACCGCAAGATCAGTGCGTTGCTGAAGGCGGCCGGGTGGTTCGTCAACGACAAGCGGGTCGAACGCATTTGGCGGCGTGAGGGGCTGAAAGTGCCGGCCAAGCAGCCCAAGCGAGGGCGGATCTGGGACAACGACGGCTCCTGTGTTCGTCTTCGCNGAGGGGCTGAAAGTGCCGGCCAAGCAGCCCAAGCGAGGGCGGATCTGGGACAACGACGGCTCCTGTGTTCGTCTTCGCCCGGAACACCGCAATCACGTCTGGTCGTACGACTTCGTCGAGGCCCGCACGCACGATGGGCGCAAGATCCGGATGCTCAACGTGGTCGACGAGTTCACACACGAATGCCTGGCGATCCGGGTCGCACGCAAGCTCAAGGGGATCGACGTCATCGACGTGCTCTCGGACCTGTTCATCCTGCGTGGCGTACCGGGCCATATTCGTTCGGATAATGGGCCGGAGTTCATCGCGAAGGCTGTGCAAGCCTGGATCACCGCGGTCGGCAGCAAAACCGCCTATATCACGCCAGGCTCACCGTGGGAGAATGGGTACGTCGAGAGCTTCAACGCGCGTCTGCGCGACGAACTCCTGAATGGCGAGATCTTCTACACACTCAAGGAGGCGCAGATCGTGATCGAAAGCTGGAGGCGTCACTACAACGGCGTGCGCCCACATGCATCGCTGGGATACCGGCCGCCGGCACCCGAGGTGTTCGTGCCAGCGTTCTCCGCTTGGCCAGCTGCGCTCGCCCGACCAGCTCCGCCGGCCAAGCTACCCGTGGTGGAGCGGCCTACCGCGCACTAACTTTACCCTTGGACCACCGCGTGGGGGCCGATCAGCCGGGGTGCGCGAAGCCATCGAGGCGGTCGGCGCACAGGTGCTCTATCTCCCGCCCTACAGTCCGGACTTTAACCCCATCGAACAGGTCTTCGCCAAAGCGAAAGCCCTGCTCCGGACCGCCGCAGCGCGAACCGCCGACGACCTGAACCGCGCCATTCACGACGCTTTCGCGGCATTCAGACCTGACGAATGCCGAAACTATCTCACCGCCGCTGGATACGATGCCTATGATCCAATCTGAACGGGCACGGCTCTAGCGGAGCCACGACATCGACGTGATCAGCAAATTGTTCGGATGACAAGGTACGAATTGAGCAGCCGAAAGGGCGGTCACACCACTGCATAATTTTTGGCGATCTGCAGGATAAGTTCTTGCTTCAACATCGGACGCCCAAGGTGGTAGCCCTGCAATAGGTCGACGCCGAAGGAGGCGACGAGTTCGACTTGGTCCGCTTCCTCGACGCCCTCCACAATCGTTCGCTGCGCGCAGCTACTGACGAGATCGATGATGTTTTTCAGAAGCTTTGCGCCCCGTGGGGTATCGCAACTCTGAACGAAAAATCGATCGATTTTCACCATGTCGAAGCGCAACTCGCTGAGACAGGTCAGGCCGGCAAACCCAGTTCCGAAATCGTCGAGCCAAACGCGGATCCCGATCGCGGACAGCTGTTCCATCAGCAGGGCGACCCGAGGGTTTCCGCTGATCTGGCCACCCTCGGTGATCTCGAGGGCTAAGCGGGAGGGCGCGATCCCGGCGGCCTGGACAATCGCGACAATGACGCCCACGAAGTTTGGGTCCTCGATTTGCCGCCAGGAGACGTTGACGCTGACGACCGGAAGCGAGGGTTCGCTGGCCAGAAGATCGCAGGCCTCGCGCAGCATCCATTCGCCGAGTTCGAGGATGACACCCGTCCGCTCGGCCACGGGGATAAAAGTGTCCGGCGAGATCGCCCGACCTTGTGGGTCCTTGAGGCGCATCAGGGCTTCCGCGCCCCAAATCAGGCCGGACGTCACGTCGACGATGGGCTGAAATGCCGCCGAGATGCGCTGGTCCGTGACGGCCGAGCGCAGCATCTCAGCCGTGAGGGTGTCGCCCGCGTCGGATTCCAACATCCGCCGGTCAAAGATCCGGACGCAGTTACGCCCCTCATCCTTCGCCACATAGAGTGCAATATCTGCCGCCGTGACCGTCCGTTCGGGTTTGTCGCCGGCAACATCCCCCGAAAAAGCCGCGCCGATGCTGACCGTGATTGCCGAGAGGTGATCGCGGCGCGCCGTATGGCCAATCTGCAAGCTCTCGACCGCCAGTCGGATCTCCTCGGCGAACGCGGCGACCTGTTCCATCGAATCGGCCGCAAAAAGAGCGGCGAACTCCTCGCCGCCGAAGCGGCCGAGGGCGTAGCGTCGAGGCTCGGCCATACTCGACATCGCGCGACTGATCCCGGCCAAGCAGCGATCACCCTGCTGATGCCCGTATCGGTCGTTGTAATATTTAAAGTAATCGACATCGATCAGAATAACGCCGAACGCTTGGTTCGACTCTTTGCTGTCGAGCCAAAGATTTCGCAGGATGTCGTCGATCGCCCGGCGGTTCGCCAGGCCGGTCAAGGCGTCTGTGGTCGACAGCCTAACGAGCTCTTCGCCACGTTTCACGATCTCCTGCTGACGCAACTCTGCCCGACATGCATTCAGGTGAACCCGATAGCGCTCGCGATTGTACTTATAGTTCAGAAAAACGGTCAACATAAAACTGAATAGGTATAGTGATCCGAAACATATAATATAAGTAGTATCGCCGACGAACATCAGCGCCCAAATCAGGAAAACTGCGGATATCAGACCCGATGATAGAAGCGCGAACTCAAAGCTGAGATTGAAAAAAAGATTGGCAACGAGCATAAATATCAGCCCGTAGCCGGCATAGTACAGCGTTGCCGTTGTCTCTTTGCTCTGAGAGGCGAGGAGCAGCCACGCGGTGAAGCCGATGACGATTCCGATCGCGCATTGAAATTCGAGGATGCGCGTTCCCACGCCGCGCCCAACCTGCATTCCGATCGCGACCACGTAGACCGCACCTACGGCTAAGCGGAGCGGCAGGATGTAGGGGAGCATGTCGTGGATGAGCAGGGCGTCCATCGCCCCGAACGCGACGTACAACATGCCGACGAACTGGCACGCCCTTGTGAGCTCCAAGCGCAGGGCTTTCGAGTGTTGCACCTCGAAGGCCGCATCGAGCTGAGGCGAGCGACGCTCGAACCAACGCTTTCCGAGTTCCTGGTCGAGCAGATCTAGCGTTGCTGTGGCCATCGTTCTGGCGCCTCCCACACGGTGGTAGCAGCGCAGATTTCCTAAAACCCTAAAGGAATGAAAGCAGACGCCTACCATTCGGGCGCCGATCGTCCATGCGCTGGCTCGGTCCACAACCTTCGAGCATCGCGTCTTTACGCCGCGAGAGCCTGCGTGAAGCTCGCATTACCTGCGCGTCTACGCCCGTAAACCGAGCCCGGTGAGCCGTTTACAGGGGGTCGGGACGGCAGCATCCAACTGCCAACGGGTTCGCCCCCCCAGCTCGCACGCACCTCAAAAAATTTTACGCAATGGGAAAGTTTGCACCGCACTCTGGACAAGCCGTAACCCCTGGTTAACCTTAACTTGCGCGCCCGGAATTCTCCGAGCGTTGGTGCGCAAGGGCGTTGAAAATATGGCTAGCGGGGGACTTTCGCTTGTTGGTGAACGCAATCGCCTGAGCAACTTCAGATCTCTGGAGGGTGGCTTACGGCAGGTTGTCGATAATAAATATTCGCTTTTACTGCCGGAAGCGCTTTATCCCGTTGTAGCCGACGATGTCGGTCGGGCCTTGAACGATATTATCGATCTTGCAGATCCCGGCGACTACACGGCACTGACAGATACGCTCATAGACCTTTTAAGCATTTTAAAGGAAACTTTCAGCGATCTGACGTGGCGCGAGGCGGTGCTGCCAGCTGCTCGTTCTCATGCTATCGCAGATCTGGTCCACGAATGTCCTTTTACATGGCACTCATTCTCGAAGCCGCGCGGGTACCCCGGCGATGCCGGGCTTATCGACTTCGTGTATCGCCATCCGGCAGCGAGACCTGCGCAGGAAGCAGCTACGAAAGCTGGTCGCACGGTCATGACTTTCACCGTCGACGTGACGGCCTGTGAGGCGGTTCGCCACAGACGCTCCATTCTGGCCGCGAAGATCGACGAAGCAGCCGCCCGCCGCGAGATGCCCTCGATCCTGTCTCTGGCCAGCGGCCATCTCCGGGAGGCGGAATTAAGTATCGCCTTGAAGGAGGGGCGCGTCGGACGGCTGCTCGCCGTTGACCAGGACGCCGAAAGCCTAGCTACGGTCGAAGGATATTGCCGCTCGGTCTCGCGCGCGATCGAGCCGCGGCAGGCGACCGTCCGTCAGATCCTGGCGGGCAGGACTGATCTGGGGCGGTTTGATCTCGTCTATGCCGCCGGGTTGTACGATTACCTCGATGCCAGGGTGGCGGCGCGCCTTACGCGAGTCCTGTTCGATCATCTGAAAGAGGGCGGCAGACTTCTAATCCCGAATTTCTTGTGGGGTGTCCGTGAAGAGGCCTACATGGAAGTGTTCATGGACTGGCACCTTCTCTACCGCACGCCTGACGAGATCCAGGGCTTCGCACAGGAAATTGCACCGGCTGCGATCCGGAACACGCGATATACGCAAGATGATGCTGGCACAATCGGTTATTTAGAGATCGAACGGATCTAATTGGTGCTTAGAAATTCTGGTTACGTATGGCGACACCTTATGGATATCAACGGATACGCCGTCGCTTTTTCGTTCCGCCGGACTTCATTGGGGCCCGTCCGATAACGTCCGGCAGGGGTTGAGTGGCCGGAATGGCAGTGATTCCAGAAGGGTGCCGAAGCCTGACCTGGAAGTGCCATGTGGACCCCGGCCACTCGCCGGCAGCATAGCCGCGCCGACATGCGCTACGAAACCGACCTGACGGATGGTAAGCGGGCCGTAATCGCGCCGCTGATGCGGAGCCGGCCTCGTGCGGTCGTCCGCCTGTCTGGACGATGCGAAAGATTCTGAACGCTATTTTCCACGTGCTGCGCGGCGGCATCGCGTGGCGGATGATCCCGAAGGACTTGCCTCCGCGCAGCACGACGTTCGGCTCCTTTGCGCGCTGGCGCGACGACGGTCTGTTCGGCCGGATCAACCATCACCTCGTCATGGCGGACCGCGAGCGGGTCGGTCGAAGCGCCTCGTCGACCGCCGCATCAGCCGCAACCGTCGCCTTTGGAAAGACCCGGAGGCGACCCTCGCCTCGGCCCAGGCCTTCCTCTACGCCGCCGCCGTCATGATCCTCGTCCGAAGGCTCGGCCGAGCGGCATGACTTATCGGACGGACTCTGAGGGAAAGACACTCGGGGTAGGGTATTTCCCCCAGTGAGGAGTGTTTTTACAAATATCATTCAGGATTCGGAAATGAAACCTTCGCGTCGATTGGGGAAGCCGGCCTGAACACAGGACGGTCCTCGCATTTGACCGGGTCGGCGAATGCCGCCCGCGTCGCGCGGAGGGTATCATGGCCGTCCATCTCAACCAGCAGGATCTGACCTTCATCTTGAGGCAGATCAAGATCGCCGAAGCCCACGCGAGCGGCGTCAAGCTGACCGAGTTGAGGGTCGACGCCGCCACCGGCGAACTCCTGACGGACCGCGCCCTTTACGACACGGGCGGCAACTGGTCGGGGCTGCCGGACGCGCCCCGCGCCGTTCCCGACCCCCACACCCCGTACGGCCTGCGCACCGTGGACGGCACCTACAACAACATCGTGCCGGGCCGGGAGACCTGGGGGGCGTCCGGCCAACCCATGCCGCATCTGCTCGATCCCAGCTTCGCGAGCTCCGGCTACCCGATCGCCGGCAGCGTCACCGACGCGGATCCGCGCACCATCTCGAACCTCGTCGTCGACGCGAGCCTGGACAACCCGGCCGCCATCGCCGCCGCCCTCAGGCTCGCCGGATCCGCGGACATCCTCGGCGACTTGGCGCTGGTCACCAATGCCTACGAGGCCGTGAGGTCGGCGCCGGCGACCACCTCGGCCGAAGCCCTCGCCGTCCTCGAGACCAACCTCGCAAGCGTCCTCGCGGACAAAGGCATCACCCTGACGAACGGGTCGATCGACGTCCTGAACGTCACCCCGGACGAGGGCTTGTCCAAGCCCTTCAATGTGTTTCGGCGTGCAACTTTGACCCCGTGAGGTGGGGGATCGGCGTCCAATTCTGACCCCCTAACCTCGTTCTCGCAGACTGCTCTCCGGTACGGCCGGAAGGGNTGCTCCTCGATCTGCGCCAGGACGCGGGTCATTACCTCCTCGGCGTGGTCCCAGTGTGTTTCGGCGTGCAACTTTGACCCCGTGAGGTGGGGGATCGGCGTCCAATTCTGACCCCCTAACCTCGTTCTCGCAGACTGCTCTCCGGTACGGCCGGAAGGGTGGTGTAGGGGGATGAAGGGCGTGGACACGATTGCGCGCATCCGGCGCGAGTTCTTCACCCGCGGCCGCGCGATCAAGGACATCGTCCGCGACCTGCACGTCTCCCGCAACACGGTCCGGAAGGTCATCCGGTCGGGGGCCACCACCTTCGCCTACGAGCGCGAAGTGCAGCCGCTGCCCAAGCTCGGACCGTGGCGCGACGATCTCGATCGGATGCTGACCACCAACGCCGGCAAGTCCGCCCGCGAGCGGCTGACGCTGATCCGGATCTACGAGGCGCTGCGCGGGCTCGGCTACGAGGGCGGCTACGATGCCGTTCGGCGCTATGCCAAAATCTGGAAGCGTGAGCGCGCTTCGGTCACGGCTCAGGCCTTCGTGCCGCTCATCTTCGCCCCGGGCGAGGCCTACCAGTTCGACTGGAGCCACGAGATCGTGCTGATCGGCGGCACGACCGTCACGGTCAAGGTCGCCCACGTCCGCCTCTGCCACTCGCGCATGCTGTTCGTGCGGGCCTATCCGCGCGAGAGCCAGGAGATGGTGTTCGACGCTCACGACCGGGCGTTCGCGTTCTTCCGCGGCACCTGCCAGCGCGGCATCTACGACAACATGAAGACTGCGGTGGAGACGATCTTCGTCGGGCGCGAGCGCGCCTACAACCGTCGCTTCCTGCAGATGTGCTCACACTACCTCGTCGATCCGGTCGCCTGCACGCCGGCCTCGGGCTGGGAGAAGGGGCAGGTCGAGAACCAGGTCGGGCTGGTGCGCGAGCGCTTCTTCACCCCGCGTGTCCGGGTGAAGAGCTACGAGGAGCTGAACGCGCTCCTGCTCGATGGGGTGATCGCCTACGCCAAGACCCATCCCCATCCTGAGGAGCGCGAGCGCACCGTCTGGGAGCGGTTCGAGGCCGAGCGGGCAGCCCTCGTCCCCTATGCCGGCCGCTTCGACGGCTTCCATGCCGTCACCGCTTCGGTGTCCACGACCTGCCTCGTGCGCTTCGACAACAACCGCTACTCGGTCATGGCCTCCGCCATCGGCCGGCCGGTCGAGGTGCGGGCCTACGCCGAGCGCGTCGAGATCCGGCAGGACGGGCGCGTCGTCGCCGAGCATGAGCGCGCCTTCGGGCGGGATCAGACCGTGTTCGATCCCTGGCACTATGTCCCAGTGCTGGCCCGCAAGCCCGGCGCGCTCCGGAACGGCGCACCGTTCAAGGACTGGGTCCTGCCTCCCGCCCTTGACCGGGTCCGACGCAAGCTCGCTGGCAGTGCCGGAGGTGACCGGCAGATGGTGGAGATCCTCACCGCCGTGCTCGGCGACGGGTTGCAGGCCGTCGAGGCGGCCTGTGCCGAGGCGCTGCGCGAGGGCGTGCACTCGGCCGACGTCGTCCTCAACATCCTCGCCCGGCAGCGCGAGCCGACCGCGCCCGTCACCATCCTGACGCCCGAGAGCCTGCGGCTGCGCCACGAGCCGGTCGCGGATTGCGCCCGCTACGACAGCCTGAGGAGCCCCCCATGATGGAACGCCAGAACATCCTCGCCACCATGGGCGAGCTGAAGCTCTTCGGGATGAAGGCGGCCTACGACGAGATCATCAAGGTCGCGCTCAAGCGCACCCACGAACCGCAGCAGATCGTCGGCGACCTGCTCCAGGCCGAGATCTCCGAGAAGCAGGCACGCTCGATCCGCTACCAGATGACGATCGCCAAGCTGCCTCTGGCCAAGGACATCGCCGAGTTCGCCTTCGACGGCACCCCGATCAACGAGGGGCTGGTGCGTGACCTCGCCGGCGGCGAGTTCCTGGCTCACCAGCGCAACGTCGTGCTCGTCGGCGGCACCGGTACCGGCAAGACCCATCTGGCCATCGCCATCGCACGGGCCTGCATCCGGGATGGCGCGCGGGGCCGGTTCTACAACGTCGTCGACCTCGTCAACCGGCTCGAAGCCGAGGCGCGCGCTGGCCGGCAGGGCCGCATCGCCGACCATCTCGCCCGACTCGACTTCGTGGTGCTCGACGAACTCGGCTACCTGCCGTTCGCGCAGTCGGGCGGCCAGCTCCTGTTCCACCTGATCAGCAAGCTCTACGAGACCACCTCGATCGTGGTCACCACCAACCTCGCCTTCGGGGAATGGCCAAGCGTGTTCGCCGGCGACGCCAAGATGACCACGGCGCTGCTCGACCGGCTCACCCACCATTGCGAGATCGTCGAGACCGGCAACGAGAGCTGGCGCTTCAAGAACCGCGCCTGAGGCCGGCGCACACGTCCCGCCTGCTGGACCCCTGATCAGCCCGGCTGCGCCACCCCGACCCGCTTCGCCGGGCTGATCAGGGGCGCCCCGCCATACCCATCCGGGGGGTCAAAGTTCGACGCCGATCCAGGGTCAATGTTCAACGCTGTTTGACA